>CANCVE010000171.1 GCA_947381435.1 Chitinophagaceae bacterium
GGTTAATAAATTAAAAATTCATTAACCCATAACTCATATCTAATATCTCATATCTACTAAAGGGTCACCACTTCTCCTTCCAAATCATAATCGAAAGCCTTAGTAATCTTCACCATCACAAATTCTCCGATGGCAAGCTTTTTCTTGCTGTTTATTATCACTTCATTATCCACTTCTACACTATCAAATTCTGTTCTACCAAGGTATCTACCGGCCTCTTTTTTATCAATTATCACCTTCAAAACCTTACCTACTTTTGCCTGATTCTTCTCTAGGCTTATCTCCTGCTGTACCTCCATTATTTCTTGGGCTCGTTCTTCTTTTAGCTCTTCAGGAATGTCATCTTCAAGCAAATGTGCCGATGTATTTTCCTCATGGCTGTAGGTAAATATCCCAACCCTATCAAATTTATGCTCTATTAAAAACTCTTTTAGTTCCTCTATATCTTCCAATGTTTCTCCCGGAAACCCAGCAATCAGCGTAGTACGTATACAAATATCTGGAACTTGTTCACGTATATCATGTATCAATTCGCTTATTTCTTCGCGGGTTATGTTTCGTTTCATCGCCTTCAACATGTTGTTACTAGCATGTTGCAAAGGCATATCCAAATATTTACAAATGTTACTTCTGCGCTTCATCACCTCCAAAATCTCCATCGGAAATTTAGAAGGGTAGGCATAATGCAGCCTTATCCATTCTATCCCTTTTACGTCGGCAAGCGCATCCAAAAGTTTGGCCAATTCTCTTTTTTTGTAAATATCTAAGCCATAATAAGTCAATTCTTGGGCAATAAGCATGATCTCCTTCACGCCTTTTTTCACCAATCCTTCGGCTTCTTTTACCAATTCTTCAATGGGTTTACTAACATGCTGACCACGCATTAACGGGATGGCGCAAAATGAGCAGGTTCTGTTGCAGCCTTCACTTATTTTAAGGTAGGCATAGTGTTGGGGAGTACTCAATAATCTTTCGCCAAGAAGTTCTGTTTTATAATCAGCTTCAAATTGTTTCAGCATCAACGGAAGTTCCATCGTGCCAAACCAGGAATCCACTTCAGGCATTTCTTTTTCCAGGTCGGCTCTATAGCGTTCACTCAAGCAGCCTGTAACGTACACTTTATCAAGTTTACCGCGGCGTTTAAGCTCCAATTGATCTAGTATGGTATTAATACTTTCTTCCTTTGCCTTATCAATAAATCCACAAGTATTCACCACCACAATATTGTGGTCAAGTTTCTTGTTTTCGTGCACCACGTCTATTTCGTTAGCAACCAATTGTCCGCTAAGTACCTCACTATCCACTAAGTTTTTACTACAACCAAGTGTAATAATGTTTACCTTATCTTTTTTTAATGCCCTTACCTTCATATATGCGGCGAAGTTAAGTGTTGAGGCAAAGAAAACGAACTATTGGGAGGATGTAAATGTGTACTTACGAATTTGAAATGTTCTATTAAGTCAAATATTGGTAGTTGCGGAGGTGGGCCAAGTATTAAAATGCAAGATATTGGCATCAAAATATTTGAAAATAACTACTTGAAGCTTGTAGATTATCTTACTTTTTAATTTTCTATTTTGACTGATAAAAAATGTTCCGATTAATGTGTGAATTATAAAATTTTTTGGATAATTATTATAGGTTAGTTAACGGTAATCTGATGTTGGTTCTAAATTAATAACTGTTATGCAGTTTTACATTAGTATCTGACCATATTCAATCAACTAACTATTACTAATTAATGTTCCCTGTTTACTAATTACTGATAAAAACTAACTCCTAACAACTTAATATCATCCAATTTTCACCCAAAATGCGGCTAGTCCTTCATTTGGGTTGTAGATATTTAATTTAATAATCCCTTTTTTGAGATTATAGCCCAACTGAGAAGCCGTTTTAATGATGAAAATGTCTTGATTTGCCAATACTTCCAATGCATTTATAGGCGGTGCATCCCCTTTTTTAAAGCCGAAATACATAAAAGTGCTTTTACCCACGGTTGTTCGCAAACTAAATTTCGTATTCCCGTTAATCCCATTTGTTTTAGGGCTTTTTTGGCTCTTTGCGGGTACTTCGCCCTTTCGATTTAGCACTTTTGCTGGCGCATCATACACTATATAGTTATTATATTTTATGAGGTCAACATCCATATAATTACTTTTACCTATTTCGCAGTAAGCCATCATTCTATCAAAAACTTTGTTTGCTTCGGCTTGCCTTTTAGCAGTTAAAAGCATAGCATCAGTAGCTAAAATTGGTGTGGCAGCAATTAATGGTAACAATTCGGTGGCTAGAGAAGTAATGTTTTTAAGCATCAAAGGCTTAAGACCGTTTGGTTTCATTGCAGCCATATTATTATTTCCTTTAATAACTACATTTTTGCTTTTATTATACATAATATAAGCCGAAAGCGTACTTAAATGAGTAATACCAAAAGACCTGAAGATGGCACTTTTGGCTCCAAAAGTACCTTTAGCAATGTTTATTACTATTCTTATGGCTATTTCCAATTGCCTTGCTTTTTTATTACGGTCATCAATACTTTTAGCGGGGACTTCTTTTTCTGTTTTATTGGAAGGAATATTCTTAAAGTTGGTTCTTTCTACCTTCATTTCATCAAGTTTTTCAACAGTCATTCCGCGAGATGTCAAATCGGCCAAATCTCGTCTTAGGAAAGCTTCTTTTTCAATGCTTTTGGTTATCAAATGTTCATAAGAAAAAGAAAAATGCGGTTTAATTTCTTCATTTTTATCCATAACTAAAGATTTTATTTACACCCCTTAATATTTACATACAATGTTAGTTCTATTAATGGTAGAAACAATACTTTATTATATAAAATACTTTTTATTTGATTAATATATTTTTTATACTATTTATTTGGTTTTCAAATATTAATAATGCACTATAATTTTTCATTTACAAATGATATAGTTATTGATGAAAGCACATTTTATACAGCTTTTTTAAAGTCTAATTTCACCACTTTTAGTCCTCATTTATATCAAGTAATCCCATATTAGTATTAAGTAACGTCATTTTCATCTATAAGCGAGGCTTATTCACTTTAAAGTGAGGTTTTTTCATTTTAAAAGAGACCAGAATCATCTTCAAGATCCTTTTTTATATCTTCAAGAGAGAGTTTTTTATCTTCAAGGATACCTTAATCAGCAACTTTTTGATTCTTTAAGATAAATCAATGTTGTTTACATATAAGATAACTTCAATTAGAGTCAAATACTAGCCTTTCTAATCCAGACCAAAAGCATTTTAGGATAATGAAAAGCCATTTTAAAGTAAACACAAGTCAATAGAAAACAACATTATCTTTATCTCATAATTCAAAATCGATTTAGCCAATAGGGTAAAAAAGTATTTAAGCAAAAAAACACTCATCCGAATTTTAAAACTAATTTGGGCGATACAAAAACTTCCACAACAAAATCATTTATCATTTATTGATAGAAAATCAACCTCAGGAGATAATCGTTTTTTAAGCCAATAAACCATAAATTTTAAAAAGGAGAGAAACGCCATACATCGAAGATTGAGGAAAAAGTAAAAAGTACCTAACTCACATAAAAAAAATGCTGAAACTTACCATTTATATTGGGCTTAAAACCAATGGAAATAGATGTAGGATACCAATTGTTAAACTTGAATATTCTGATTGTTAAAAATAGAAATTCAATATTATACTACATTATTCTTATAATATATTTTTAAGTTTGCAGCCTAACAGATTAATATTTATTAGTCAAATTAGTTTCACTTAACACTTCAGATGTTTAACACACCTAGATATTGCGTTTTATTGACCACCATAGTTTTACTATTTTTAAACTCATTTCTTTATTCTCAACCCACATTAATTCCTGAGCTTCAAAAAAAGTCCATACTGCTACAAAAGCATAAAGATTTTGAAAAGGATACCGCCTATATAAATACACTTTATATGTTGGCAAAAGGTTTTTACTCGCTAAATGTAGAAAGCATGCGTTTTTATGCTACAAAAGCGTTGGACCTTTCTAAAAAAAGCAATTACCTAAAAGGACAAGCTGAAAGCCTAAAACAATTGGCAAGTAGTTATAGACTTACCAATGATTTAGTGCCAATGTTGCAGAACTATCAAGACGCATTAACGATTGCTGAAAAAATAAAAGATAGTTCCCTGATATCTAGAATAAGCAGAAACATTGGGGATTATTACATTTCGATGGGACGATATAATGAAGCTCTTTTGATATTGCAAAAAGCCAATTTACTTGTGATAGGCAATGATAATAAAGTGGAAATTGCAGCTCTAATATCAGACATGGGAGACTTATATTATTCTTGTAAGAGGTATGATAGTGCTATGTATTACCATAAAAAAGCAATGCAAATAGCTATAGAAACTAAAGATAGATACACTATGGCTTTTATAAGTAGTGGTATTGGCAAAGTATATTTTGCGCAAGGAAACTATAGAGAGGCATTGAATTATTTTGTACCACCAAGAAAGTATTATATAGAAACAAAAGACAAACTAGGAAAAATTCATACTGCTATCCTGATAGGTAAATGCTACCAGAAACTAAATAAAAATGACTCTGCAATATATTTTGCCAAACCAGCTTTAGATTCTGCTAAGAATGAAAAACTGAAGGGTGAAATAATGGATGCATCAGAAATTTTGATGTATTCCTACGAAAATAAAAATGAAATTAACGAAGCATATAAATATTCGAAGCTGTTTAACAGCTACTCCGATAGTGTGTTTAATGAAGAAACGCGCAAGAAAACATTTGAACTGGAGGCTAAAAATATTTACGACAGAAAGGAAGACATTATAAAAGCAACGCGAGAAAAATCTGATTTAATCATTAATCATAAACTAAGGATTCAACGAGTAAAAATTTGGATAGGTGTCTTTTTATCAGTGGCAATGTGTATTGTAGCCGTTGTTTTATACTTTAATAACGTAAATAAAAATCGTTTGAATATATTATTGAAAGAGAAAAACAAAGAAATAAACAGACAAAAAGCAGAAATAGAGTTACAGGCAAAGGAATTATCAATTAATAATAGTTTTAAAGACAAACTATTTTCGATTGTATCACACGATCTGCGAAGCCCATTAAATTCTTTGACAGGTGTATTAACTTTACTTCAACTTAAAAAGCTACCACAGGAAACTATTGAAAAAATGCTTACAGGCTTATTGAGAGATGTAAACAATACTACCGAATTGGTAAACACGTTGTTTTCGTGGGCAAATAATCAGATGAAAGGCTTTGAAGTAAGACCGGAAAATATTAAGATCAATGAGATAATAACCAACATTTTTGAACTATTAATAACAAGAACTACCGAAAAACAATTGATAATTTCGTCATTGGTTTCACCTGATACATTAGTATACGCAGATAATAATATGGTTCAAATTATAATTAGAAACCTAGTAAGCAATGCTATAAAATTTTGTAATCCTGGAGATTCCATTTCAATAGATGCTAAAATAAAGGGCGAAAAAGTAGAATTTTGTGTGTTTGATACTGGAATTGGTATTAAAGAGGATGTACTACAAAAGATTTTAAATCAAGAATCTGTTACCACATTTGGCACACAAAGAGAAAAAGGAACAGGTTTGGGGCTTTTATTGTGCAAGGAATTTATTGAAAAAAATGCAGGTGATTTTTGGGTAGAAAGCGAAATAGGAAAGGGAAGTTATTTCTATTTCACCCTTCCAAAAGCTTTAGTATAACTACATTTGAGGTAGTGTAAGAAGTGTTTTTTTTTATTAGGCGCATCATTTAAAACCAAACATTCATAATTAAATGATATAAGTGGAAAAATCAAAGAATCTGGAAAGGTATAAAAGCTACAAAAAATAGAAGGCTTTGAAAAATGTATACCGAATAAACCAAACAGGAACTTTGAAAAAGATATTTTTCATTGAATTGTAACCATTTTAGCAAATTAATCATCTATACTAATAAACGGCAGATAAATTGGGGGTTAACGAGGAAAAAATACTTATAAAAGGGTGCATTGAATGGGACAGAGCGTCTCAGAATAAGCTCTATGCCCTTTATTCCTCAAAGATGTTTGCCGTATGCTACAAATATTCTTCTAGCCGGGAGGATGCTGAAGACACTTTTCATGAAGGCTTTATGAAGGTTTTTGAACATATAAAGACTTTTAAAGGAGAGGGCTCTCTTGAAGGATGGATTAGAAGAATAATGGTGAACACTGCCATTGAAAAATATAGAAAACAATTGCGGATGGTGGCTCTTGTAAACATAGAAGAAAGCCAAGCTGATTTTGGGAACCATTTTGTAGATGATATTTTAAGCAAAATTGCCGCAAACGATTTGATGAATTTAATACACAAACTACCTCCACAATACAAAATGGTCTTTAACTTATACGAGTTTGAAGGATTGAAGCATAAAGAAATTGCGGAATTGCTAGACATATCGGAAGGTAGCTCTAAATCGAACTTGTCGAGGGCAAGGACATCATTGCAGGAGGTTGTGAAAACAAGATTAAATTCATTGTATGAAAAGGTAGCGAAATAATGGAAGGTAATAAACATACTGACAATAACTTACAGCAATTGAGGGACAGATTTGAGATGAATCCGCCTGAGAATGCATGGAATTTACTAGACGCAGACCTGGACAGAAAGCAGGCTAATATGTATAAAAGTAGTAGCAATAGATTTAAATTACTTTCTGTATTGTTGGCGCTTTTGCTAATTCCATTTATAGTGTTTTACACGTTCTACTCGTACCCTGCTCTCTCTGGCAACAACAAAAATTTTACTACAAAAGATAACTACGGCAATGTAAATGCAGATTTAGCTTTAAAGAATACGAAATTATCAACAAGGAACAATTCAGATTCTGGGAATAAAAACAGTAAAAGAACAGCTACATTAAAGATAGAAAAAAGAACTACACCCAATGAAGAAATTAGTC
>CANCVE010000172.1 GCA_947381435.1 Chitinophagaceae bacterium
GGGATAATCTCACCAACTATTTTGAGTACCCACTTGAACTCAGGAAGATTATATATACCACCAATACAATCGAAAACCTGAACCGTGGAATCAGAAAGTATACAAAGACCAAGTGCCAGTTCCCTAATGATGGAGCCGCAAAAAAAGCAGTGTTCATGGCTATTAAAAACATTGAAAAAGCATGGACACGCCCTATTGCAAACTGGCAATTAATATTAAACCAATTTCTAATTATTTTTGAAGCAAGATGTAATATTTAAAAAGCCAGTTTACACAAACTACTTTATACTCTCCTGAAAGTAAACCTAAACACCAGCCTATCGTTTGTTGAATATGTTTTCTATTCCCCACTTTTCCATTTCAGCAAGCACAGGGCCCATACTCTTACCAAGGTCTGATAAAGAATATTCTACCCGTGGCGGTATCTCATTAAATTGCTCCCTTATTATCAGGTTGTCTTGCTCCAGTTCTTTCAATTGTTCAGTCAATACTTTTCTTGAAATAGTGGGTATTCTCGCGGCTATCTCACCAAATCTTCTTGTATCCGACCTTAAACAGTACAATATCACAGGCTTCCACTTACCCCCTATTAATGCTAGCATCGCCGTTACGGGACACTTATTTTCTGTAGATTTATCCTCTATAGTTACCATTTTGTTACTACTTATTTTAAAGTTACCTTTTGGTAACAAGTTACTTTTAATAACCAATGTTAGTTACTTTGTGTAACAAATATAATATTGACTATTTAAAAAAACAAAAAAGATGATTTTAGTAACAGGAGCAACAGGGCATTTTGGAAATGCAACTATCAATTTTTTATTAGAAAAAGGAGTTAGAGCCGATGAGATATTGGCATTAGTGAGAACCCCACAATCTGGAGAAGATTTTAAAGCAAAGGGTGTAGGCGTTGTTATGGGCGATTACGATAATTACGCGTCATTAGTAAGTGCTTTTAAAGGAGTGGACAAACTGCTTTTTATATCGGGAAGCGACCTAACAAAGCGACTTACACAACACGAGAATGTGATAAACGCAGCCAAGGAAGCAGGTGTAAAGCACCTTGTTTATACAAGCTTTCAGCGTAAAGACGAAACTGAATCATCGCCACTTTGGATGGTGGCACAATCACACATTCAAACAGAAAAATGGATTAAAGAAAGTGGCATTGATTACACCATTTTAAAAAACAATCTTTACCTAGACTTTTTGCCGGGCTTTATTGGCGAAAAGGTTTTGGAAACAGGCGTTATATACGCTCCTGCCGAAAACGGCAAAGTGGGTGCGGTACTACGTTCGGAAATGGCAGAAGCCGCAGCAAGCATCTTGGCAACTACCAACCACGAAGGCAAGGAGTATAACTTTACCAATAATGAAGCCCTTTCCTATCAGGAAATTGCTGAAACTATTTCTGCTGTTACAGGAAAAACAATCAACTACATCTCTCCCACAGCAGAAGACTATGGAAATACATTGGCAAAATATGGTGTTCCTGCCGAAGTAATTGGTATATTCTCAAGCTTTGCAGTAGCACAAGCAAAAGGAGAACTAGATGGAGAAAGCACTGACTTAGAAAAACTTCTAGGAAGAAAACCATTATCTATTAAAGACTTCTTAACCAACCTATATTCTCCTAAAATATAGTATTACTAAGGTATCAGATAACATAACAAGTATCGAGATAATCTAAATGATGAATACAGCCCGAGTGTTTAGAAAAGCTAGTCACTCGGGCTTACTATTTTCAACCATATTTTTAATACTATAAACCCACTATTCAAAACATTTATACCCATACCATTCTCTTATGGTTTAAACTCGAGCACAATATTAAATAGGGGTATTTTACTAAGGTTTTTTACAACATGTTCTAACGGTTCTGCAAATTTTACGGTATTGGGTACTTGAATACCTACCCCCTCCTGACCATTTGGATAAAACCTCGGATCGGTTAATTGAACCTTATTTAACCTGATAACTAATCTTTCTAGATGACTATGAAATGCGCGTTCTTCTCCTGCTCCTAACTGTTCTTTAAAAATTCTAAAGTCTTCGTTTTCAAAAACTGATTTATTCTTTGTTGGTTCATACCAAACTTTGGGCTTAATAGGCTTTGGGTGATTCTTTTTGATTGATATTTCAAAATATTCTCCTTTTGGAATTTCATAAGATTCAGCGAAATGAAAAACGGCACATTCACCTCTATTCAACTTTATATTTCCTTTTGTACTCCTAATCTTTACATCATTTAATGCAATGATGACTCTCGCCGACACACTTGTGTCATTCCCGAATGCAAAGACTGTTTTACTTTTATTAACTATCAAAAAGCGATTGTCTAACTCCGAACTGTTTGTTTGATTTGTAATATTTGAATGGATATTTAATACTACATCAGTCTTGTTTAATGTACCACAAGAACATAAAGACATTATACCAAATGTTATAAGTAAAAAGAACTTTGACGCTATCGTACATTTTTTCATAAACAATTTTTTTCAACGTTTTCAATGGATCTTTCCACTAATTTTTTAGATAGTCCAATGTAATCCTGATGATATCCCTATTCTTTTTCTAATTGATGGTTACTAGCTTTACAAGTAAATAGTTTTTCAATTCATTTTCTTTTCAACAACAAACTCGTTAGATCTAGTTGATATTAGCAAGATACACACTCTAGCTAAGCGTTAATCGTTGATCATCTAGGTATACCCGGGACACTATCAGGATATGTTTCAATTGTATTATTTTCAATTTCAACTTATTTACCTTTTACTTTAATATTCTTGTACCTCAGTAATGATTCCATAAAATAGTAATCGCCAAAAGAACAAGGCACGTCTGTGTTTGGCGTTCGATGATAATATTGAGTGCAATGCAACAACAGACAATTAGTACCTTTTCCTTCTGAGAAATAAGATGGTTTGCAAAGAGACCTCAGTATATCCTCTGCTTCATGCAAGTAGTGTTTTTGTTTGGATGGATCTTTTAAATATCCTTGCATCTCCAATAATGTCGAACAAACTATAGCCGAAGCAGAAGCATCACGGTAGTCTAATGGTGATTGAAAATCCCAATTGGCAATTCTATCTTTAGGAAGATGCTTGAGAAAATAATCGGCAACTGCCATTGCCTTATCGAGGTATTGAGGATCTTTGGTAAAACGATAAGCTACCACCAATCCATAGACCATCCAAGAATGTCCGCGCGACCAAGTGCTTGAATCTACATCGCCCTGCAACTGTCCCTGATTTAATAGTTTACCCGTTGTGGCATCGTATCGGGCAATATGAAAACTACTTGCATCTCGCCTTATTAAATCTCTATATGAAGTGGCTACATGCGACAAACAACGATTGAATCTTGCAGTATCGCCTAATTGTTGTGACGTCCATAGCAACAACTCTAGGTTCATCATGATGTCTATAACAACGGGAACAGAATTGGGGAGGGGTTTAAAATCCCAATCGGAAGTGTAGCAGCCAATAGCATGAGAAAACCGCTTATCCATTGTATTGGCCGCAGTTAGTAGGACGTCTTTGTAGCGTGCGGTGGCAGAATCGTTAGGTAATAACCGTAGTCCATTACCAAAAGTACAGCCAAACCGAAAGCCTAAGTCGTGGGTTTTAGTGTTATATTTCTGCCGTTCTTTACCTTTTGTCCAATCAATTGCCCATTGCCTAAACTGTAGTTTTTTGCTCAGTTCGTAAGCTAGCCAAAGGCAACCGGGATAGAAACCACTTGTCCAATCGTCGGAAGACTTTAGTTGCCATTGAAGCTTCTTAGTTCCATAAGTTGGATAAAGTGCAGTGTCTTTAACTTCATCAACTGATTTCTCCAAGCAAATTAGCGACTTACTGATTACGCTATCTACCAATTTATCTAAGGGAACTTCACTTTGATTTACAACTTTCTTGGTTGAAGTACAAGCAATGAAAAAGAGGCAGAAGGCTGAAGAGAAAGCAAAATAAGTTTTAAACCATTTCATTTAGCAGCGCAGATTTTGTTTATTTGTAGGTGCATATTAGTTCAGTTTAATGAATTGGAGGGATTTATTTGCGGAAACGTTTCCAAATAATGATTAGTAAACGTAGAGATTCTTAGGTAGTAAGTGTTACTCGCTAAAATCAGTATGCTTATCCAACATAATAAAAGAATTATGTGTCTTGTAGGGAGCAGATCCCATCCCTACAACTCAATATCTAATGCACTTTTCACTTTGTTTACGAAGCCAAGTTACCTTAGCAATAGACTTGCATTAGCTTCTCTTAATGCTACATTCTTATCTCATATTGTTTTACCTTTACACCATGCTTAGTCAATTGTGTAAAATAATATGCTGTCGCTTACTGCCTGCAGCTTTTCTTATTTCAGTTTTAATAGTAACTAAAAGTCAAGCACAAGGGTTTGCCTTGGGTGCCGATGTTGGATGGCTTACCCAAATGGAAGCTAAGGGTATTAAGTTTTATGATGACCAATTGAATGCGCAAGACTTATTTACTATTCTACAGCAAAAAGGTATTAATGCCATCAGGTTGAGGGTTTGGGTAAATCCGAGTGGTGGTTGGAATGGTGTAAATGATGTGGTTGCCAAGGCCATCAGAGCCAAACAGGCAGGTATGCGCTTGTTGATAGATTTTCATTACAGCGATTCTTGGGCTGACCCTGGTCAGCAACCGACCCCTGCGGCATGGACTGCTTATGGATTGGATAGCATGAAACAGGCAGTAGCTACCCATACAATCAACGTTTTACAAGCACTAAAGGCAAACAATATTACACCCGAATGGGTGCAAGTAGGCAATGAAGTAAATGATGGGTTGCTTTGGGAACTTGGCAGGGCATCTACACACATGAACAACTTTGCACAATTGGTTTTAGCAGGATATAATGCTGTAAAAGCGGTAGATAGTGGCATAAAGGTGATTGTGCATGTATCTAATGGCTATAATAATACTTTGTTTAGGTATTTGTTTGATGGATTAAAGAACAATGGGGCAAAATGGGATGTAATAGGCATGTCGCTTTATCCTTCTAGTTTTAACTGGAACAGCTACTGTAACCAATGTTTTGCCAATATGAATGATATGGTAGCGCGTTATGGTAGTGAAATAATGGCAGCAGAAATTGGCATGAGTGTTTCTGATTCTGTGGCTTGCAGGGGCTTTATAGAAAACATGATTGCAAATACCAAACAAGTAAAAGGGGGAAAAGGTATTGGCGTGTTTTATTGGGAACCAGAAGCATACAATAACTGGCAAGGTTACTCGCTTGGTGCATTTAATAGTAAAGGACAACCTACGATGGCAATGAAAGGTTACACCGACCAAGCTACAAACTACATCAATAACAATAGTTTTGATGCAGATAGTGCAGCTGTAAGTAACCCCACAGGTTGGACAAAAACTGGAGACATTACTGCTAGCTATGCGGCAAATGGAAATGCTTGGAACCCAAATGGCGTTTATTACCTCACTAATTATTCAGCTAGTAGTTATAAGGTTTACACTCAGCAAACTATCACCGTTCCAAATGGAGTATACCAATTATTGGCAAATACTGTTCGAGATTCTACACACTTTAATCAATGCTATGCTTTTGCTGCTAACTATGGTGGTGATACTATTAAAAGCAATATTATACCTAACAGCAATAAATGGACAATGGCTATTATTCCGCAGATAGTAGTAACTAACAATCAGGTTACCGTTGGTATTTATAGCGATGCCAATGCTGGCGGATGGTTGGATGTAGATAATATGACCCTTTCTCCAGTAGCTAATACACTTGCTAACAAGCTGGATATTAACCTGACAGCAAACTTAGAAACCAATAAACAAGTGAACCTACAATGGCAAAACAATACCGGCAAAGCTTTGAGTTATGTTGTTGAATATAGCAATGATGGCACTCATTTTAAACCATTGGCTACAATAAAAACAACTAAGACTAACTTATTAAATTGGACAAACACATTAGTAGAAACAAACAACCGTAGTTACTATCGTATAAAAGCTATTGACGCAACTAATACTACTTTCTACAGTGGAGTAGCAATGGTTGTATTAGGCATTAAAAGTACAGGACTAAACATTTACCCTAACCCTGTAACAGGCCAGCAATGTACCATTCAGGTGAACAACACATCCACCTTCCCCGTTGATTATTCCGTAAAAGATACCATGGGGAATACAAAGATGCGTGGCCAATTGTGGCAAGCTAATACGGTAGTTTATTTACCAAAACTATCCAGTGGAATGTATTTCTTTAAAACAGAAGATTCTGTTAAGGGAGTGTTGGTGCAGTAGTTGACAAAGATTAAAATGGATGATTAACATTCTCAAATAACATTATTTACAAATCGTAGCAGCAAGTAAGCTGATTTCATACATGTAGTAATATTAATAACTTTTCATAGAATGTAGGGTTACTACATTAAAATTAGAATAGAAATTTTAATCCAAAAGTTTCCCAAAGAAATAACAAAATAACTCTATTGAAATCTCATCTGCTCTGAGCACAAATATTGGGCAGATTTATTTTACTACTAAACAATACTTTGAGGCGTTAGTATGCAACAAGAACATATACCTGTAAGAAATACATTTGACAATTAATTACCTTTTTCACTAGACAAATAGGGTTGAATAGAAATGTTTCACATGTTTTGTGATGGCTGTTCTTGTGTAAATTTCACCTAAACTAGTTTGCTTGAAAGGCTCTAATTTTTATTTAAATTAATTTTGACAACTTGGGATTAACGTATATAAATAGCTAAAACGGATAGCCTAATCCTTCATTTTTGTTCAAATCACCCCCCTTAAATTAGGGGAACACACTTCAATACTACTACTTAATACAACATTTATCAACAACAAAAATAAATCAATTTGTTGCGAAATTTAATCATAAATATGTACGAAATTTTCGAAACAAAAAGAAACATATAAAATTTT
>CANCVE010000173.1 GCA_947381435.1 Chitinophagaceae bacterium
AAATAACCTTTATATCTATCCTTTTAAGATGCTCTTCAAAAACAACTTCCTTAATCTCCCAATCAGTTCCCAAGGGCAATAAATGCTGTAATACCGCTGACATTTCCATATGCAAATCTCAATATTCTCACACAAAATTTAGAATAACCCTTTATTTATTTACACCACTAAACACGAACAAGATAGTTAAAAAGAATTCCCGTGTGTAGTTCTAATTAGTGGAACAGCTAAAAAGGGAAAAAGCTTCATGGTATTAACTAGGAAGTTTGAAGTTATAGTGCTTCCAAACAAAGATTGGATGGCTCTGCCAGCAGATAAGCGGGTACCAAATTGTTTACCCCATGCTAATTGATAATTTGCCTCCATGGCTTCGCGAGTAACTTCATTCCGCAGAAATAAATCTATTTGCTCTGCGGCAAGTTTGCTTGCATGCATAGCCATACTCATTCCATTACCACAAAGTGGCGTGATAGAACTTGCCGAATCGCCAACCATTAATACATGGTTTTCTACACTTGGCTTCTTCTGAAAACTAATTTGAGAGATAGTAATAGGTTGTGTAAAAAGGAACTCGGCTTCTTTAAATATTGCTTCTAAAAAGGGATTCTCATACAGTACTTTCTGCTCCATATACTTGATAGAATTATTATTGTCTTTCAAGTTTTGCGCAGTAGTAAGATAGCAAAGGCAGCTTTTGTCATCCTCTATTTTACTCATACCGCAATAGCCGTTTTTAAAGTTGTGCAATGCAATAGTATCTGCAGGATGATTGTAGCGAATATGGTATTTTATACCTATGTAATTGTTCAGTTTATTTGGCTTTTCTTGTACAAACTTTCGCTTCCATTGCACATCAATATTACTTCGCTTGCCATAGCTTCCTATCGCTACTTTAGCTTTCCAGATGGGCGGAATTTCATTACTATCACTTTCTGAGTTCGACTGAATTGCAATCGTAAATAGGGGGAGAGCAGGTGAGTCTGAATTACTTTTTTCATCAGTCAGAATATCTGTCACTTTGGTTTTAGTATAAATAAGTACGCCCTTGCTCTTTGCTATTTCTGCCAATGAAGCATCAATCAAATACCTACTAATACCAAAGCCTCCTAGTGGTAATTGGTGCGAAAAGAGCTTTCCGTTTACAGAACTAACTTCTAGTTTATTGATAACAGGTAGCTTCATATCGCTTAAAGAAAGTCCAAGCCTTGAAAGAAAATCCCAAGATTCTAAGCTGATATATTCCCCACAAACTTTATGATGTGGATAGGTTTCTTTCTCGAATAGAACCACAGAATATCCTTTATCAGCCGCTTGAATAGCCAAGCAAAGTCCTGCCAAACCACCGCCAATAACTGCTATGTCTACTTCAGGCGTTTCATTCATTTGGCATCTTTTTTAACGATTATTAAATACCTAAAAGCCCACTTCCATTCAATGGTATACTCCCTTATTTCGGCCTTTTCTATGATTGCAATCCATTCTCTTTTAGTAAATCCTCTTAACACCGAAATAGGTGCATCATTCTTTACTAAATAAGATTTAGAGAATAGTTTAGTAATTAGTTTTATGGAATAATAAGCAAGAGGGTGACGGTGCAAATCATTAATGAAAAAGCCATTTGTACTGTTTTCATTCATCCATTTTAATTGAAACACCAAATCCTCCTCCTTAAAGTGGTGACAAAAAAGTGATGAGAATATGATAGAAGGCTTTTGGGTAAAAACCACTTCTTTATAATCGCTTTGCAGCCAACTTGCCTTTAGAGAACCATAATTCTTTTGAGCCGTTGCCAAACATTCTTTCTTAATATCTATCCCGATAATATTTACTAGCTCGCCTTTCTTTTTTAAATGCTTTGCTACAGCCTGTAGGTTATCGCCACCACCACAACCTATCTCACAAACAGTAAATAGGGCTGTTTTATTGGGAGGAAGTAACGCATCAACACCTTTTAGCGTTATTGCATGTCCACCCAAAAGTGTATTAATGATATTAAGTTCCCGCATGTTTTGCTCAATAGCCTCATACGGAATCTCATCACCATCTAACAGCTCTTTTTGCGAACTTCTATTTTTAAAATCGATCATCAGATAAATAGTAATTATGAATTATGAGTCGATGCCATTTAGTTGATGTGAATATTATAATACTCTCCACCTCTGCGTTCATAAACGTAAACATTGTTATAAGTAACTCAAGATTTCCTCTGTGGTTCTTTGTGTAAAGAACTCTGCGGGCTCTGCGTTAATTTTTCTTTTCTCTTAAATAGACTGGATTGAATTATAGTACATCATAAACTCATTAATTCATCACACCCACTAGTGTTTCCATCGTTAATCCTGGCCCAAAAGCACAACCAAACAAATGCTCCCCATCCTTTGCATTGGCCAAAATCTCTTTCATTACAAATAAGATTGTTGGCGAACTCATATTGCCATATTTGCCCAATACATCATAGCTTTCTTGCAACTGTTCTTTATCTATAGTCAACGCCTGAGCCACCGACTCCAATATCTTTCTTCCTCCAGGATGAATACACCAATGCGAAATGTCTTCTTTTACAAGCTTGCTTTTATGTAATGCACTATCCGTTAATCCCGCTATATCTGCTTTAATAATATCAGGAACATAGCTACTCAAACTCATTAAAAAGCCCTTGCTACTAAGATTCCAACTCATATCGTCTTTACCACTATTTGCAATCTCACTATAAAAAGACAACAACTTCAATCCCTTGCTATTCTTTCCATTGGTTATTAATGCTGCAGCACAACCATCACTAAACAAAAGGCTGCTACTAACATTATCTGCTGTGTACTCTTTTTGAAAATGAAGCGTACATAGCTCCGTACAGACTACCAATACTTTTGCATCGTCATCACCATCCACAATTAGTTTAGCCAATTTTAGTGCATGTATAGCGGCATAACATCCCATAAAATTAACCGATGTTCTAAAAATGGTTGGCGACAACGATAGTGCTTCCACTATTTGTAAATCCAAACCCGGCGCACTCATTCCTGTGCAACTAACTGTTATTAAATGGGTTATGTCGGCAGGGAGTGTCTTATCGCCCAAACAATTTTTAATGGCCTCAATACTCAATGGCAAAGATTCCTTTTCATAAACTACCATTCTCTTTTCTAAACTAGGGAATGGGGCGTCTTTATCTTTCGGAATAAACGTCCATTCTTCCTTAGGTAATCCAAAATCTGCAATGGCAGAATGTCTGGTATGAATGCTGCTTTGATGATAAAGGAACTTCAGTTTACGCTTTTCAGGTTCATCCACCTCAAAAACACCTTGCATAAAATGAAGAATATCCTCTTGCAAATGTTGATATTTGGGAACAGCCGTACTGATTGAAATAATAGTAGCCAAGTTGTTTATTTATGCTGATTAAGAAAAATAAGTACCACAAATGCTATGTTGGTACATATAGAAGCTAGCCAATTCATTCTCATGGTATGCTCAAAGTCGGCATTACTATTGTCTTTCCAAACTTTAATAAACCAAAATAAAAAATATACGATAACGGGTACAAAGAGGATTTGCAAGATAAAGAATGGCATAAGATTATTTAATAAAAGAAAATGTCTGAACAACAGGCCGAAAGAACAGCTGTAAAGTACTGCACAAAAGATAAAAGTGCCCCTAATTCCCAATAGCATACTAATAGTTTTAACACCGTCGAGAGCATCTTGTTTATGCTGATATATTTGGGTAATAGGATAAAAACCACCAATTAGCAAGCTACTAATTATTAAACCATCTATTGGAATAGTAGTACTAAACCCTTGCGAAACAGCGTGATAAACCAAGAAAAAAGTTGTACCTCCCTGATTAAGTATTACCGTTAAATATCCGATAATGGGGTATTGTTTTAGCCTTATTCCTCGATAACTATACAGTCGGCTAAAACCAATATAAACCAACACCAAAGCAAAGGTGAGCGTGCTAATATAAAAAGCAATGATGCTCGCCATGCAATCCATAAATACAGTAATAAAAAACAACTGTTTGGTAGGTTGCATGGGCTTTTTTATGCCACCAATACTTGCTTCATCTCTATCCATATAACTGTTATAACCATTGCTTGCAGGATATATTAATAAGTGCAAGACAAAGAACATAACCAATGCCCGAACTATGTTTATAGATGGAATAAGACTTAATGCAAACAGATAAACTGGCAATAAAAAGAAGGAAAACTTAAATCTTAATAGCTGTATGGTAGATTTGTTTATCAAAAGTGTATTATTAATTCGTATAAAGATAGCTGCTTTGTTATTACTCTAGGCTTTACCATAATGGGGTAACAAATAAAATAGCCAAGGACGCAAAGATTTAAAATCAACTATTGTAATTCTTTACAGTTAACAACACGATCTTTATTTATTTTCTAATAGATTTGTTCTATGCCCAGTATAAAACGAAACTTATTGCCTTACCATTCTACCTTCTATTTCATTAATATCCAGTTCCTTCGATTTACCCTCTTCTACATCTCCAATGGATGTGTAGTTTCTAAATGTGGTTATCTCATTCATTTCCAATTCATCCAATGACTCGTGTATCTCAGCATCAGAATTGTCTTTTAATAGTTTGCCAATGTTATAAAACAGAAAATCATTGTGATTGGATAAATAGGCTACTATCTTCTCTGACAATGGCGAAATTTTTACGTGTATCATAATTTAAAATTTACTTATTTAATTAACTACTATGGTGCAAACAAAGTTCTTTCGCCAAGTTGTTTGAATCCAGATTACTAAATAAATAATTGTTGTTAAAAGCATCTCAACCACTTTACAACCAATGCCGAGCCATTTATATTTTTGTTGTCTTGTTTGTTCCATTATTGTTTGATGAAGTAACTTATTGCTTATTTGGTAAAGGTCGTAGTTATTAAAGATGTTGAATTACACAATTGATTGATTATGTTTTATAATTTACAAGAAAAAAGATTTACTTGATAAATAGTGAATCACTAGTTTAAAGTCAAAATAGGCTACCAATACCTAATTTATCTTCCATAACATTTGCTGGCATGGTTCATTATTTTATGGCATTATTACCAACATATACGGCACGAATCATGACATAAGATTGCTCAGATTAGTTTTTTGATGATGGCCACCACAAAAGTTGATAATGTAGGTTCAATTTTATTATTCAAGCAAACATTAATCTTGGTAATCCCTACAATGGTTGGTGGTAATCCCTACTATGATATCTAATGCTACCCATCATTGTTCTTGCTAATCCAGATCAACTAAGGTTGTTATCTTGATCATGGTAGATGATGGGTTCGATTAAGGAATTTAATGGTGGTCACCATGGTAGTTGATGGTGCGGTTCATTTTTTTGGTGATGGCAGCATCAACTTTGGTGATCTCTACCATAGTAGTTGATGATGACCACCATGAACATTGATGGTGCGCTTCACTTTTTTGGTGGTAACATCACCAAATGGTATGGTAGCCAGCATGGTAGTTGGTGGTAGGATGTGTTTTTTTGTTATCGCCAGCATGCTAGTTGATGGTAGCCACAATGGTAGTTCATGGTAGGATTACCAAAAAAGTGGTGCGGATGAGAAATTTGGTGGTACGGATCATGGTAGTTGATGGTACGCAGCATGGTTGCAGTAGGCACGTTCGACGGTTTTGGTGAAGTCGGTTCATATTTTTGGTGATACTGGTTCACTTTTTTTGTGGTAGCCACCATGCTAATTGGTGCTGTCGTTCATTATTTTGGTGGTGGCTACTATCAAAATAATATGAATAATCATCCATTTTATAGGGGTTATTACACTTATTTAGTTGGTACTAAGCATAAAAAAGGGTTGATTCAATCACGAATCAACCCCTTTTCTAACAAACCACTCCTAATTCATAACTTATAATTCATAACTAATCCCTAGCTCACAAACAAACTAAAGGCACCTTCAGCCAAGGCACTCACATTATTTACTACAATCTTAGTCCACGATAAAGGTATCAATGCTCCAGAGCCTGGGTAAACAGTAATTAATTCAGTTGCAGAAGCACCTACTTTTAAGAAGCTAAGAATGGTAGTGCCATGGTTAGTGAAATACTTGTTTGTAGCAACCCCTGTAATGGTAATACTAGCCGAAGGGGCAATGGTGTAAACCGAAGCCACTATCTTAGCAGCAGCGGTTTTGGTAAAGAACTCAGTGGTAATCTCTGCCACTATTTCTGCAATTTCAGCATTTGTTTTGCCTATCATTCTGGCATTATCCAAACACTGTAAAGCCCAAAACATTCTGTTGTTCTGCACTATATTTCCATGTGCACCCGCAATGGCAGCCAATGCCAAAAACATGGCTTCTAAGGTGTAGCTATCCGTTCCTTCTTGGGTAAGGGCATTAAACTGTGCCATGGTAAAAGAAGAAGTGATTGTTTCTGGATGTGCATAATAATTATGGGGAATACCTACCTCTTCAGAACCTGTTTCAAATCACTCATATAATACTGTAAAGCAAAATTTGGTGCGTTTGACCCCTCCTTCTCAAACCTTGTTTTTTGTTGATGTTCGCTAAAACGAAGCATTTAACCAAACCAATATCGTTGCCGGTAACGGAACCGTAAATTTAATTTCGATTTAAGGTGTAATCTTCGGTTGATGGTATATTTTTGGCGATTAAAATTTAATTTTAACAGATTTAAACAATGAATTAATCAGCTTTGTCAAGCCATATTCCAGGAATAAAATTTTATAAACGTCTAGTTACAATAAAACTCTTTATTGTAACCTTTTGATGTAAATTATTACTTGCTTTTTTAACGATAAAAAACGATTGTATGAAAAATATGCACAATACCCCCGCTTGCCCTAAAAGTATTTTTACCCGTG
>CANCVE010000174.1 GCA_947381435.1 Chitinophagaceae bacterium
ATTGATAGCATAATATTATCATCAACTTATCCCCTACTCAAAAGCTGCACATTAATACCTTTTTTTAAAAAAGAAGGTATTTATTTAATAACCTTACCAAATACCAATATTGGCAATAAAGAAATTATAAGAATATATTATCACGGCAAACCAAAAGAAGCCATAAAACCTCCTTGGGATGGTGGGTGGGTATGGCAGAAGGATAGTTTAGGTAATCCTTGGGTTAGCGTCTCATGCCAAGGATTGGGTGCAAGCTGTTGGTATCCATGTAAGGATTTACAAAGCGATGAACCAGATAAAGGTGCAAGTCTTGAAGTGGAGGTACCTGATACCCTAGTTTGCATAAGCAATGGAAGAGAAATAAACACAAGTATCAATAAAGGAAATATACACGGTCAACCAATAAATAATGCCCTAAAACTGTTTAAATGGGAAGTAAAGAACCCCATCAATAACTATGATATCATACCCTACATAGGAAAATACACCAACTTTACTGACACATTCATGGGAGAAGGTGGCAAACTTGATCTTAGCTATTGGGTGTTGCCCTATAACCTTGATAAGGCAAAGAAACAATTTACGCAAGTGAAGCCCATGCTGCAATGCTTTGAACATTGGTTTGGCAAATACCCTTTTTATGAAGACAGCTATAAGCTTGTAGAAGCCCCCTATCTTGGAATGGAACACCAAAGCGCAGTGGCTTATGGCAATGGATACCAAAATGGTTATAAGGGCACAGATTTGAGTAAAACCGGATTGGGATTGAAATGGGATTTTATTATTGTGCACGAAAGTGGCCATGAATGGTTTGGTAATAGCATAACATCGAAAGATCTGGCGGACATGTGGATACACGAGAGTTTTACCATGTATTCTGAAGTGCTTTACATGCAATGGATTTTTGGCGAAGAAGCTGCTAATGATTACTGCATCGGACTCAGGCAAAACATTCAGAATGATAAACCAATTATTGGCCCCTATGGCGTAAACAAAGAAGGCAGTGGAGACATGTATTACAAGGGAGCAAACATGCTACACAACATACGCCATATTATTAACAATGACAGTCTGTTTAGAGAAATGCTGCGGGGATTGAATACAACCTTTTATCACCAAACAGTTACAACAAAGCAGATAGAAGATTACATGATTGCCAAGAGTGGATTTGATTTACAACCCATTTTTAATCATTACCTTACCACCGTTTCTATCCCCCACTTAAAAGTTAAACTAAATATAAAGCAATCTACTGCTTCACTTTACTGGACTAATTGCTCTGATGAATTTATTATGCCAATAGTTATTCCATTTTCATCAAATATTTTGAAAATCAATACTAAAAATAAAATATTTAATCTATCGAAACAAGAAATGAATTGGTTTACTAAAAAGAACTTGGAAAGAGGCTATTATATTGAGGTGGAGTAAGGATAATTTTAATTGAATAATTAAACGATGGTAAATTAGGACCTTTTTAAATCGATTTTTGTTAAAGAACCAATTTAATTACCAATTCAATCTGTAAAGATTAACCTTTTTAGTTTGTATAATTCATCAATTAAAATACAAAACTTACCAATTGGACCATTTAAATATGTGTTTTCTTAAAATTGAGTAAGAATAAGTTTTGCATAATGTAAAAGTAAAATATGGTGGTCTAAACCAATGTATTCTTTTCATTTTAATAAGTATAGGAAAGGGTTATTAATTTGTATAGAAGTAGATACCAAATTTACCAACACATTTATGCAAAGAATAATACTAATGAAAGTAGTATCATTAGATGATGCCAAAATAACACAGAAGATTATAAGGCTAAACTTTAAAGTTCGAAGAATTGATTGGCAGTTCTCAATTGGAAGCGCAAGAAGCAAGTTGAACAATAGTTATGCAACAGTCAATACAAGTAATATAAAATTTCAAACTATTTAGACAATGTACTTAAAATAAAAAAGTGCCGCTCCAAATTAATGAAGCGACACTTTATATTTTTTTTCTTTTAAAATCAATTACTCATTCTCATCAAAAGACAATATTTCTCTTGTAGATGCTAGTAATTCATATTCTTCCTTACTTCCTACAATAATATTATCAAACTCACGCATACCTGTACCAGCAGGAATCAAGTGACCAGTAATTACATTCTCTTTCAATCCAAGCATGTAATCAGCCTTACCTTGAATAGCCGCAGTACTCAATACCTTGGTTGTTTCTTGGAATGATGCAGCTGAAATCCAGCTTTGTACACCCAATGAAGCCTTGGTAATACCTAATAATACTGGTTGAGCAGTAGCAGGACGTGCATCACGAACTTCTACTAGTTTCTTATCAGATCTACGTAAGATAGAGTTTTCTTCTCTCAATTCACGCACCGTAACAATTTGACCAGACCTATATTTAGTACTTTCACCAGGAATTGTAACTACTTTCTTATCAAAAATGCGGTCATTTTCGTCTATAAAGTCAAATTTATCTTCTAAGTCTTCCTCTAAGAATTTGGTATCACCAGCATCTACAATTTCAACTTTCTTCATCATCTGACGTACGATAACCTCAACGTGTTTATCATTGATTTTCACCCCTTGTAAACGATAAACCTCTTGAATTTCATTCACCACATATTCTTGTACAGCAAATGGACCTCTGATACTTAAAATATCAGCAGGAGCAATCTGACCATCAGATAATGGAGCACCAGCCTTAACAAAATCAGCATCCTGAACCAAAATCTGACGAGACAATGGAACTAGGTATTTCTTAGTAACACCATCCTTACTTTCTACAGAAATTTCACGGTTACCACGTTTAATGTTACCAAAAGTAGCAACACCATCTATTTCGCACACAGTAGCAGGATTACCAGGATTTCTAGCTTCAAATAATTCAGTTACACGTGGAAGACCTCCCGTGATATCACGAAGCTTACCTAGTACACGCGGAATTTTAACTAATATCTGACCCGCTTTAACCTCATCCCCTTCTTCTATAATGATATGGCTACCAACTGGCAAGTTATAATGTTTAGAATCTTTACCATCAACTATGATAGTAGGAATCTTTGTCTTATCCTTAGTTTCAATAACCACTTTTTCACGGTGACCAGTTTGTTCATCACTTTCTTCGCGGAAAGTAACGCCATCCAGTACAGCATCAAAACGAATAGTACCTGCTTGTTCAGCAACAATTACGTTGTTGAACGGATCCCAAGTACAAATAACTTCGCCCTTGGTTATTTTAGCACCATCTTTTACTTGTAAAGTAGAACCATAAGGAACGTTGTTAGTGATTAATAAACGGTCGTTTTTCACATCCATTATTCTCACCTCACCCGTTCTACCTATAACAACCTGAACTTTATTTCCTTCATTGTTTACAGCAGTTACCGTACGTAGACCATCAAATTGAACAGTACCATCAAACTTAGCATTCAATGAACTTTCGATGTTTGCACTACCTGCTACCCCACCCACGTGGAAAGTACGAAGTGTAAGCTGTGTACCCGGTTCACCAATTGATTGTGCAGCAATGATACCAACGGCATCACCACGTTGTGCTAGGTAGCCTGTTGCCAAGTTTTTACCATAACATTTCACACACACACCTCTTTTTGCTTCACAAGTTAAAACAGAACGTATTTCAACAGTTTCGATACCTGATTCTTCAATTGCTACAGCCGTATCGTGTGATATTTCAACACCAGCATAACAAATAATTTCGCCAGTTAGAGGATCAAGCACATCATGCAATGAAGTACGACCTTCAATTCTATCAGAAATATTTTCAATTATGTCTTCATTATCTTTCAAAGCACTGATTCCAATACCACGTAGAGTACCACAATCATCTTCAGCAATAACAACATCTTGCGCAACGTCAACCAAACGACGAGTTAGATAACCCGCATCCGCCGTTTTCAATGCCGTATCCGCCAAACCTTTTCTCGCACCGTGCGTAGAGATAAAGTAATCCAATACGTTCAATCCACCCTTAAAGTTAGAAAGAATCGGATTTTCAATTACCTCACTTCCACTGCTACCACTCTTACGAGGTTTAGCCATCAATCCACGAATACCCACCAACTGTTTTACCTGTGTTTTACTACCACGAGCTCCACTATCCAACATCATGAACACAGAGTTGAATCCTTGCTTATCGGTAGCCATTTCATGAATAAGTGCTTCTGTGATACGCATATCCACACGTCCCCAAATATCAATTACCTGATTGTAACGCTCATTGTTGGTGATAAGCCCCATATTGTAGCTTTCCCAAACCTCTTCTACTTCAGTTTTTGCGTTCTCAAGAAGTTCTTGTTTAATTTCAGGAACAATCAAGTCATTTACACTGAAACTCAATCCACCGCGGAATGCCATACGGAATCCTAATGTCTTGATTTCATCCAAGAATTTAGCAGTTGTTGGTACGTTGGTAATTTTAATAATGTTACCAATAATTTCCCTCAAACTCTTCTTAGTCAACAATTGATTTACATAACCAACTTCTGCAGGAACAAATTGATTGAACAATACGCGACCAACAGTAGTATCGATTATTTTCTTAACTAATTCACCTTTTTCACGAACCTTAGTTCTAAGCTTAATATTAGCGTGCAAGTCGATAGCACCTTCGTTATATGCTATCAAAACCTCATCAATACTATAGAAACTCATTCCTTGCCCCTTGATAGTATGTTCGGGAGTGGTAACTTGTCCTTTAGTAATATAGTACAAGCCCAATACCATGTCCTGAGAAGGAAGGGTGATTGGCGTACCATTTTGTGGGTTAAGTATGTTGTGAGAAGACAACATCAACAATTGGGCTTCCAATATTGATGCATTGCTCAATGGAACGTGAACCGCCATCTGATCACCATCGAAATCCGCATTGAAAGATGCAGTTACCAATGGGTGCAATTGAATCGCCTTACCTTCTACCAATTTAGGTTGGAAAGACTGGATAGACAAACGGTGCAACGTAGGGGCCCGGTTAAGCATGATTGGGTGACCCTTCAATATATTTTCAAGTATATCCCAAATAACAGCTTCTTTCTTGTCAACCAATTTCTTAGCAGACTTTACTGTTTTTACAATACCTCTTTCTATTAGTTTTCTAATAACAAATGGTTTGAAAAGCTCGGCAGCCATATCCTTAGGAAGACCACACTCATGCATTTTCAATTCAGGTCCTACCACGATAACAGAACGACCAGAATAATCCACACGTTTACCCAACAAGTTCTGACGGAAACGACCTTGCTTACCTTTAAGTACATCACTCAAAGATTTTAATGCACGTCCACCTTCTGCCTTAACCGCATTAGACTTACGAGAGTTATCAAATAAGCTATCAATAGCTTCTTGAAGCATACGTTTTTCGTTACGTAGAATTACTTCAGGTGCCTTAATTTCCAATAATCTTTTCAAACGATTATTACGAATGATAACACGACGGTATAAATCGTTCAAATCGGAAGAAGCAAAACGACCACCATCCAAAGGAACTAACGGGCGCAATTCTGGAGGAATAACCGGTACATATTGCATTACCATCCACTCAGGGCGGTTGGTGATACGGTCAGCACTTTCGCGGAAACCTTCCACCACGCTCAAACGCTTTAAGGCATCAGCCTTACGTTGTTGTGAAGTTTCGTTTGCAGCAGCATTACGTAGAGAGAAGCTTAATTCATCCAAATCTAATCTTTCCAACAAACCCTGAACGGCTTCGGCACCCATCTTAGCAATGAACTTTTGAGGATCATCATCAGATAAGAATTGATTATCTTTTGGTAAAGTATCTAGTAAATCTAAGTATTCTTCTTCAGCAAGCAAATCACCAGGAGCTAAGTTTTCCTTGATACCACCTTGTATTACTACATATCTTTCGTAGTAAACAATGCTTTCCAATTTCTTGGAGCTCATACCTAACAAGTACCCAATTTTGTTTGGAAGACTCTTGAAGTACCAGATGTGAACAACAGGAACAACTAACTTAATGTGTCCTAATCTTTCGCGACGAACTTTCTTTTCAGTTACTTCTACACCGCAACGGTCACAAACGATACCCTTATAACGGATACGCTTATACTTACCGCACGCACACTCATAGTCTTTTACTGGACCGAAAATTCTTTCACAAAACAATCCATCACGTTCAGGCTTGTAGGTTCTGTAGTTGATGGTTTCTGGTTTCAATACCTCGCCAAAGCTTCTTTCTAAGATGCTGTCGGGGGATGCCAGACTAATTGTGATTTGTGAGAAATTTGATTTGGGACGATTGTCTCTTTTGATAGCCATATCTAAATTTGCAATTTTGCTGAATTGAATCAAGGTTACTTTTTCGAAATAACCCACCTACCCTAAAATGAATAGGTCGGCGAAGGTAAGGGTTGATTTTTAATTATGAAAAGTATTATTTTGCAAATTGACAATAAAACCCTATTTGTTAACTTTTTTATTTGATTTAGCAAAGGGGACGGAAGTTATTCACAATTCTTATTCCAAAGTTAGGGGCGAAAATTGAACGTCGGGAGTTAAATGTTGAAAATTGAGAAATTCAAGTAAAGATTCGGAAGTTATAAATGAAATATTATTTAGGCTGCATTTTGATAGTTTTCCAAATACTTCTTCCCTTTGTTTACCACAGCTACAGCCCTTAATAATAATTTGTTTTTTAATACATTTACCACACTCAATCTATGTTTACCCTTAGACTTTATTCTCTCATATTATGCCTTCATTTCACTGTCGT
>CANCVE010000175.1 GCA_947381435.1 Chitinophagaceae bacterium
GATACAAATAGTGCTTGGATGGCACAAGAGTTAAATAAAATAGGCATTTCAGTTAAACGAAGGGTTGCAGTAGGCGATAGTTGGGACGACATTTGGTATGCTCTTGAGGAGGAAAGCAAACATGCGAGTGTAATTTTAATAACAGGTGGACTTGGTCCGACATCAGATGATATAACCAAACCGTTATTGTGTAAATACTTTGGTGGAAAGCTTATTCTCGATGAAGCAACGCTCGCTCACGTAACCAATATATTTGTGAATAAGTTGAAAAGGCCAATGCTTGATAGTAACATTAAACAAGCAGAAGTTCCTGATGTATGCAAAGTATTGTTTAATGAAGTTGGAACAGCTCCAGGAATGTTGTTTGAAAAAGAGGATAAGATATTCATTTCGCTACCCGGCGTTCCACACGAAATGAAGTGGATAATGACAAATGTTGTCTTGCCGTTACTTCCTACAAAAATTCATACTACTAATATTGTGCACAGAACCCTACTTACGGCAGGCATTGGAGAAAGCTTTTTAGCCGACATGATTAAAGAGGAAGAAGCTAATTTACCCTCCAATATTAAACTTGCTTATTTGCCAAATAGTGGCATGGTTAGGCTTCGACTATCTGCTTCTGGAGAAAATAAAGAAGTAATATCAGCTGAATTGAATTATCATTTTGAGTTATTAAAAAGAAAGGTAAAAGAGTATTTAGTAATTGATGAAGATTTGCCAATGGAAGCCGTAGTTGGAAGATTATTAAAACAAAACGGCCAAACTGTTTCAACGGCTGAAAGTTGTACAGGCGGGTACATAGCACATTTACTTACTTCATTCCCGGGAGCTTCAGCATATTTTAAAGGGAGTGTAGTTAGTTATGACAACAGTATTAAAACAGATGTCCTCCATGTTCCTGAAGATATTCTTGAATCTGTCGGAGCAGTTAGTGAAGAAACCGTAAGAATAATGGCTGAGAGTGTTAGGGAAATTATGCAAACCGATTATAGTATTGCGGTGAGTGGAATAATGGGACCTAATGGCGGAACAAGTGAAAAACCTGTGGGTATGGTGTGGATAGCTGTTGCTAAAGCGGGGAAAACTATTTCGAAATGCTTTTATTTTCACCATAACAGAGAAAGAAATATACAATTAACAGCGTTAAATGCACTAAATCTGCTTAGACTAACAGATTGTGGATAACCATAGAATAACTTTCGCTTGTAAAAAACTATTTTTGAAAATTAATATTTGAGCATTTTTCGATAATTATTCGGATAATTATTAAATATGCGATGTATTAAGCTTGCAATATTTATTATTAGTTTAAGGGTTTAACGGTCTTAATTGACCTAAAAAACAAACTGTTTGTATGGCTATAACTGATTTAACAATGCCTAAAATGGGCGAGAGTATAATGGAAGCTACTATACTCAAGTGGCATAAGAAAGTGGGCGATCATGTAAAAATGGACGAAACTGTACTAGACATAGCTACTGATAAAGTAGACAGTGAGATACCTTCTCCTGTGGCGGGCGTTATTACTGAGATTTTGTATCCGGTTAACAATGTTGTTCCTGTAGGAAGTGTTATTGCAAAAATTGAAACCAATGTTATCAGTCAAACGGCAATACCTCAACCTACCCCTATAAAACTTGCTACAATACAGCCAGAGCCTTTGCCTGTACAACATACTACTTTTGAACCCACACCCCTAACAGTTATGCCATCAAATACAAATTTCGAGGAAAACATTCCTTTTCAACCTTCAACTTCAACCGCTTACCCAACTGGCAACAACAGATTCTTTTCTCCTTTGGTTTTAAACATTGCCAATAGTGAAGGAATAAGCCTAAGTGAATTAGAAAGAATTCCAGGTACAGGAGCTGATGGTAGAGTTTCTAAAAAAGATGTAATTCAGTATGTTGCCGACAAAAGAGCTGGCAAAGTTGGTGCGTTTGTTCCAGCACAAGCACCTGCTCAGGTAGTTGTACAGCAGCCGCCGGTGCAATCTTATCAACAACCACCCGTTCAAGTTTATCAAGAGCCTGTTATAGTCCCTACTCCAGTACAACAAGTTGTTATGCAAAAAGCTGCAGACGCACCTGTTTACATTGCTCCTCAACCTATTGTAGAGCAGCCAATAATTTATCCTCAACCAATTGTTGAGCCAATAGTTTACAGTCAACCAATTGTTGAGCCTGTTATCGAGTCACAACCATCTGTCGAAAGCATTGTTCCTCAACCAATTGTAGAACCAATTGCTCCACCAGTTGCAGAGCCTGTGTTTGTTCCTCAACCAATTGTAGAACCTGTTTATGTACCTGAACCAATTGTTGAATCTTATCAAGCGCCAATTATTGAAACAGTAGCACCTCAACCTGTTTTTGAGCCTGAAATTGTTCCTGCTCCTATAGTGGAAGCACCAGTTGTTGAAGCTCCATTACCTGTAGTTGAACCTGTTTTTATTCCTGCACCGGTTGTAGAGGCTCCTTTGCCAATAGTGGAACCTGTTTTTGTTCAACAACCAATTGTTGAAGCAATTCCAGAACCAATTGCAACTCCTGAAATTGAAGCAGTTGAAGCTCCTGTATATATTGCACCTGTGGTTGAAGAACCAAAGTATGTTGCGCCTCCTGTAGTTGAGGCTCCAAAAGATTTAAAACCTGTATACATGGTTCCACCTACCACGCCATCTGTACCTTTAGTTACATTGGCAGAAGGTGATTCTGGTAAATACACCTCTCCTACTTCAGCTCATCCTACTGGCAATGTAGAAATTATAGAGATGGATAGGATGCGCAAAATTATTTCGAAACACATGGTAGACAGTGTGCATACAAGTGCTCATGTTACCAGTTTTGCAGAAGCAGACGTTACCAACATGGTATTCTGGAGAGAACGTGTAAAGAATGATTTTGAGAAAAGAGAAGGTACAAAAATTACTTTTACTCCTATGTTCATTGATTGTTTGGTAAAAGTATTGAAACGTTACCCAATCTTAAATGCATCTGTAGAAGGCGATAAAATCATCATTAAGAAAGATTTGAACATAGGAATGGCAACAGCTCTTCCTACTGGAAACTTAATAGTTCCTGTAATAAAGGGTGCTGACCAATTAAATATTGTAGGTCTTAGTTCAGCTGTAAATAAGTTGGCCAATGATGCAAGAAGCAATCAATTAAAACCTGAGGATGTTTCAGGTGGCACATTTACATTAACTAATGTGGGCACTTTTGGTACTTTGATGGGTACGCCAATCATTAATCAACCACAAGTTGCTATTTTAGCAGTAGGTGCAATTAAGAAAAGACCCGTTGTTATCGAATCTCCAAACAATGACACTATCGGTATCAGACACATGATGTATTTGTCATTAAGCTATGATCACCGTATTATAGATGGTAGCGTTGGAGCTAGCTTCCTTAACGATGTAGTTAAAGAATTTGAATCATGGGATTTGAATCGTACATGGTATCACTACTTATAATCCCCCCTTTTTATATTTTTCCGCAGGCTGTTTCTTACCAGAGACAGCCTGTTTTATTCTTGGCTTACGTCATAAACAACTAATCTCTATTTAATGTCTAATCCTCTTATTATTTATACGGACGGTTCCTCTCGTGGGAACCCGGGGCCTGGCGGCTATGGAATTGTTTTGCAATGGGGTGAAAACCGTAAAGAAATATCTCAAGGATTTCGTTTTACTACCAACAACAGAATGGAGCTTATGGGCGTTATTGTGGCTTTGGAAAGCCTGACCCGAAACGATATTCCAGTTACTATATACACTGATAGTAAATACATTGTGGATAGTGTAGAAAAACGTTGGTTGGATGGTTGGATAAAAACAGACTTTAAAGGTGGCAAAAAGAATAAGGACTTATGGACAAGATACTACCAACTATCAAAAAAGTTCAAAATAAAGTTTATTTGGGTTAAAGGACATGCAGATAATGCTTTAAATAATCGTTGTGATGAATTGGCTACTTCTGCGGCTGATGGCAAAAACCTGATTGAGGATATCGGGTACAATTCTTAATATTTGATTGATAGTTATATTCTTCTAAAATAAACTAAACCTCATTTAAAACATACGCCATTAATGTTTGTTGTCTTGGTGTCTATTCACAAATTGTGTATAACCAAATGTGCCGATTATTGTCTGTTTCAATAAATTTGAGAAGTAAACAAGCGGTAAGTAGCACATTGCATTTTTCACAAATAAAACAAACACATTGACAGAAACAATCATCAATTTAGATTCAATCAATCCCATTGAGTTCTTTGGCGTAAACAATGGAAAATTTGACGTACTCAAAAAGAAGTTTCCTTTGTTGAAGATTCTTTCTCGTGGCTCACAATTAAAAATTAGTGGTGCGCCTGAACAGATTGATACAGCAAAAGAAAAGATTGACCTCATCGTTCAGTATTTGCAAAGAAATGGTCATTTGAGTGATATTTATTTCGAACAAATTCTTGGAGGAGATGATGCTGAGGCCATTGATCATTTTATAGAAAAGAATCCAAACGAAATCCTCGTATTTGGTCCCAATGGAAAAACAGTTCGTGCCAGAACGGCAAACCAAAAGAAAATGGTTCAGGCCGCAGACAAAAATGATATTGTATTTGCTATAGGACCAGCAGGAACAGGTAAAACATACACCGCTGTTGCCCTTGCTGTGAGGGCATTAAAAAACAAAGTTGTAAAAAAGATAATTCTTACAAGGCCTGCTGTAGAAGCGGGTGAGAGTCTAGGCTTTTTACCAGGAGATTTAAAAGAGAAAATAGACCCCTACTTACGCCCGCTTTATGATGCCTTGGATGATATGATTCCTGCAGATAAACTCGGCTATTATATGAGTACCCGCACCATAGAAATTGCTCCATTAGCTTATATGAGAGGTCGTACGCTAGATAATGCCTTTATCATTTTGGATGAAGCGCAGAATACCAATGATTTACAATTAAAAATGTTTCTAACGCGTATTGGCGCAAATGCAAAAGCGATTATTACGGGTGATCCTACGCAGATAGATTTACCAAGAAACCAAAGAAGTGGATTGGAAAAGGCGACTAAGATTCTACAAAAAATTGATGGTATAGCACATATAATGCTTGATGAGGAAGATGTGGTGAGGCATAGATTGGTGAAAGCAATTATTAGGGCTTACGATAAAGACCACAAGGCAGAAGAAGAACATTACAATAAAATGCACCATCATAAAGAGAAATAAAGAAATATACAGTCTAGAAACAATTTATTACTTAATAATACGTTTCTATGATTATAACTTAACAATTTATAAATGAACAGGAAAAACGTTCTTCTTTTTTTATTAGCACTTGTAAGTGTAGGTGTTACAAATGCGCAATTAACCCCTCAAATTACCCCGAAGTTTAAAGTAAGAACTGCAAAGAAGCCGGTAGTAACTAATAATGTAAAATGGTCGCCTGCTATTTATCCTGTTGCTAAACCCGAGCAGAAACAGGTTGTTTATCAATATATCGATACTACATTTCCTAATAGTGAAAATCAGTTTCCCATAAATGGCAATGCGGGTATTGGTACAAAGGCACCCCAGGCTCCTTTAGAAATTAAGAAAGGTGTAGGCAATGTGTCACGCAAAAATATATTACTACAATTGAGCAATGTGTGGGCTGATGCTGGGCAAAATGAGCCAACGATGATGTTTTCTAATGGAGATTTAGAGGCAAAAAACACTAGTTATTGGACCGTGGGTGCAAGGGTTTCTGGAGACAATAAATTAAAAACGCCTCAAACCTTTAAGGTTTGTTTCAAAGCCCCTGGTGAAGATCATGACCAAGAATACTTCTCAATCAACTCTTATCAGGGGAAAGTAAAAATTGGCAACGTGAATGAACTGGTTGATGGATATAAGTTGTTTGTGGAGGAAGGCATTCTGAGTGAGAAGGTAAAAGTTGCGGTAAAGAATTCTGATGATTGGTATGATAATGTATTCAATGACTCATACAAGAGAATGACGCTAGCTGACTTAGATAATTATATCAAACAAAATAGACATCTTCCTGATGTGCCTACAACAGCTACGGTGATGAAAGAGGGTATTGATTTAGGTAAAATGAATGGCATTCTATTAAAGAAATTAGAAGAACTAACGCTAGATGTTTTAGACTTGAAGAAAGAATTAGACGCTACTAAGAAGCAATTGGCAGAATTGGGAAAGTAGATATGAGATATGAGTCGAAAGTTGTAAGTTGTAAGTTGTAAGTCGTAAGTCGTAAGTCGTAAGTCGTAAGTCGTAAGTCGTAAGTCGTAAGTCGAGAGTCGAGAGTCGAGAGTTTGGATTCGCAAGTTCGGGAATTGTAAGACGTAAGTCAAAAAGAAAAAGGCAGTAAAGAAGTTTTATCTTCTCAACTGCCTCTTTCTAATAGACTCCCAGACTATCGACTTACGACTTTTCACTTTCGACTATCGACTTCCTAAGCAATCACAATACTCAAAATAAGGCTTACTGGGCTACGGTCGCCTCTTGTGTTTTGGTAATAAGCCCTAAAATAACAAGTTTTCCCAGCATCTTCGGCATCAAACAAAAAAGTATAAAATGCATTTCCAATTACAACTCCATTACCAAAAACCAAATCAGCATCTGCAATGCCTGCCAAACCAATATAAGTTTCCAAAAATATTTTATTTCCTTTAGGCATCTTTCTACTGCTAGGTGTTTTAGTATTGATGAACCTAAGCTTTATTAATAAATGACTAATTTCTTCTTCCACCA
>CANCVE010000176.1 GCA_947381435.1 Chitinophagaceae bacterium
GCGATATAGCGTCAATAATATTACGATAAGGGGTCTTTACTTCTAGTTTTACGTCGCCCATTGTTTCGCTTACTTCTGTTTCTGGCCAAACTATTTTCGAAATTACCAATGCTCCAGGCGCTGCCATCAAACTAGCGGTAAGCAAGTACTCTGCTTTGGCACCGAAGTTTACATAAACTATCAAAATGCCACCGGCTATGCACGCCAAGCTACCGCTCATGCTAGCCAATAATTCACTCATTGTCATCGTATTAAGATAAGGTCTAATCATTACTTGTGCTTCTACTTGTCCTACAAAAGCACTCGCCACATTGCTCAGGGCTTCTGCGCCACTAACACGCATAATGAAGTTCATGGCCTTAGCAATTATCGCAACAATACGCTGCATGATGCCCCAATGATAAAAAATGGCAACCAAAGCACAAACTAAAATGATGGTGGCGGTAACACTGAAGGCAAAAATGAATGTTTGTGGTGAGCGATAAGTAATAAAGTTGCCACCATTGCCTTGCACGGCTATCCCCCCATAAACAAAGGCCGCTCCTTCCTTGGCAAACTCCTCAATATGACCAATTATTCGACCAACCCACTTAAAAAAGTTAGTTACTACGGGAACTTTGAGCACCAAAAGTGCAATTGCCATCTGCAAGCCAAGCCCGCAAGCCACCAAACGATAATTGATTCTTTTTTTATTGTTTGAACATGCGTATGCTATTCCTAATATCAAAAGAATGCCAAACAAACCCTGAAAACGATCCATAAACTGTTGATTAGTTAGATAAATAAAGTTTTGAAGATATAGAAAAAATTGAAATCACCTATATTTTTATATCATTTCTCTGAAAAACCTGTTAACAATTACTTTTGCACGGAATTATTTAGGTATCAGTATTATTTAAAATATAAATTGTTTAAATTGAAATATTCGCAAATTACAGGGGTTGTTATTGCATTTTTAGTAATTGGGGTTTGCTTCGTTCCATGGAGTTATGTTGCTGAGCATAATATTTCTATTACGGGCATGAGTGCTAAGGGAACAGATTTTGGTAAACCCGGATTGATGAATATTGTGTTTAGTCTGGTGATGGTTTTACTGTTCTGCATCCAGAAAATTTGGGCAAAACGAACCAATCTGTTCATTGGAGCCATAAATTTTGCTTGGTCGGTACGTAACTATTTGTTAGTTACCACTTGCTACTTTGGTGAGTGCCCTGAAAAGAAGGTTGGCCTCTTTGCTTTATTGGTTTTTGCTTTTTGCGCCATGCTAATGACCTTTTTCCCGAAGATAAAAATTGGGGAAGATTGAGTTTTGCCAATTTAATTTCTTGTTTGATATTGAGGCAAGGAAACTTTTGCCAAATATTTATTAGTTGTGGAATTAGAATACCTACTTGTTTACACCAACTACTTTATACTTCCGATAAAATCCCGCTCTTAGTAAGTACTGTTTTCCTTTTATTGCACAATAACTCTGAATCTTTTCTTAAAACAAAACGGTCACCAACCTTTGCAGAGTGGTGACCGTTTTTTAATTAATCGAAAGAAATAACTATCTATTATTTAGTCTTTTCTTTAATGTAAGCCAATTGGGCATCAATATCGGCAGCATTTGTACCTTTAGTTTTGGCTGCTTCCTTCTTCTTTGCCATGTTATTTATCATCTCATTAATGCGCGGAGTAAGGCCATATTGCGCCAATTTCTCTCTAAAAGCAACAACTTCATCTAATCCTTTTTTAAAGTTGTCAGTTTTGTTTACCCTGCCAAGAAAATCGATATAATTGTTTAAATTATTGAATTTTAGTTGCAAGTTCTTTTCACCAGCAAAGTCTTTATTAAGCTGCTCAAAGTCGTTATCGCTCTTTGTAAGGAAATCTACCTTCTTCACAGCCGTTTTTAAAGCTCCTTTAGCATCGCTTTTAAGCCCTGCCAACAACGAAATCGCTTTTTCTTCATCTAGTGATAACACAGCATCAAGAGCCGCGCCCGCAACTGAGTAAGAACTGTCTTTGGTGTTCTTTACAAAAAGCGGTAAATATTTGCTATTCTTTGTTTTAGACAAAGCCGTGATGGCATAACTACGAACATAACGGCTAGGATCCGTGTTTGCCAACACTTCTATTTTGCTCAGAGTAGTAGCATCAATCGTAGTATCTTGCAATGCCAGCATACTACGATTTCTCAATTTAAAATAAGGATCTGATAAACCTTTTTTCAACAAATCGAATGCTGCTTGTTCATTTTTGTGCTTAGTAGCATAATCAATTGCTTCCCTTCTGTCTACAAAGTTTTTAGCATTATTGTATTGATACACAAACTCTTCTGTAGTTTTATGGTCTTTCTTCTCCCACAAAGTAAATTTATCTGCATCTACATTAATCAAATCTGGTTTAGTTGCCGCGCCAAACGAAAAAGTATCAGCTTCGTTACGTACCCAAACAGTAGATCTTGTTTTTTTACCACCCACAAAAACATCTACATCAAGCGGAAGCGTATATATTTTGTTTTGGGTAGGAATTTGTTTAATGAAAACAGACGCCTTTTTGCTATCAGCATCATAAGCATAGCTAATATCAACCTTTGGATGACCGCTACTAAAATACCATTGGTTAAAATACCAATTTAAGTCTCTACCTGTTACTTGTTCAAAAGCTATACGTAATTTGTGCGCACTACCATTGCCAAACTTGTTGGTATTAAGGTACAAATTCAAAGATTTAAAGAAAGCACTATCACCCACATAATGGCGCAACATGTTTAGGATACGTCCACCCTTCGGATAGCTTACATTATCAAATACATCTTCCCTGTCTTCATAATAAAAGCGTACTAAATCTTTTTTTGCATCTGCCGGATTACCCAAATAGCGTTGCATTTTGCTATAATTTTCTTCCGAAGCTATATCTCCACCATATTTATACTCTTTCCATAAGTATTCGCTATAATCTGCAAACGATTCATTTACAGTAATATTACTCCAGCTCTCAGCTGTAACCAAGTCTCCAAACCATTGGTGAAAAAGTTCGTGGGCAATTACATCTTCCCAACCATTACCGTCTACTAATTCTCTTGCATTTTGCTGAGCACCTTCGCCATGAAGCGTAGCAGTGGTGTTTTCCATAGCCCCACTCACATAATCTCTACCAACCATTTGCGAATATTTAGCCCAAGGATAATCTATGCCAGTAACCTTTTCACTGTAGAACTTAATCATCTCAGGCGTAAGCCCAAATATTCTACGTGCTACCTTTTCGTATTCTTTTTCTACGTAATAGTTCACTTCCTTACCCTTATAACTATCTTTTACAATAGAAAATTTACCTACCCCCATAAACATCAGATAAGGTGCGTGCGGTAAATCCATTTTCCAATAGTCAGTTCTAGTTCCATCGGTATTTTTTGTCTGAGAAACCAATATACCATTACTAAGTGTAACATATTTATCAGGTACCGTCATGATAATTTCGTCAGTTGTTTTCTGATTTGGCTTATCAATGGTAGGTACCCAAGCAGAGTTGGATTCAGTTTCGCCTTGCGTCCATATTTCAGTAGGTTTTGTGCTATCTTCTCCTTTTGGATTAATAAAATACAACCCTTTGGCATCATTTATCGCCGCACTACCCTTCGATTTTACATCATTTGGCTTGGCAGTATAATCTATATATATGGTATAAGCTTCTCCTTTTTTAAATGTTTTGCCCAATTTAATGTTCAAGCTAAGGCTATCGTAAGCATATTTCAGAGGGATGTTCTTTCCTGCCGCAACCAACTCTACTGCATTAATGTTCATGGCTTGAGCATCTAAAGAAAGACTATCGGTAGGATAAAAATGGGGTTTCAAGGTAATCCAAGCCTTACCATACATATAAGATTTGTCATAATCGAACTTTGCTTTAACCTTAGTGTGTACCAAGTCGTTTATTTTGGTAGCGGTTGCGCGGTATGTTTTCATCCACGGCTCTTCTTTTGAAGCTTCTTCTTTTTGCGCCATTGCATTTAGTAGGCTTGTTGCCAGTACTACTGTAAGTAATTTTCTCATCTATCTAATATTATTAATCCCGCCAAATTAATAATATTTATTGTTCTATCTGAAATAAAGGATTAATGGTTAAAAAATTGGACTGAGTGGAGTTATTTGTATTTATCTGAATGGATTATGGTTAAAAGGTAGTTTGATTATTAAGCATAAGTGATGATGATGCAACACTTATGGGAATGATTGTGCTATAATCCGCTATCAATTTGTAAAAGGTTGCTTCGTGCCTCGCAATGACGTTTATTCTGTTTGGGAAGGTTTAAATTTAAGGTGTACTATGATTGCTACTTATTTACAACAACGTAAATTAACGCAAGTCCTATTATACCTACACAAACGCCACCTATTCCAACGATAAGAAAGGTAAACCCGATTGACTTGTTGATTCTGCTTCTGATTTTGTATGACTTTTTTAAAGTTAGAGCTGAAATTATTATTCCAATTAAACCACAAGGTAGGGGTGAAATTAAAAATATTAACCAAAACCACATTTCGGTAATATTAAATGTATATTGGTCGAGTATGAAAATAAAGAGTGACAAGAAAGGGACCAGATAGAAAAATAAAACGAAATAGTATGATTTCAGAATGCCAAGTTCTATATACAAATTAATTGCTCCTTTTAAAAAACTGTATTGTTTTATACTTTTTATAATTGAGTCCATTATAGATTATTTTTCATTCTTTGAATTATTGAACTACCCTGTAAAGAAATGTTTGAGCATCAAGCCCAATTTGTTATCCTTAATCCAGCGCGAATCACTCGAATTTGCAATCGGTGCTTTCTTTCACAAATATATAGTCTATGCTTTGATACATCTTGGTAAGAACCTTATTAATACCCCCTATTTTCCTACCGAAACCAATAAAATTCATCGTAAAATCATTCAAATTCGTAAGAAAAACAAGGGAAATCGTGCGGAAAATGGGCAAAATCGTGCGGGAAATGAGGGAAATCGTATGGGAAATGAGCCTTTTTCACGTGCAAAAGGCTCATTTCCCGCACGAAATCGGTTAATTCTCTTACGAATTTGCTCACTTCCCTCACGAAAAGGGGCTTTTCCCACACAAAAAAGGACAATTCCATTACGAAATTGCCCTTTTCTCTTATCAATTTACTTTCTTTCTGTATGAATTTAAGCCGGAATGAGTGTTATTTCAGCCTTTACAGATTGCGATGTATTCTCTGCAGATACTGTACTATATCCTTTAGTAACTAAAAATATAGCACCAGGTGCCAATAGTATCGGATCGCCACTCTTGGTTTTTCCTTTATAAATATTTACCGCTACCGTACCACTATTAAATATAGTGCTATTAATTTTTACAACAATTTTAAGTTTTGTTTGCCCCACATACAGTACCACAATCCTCTGTTTTACCACTTTCGGATCGGTTATCACAGTATAACCATACGAACCAAGAATTTTTACATTGCCTTTAAAAAGCTTCATAGCAAAATCGCCTATTGCATTAATGTGAGCAACCACATTTGGCCAATTTTTATCTCTTTTTTCCCTAAAATCTTCGCTGCTTTTTTTGGCTACCGAGTAAGCATCGTCGCGCAATATGGCAGTTGCGCCTTTACTCGAATCGTTACTTAAATCAATGTTTTGTTCTGCAAGAAAAATGGCTAACGGACTAACTTCGGGGGTAAGATAACTTTCGTGTTTGGTTTTTATTGCATTCAATAAAGCTACTTGCCCTGCGGTATCAGTAGCATAAGTAATTTTTCCTCTATCGGTAATGGTTCCACCCCAATCGCCCACCAACTTAAAGTTGGGACTAAAGAGGCTTTTTAGGAATTGTAAAGAATCGGAAGTATGACTAATAATGGGTTTCATCAATGCGTCCCTCTGTTGCAGCAAAGTCTGGCTTTCTTTTTTATCAGCAAGATAGCTAACATTATTTGCTAGGGCAGTTACGCCAAGCGCCACATCATCTGCAAGGACTATTCCTTTTTCTTCAAGCATCTTAAAGAGTGGACCTGTAGGCCCTTGGGCATTAACCCTTGTTTCAATTTTTCCTAAAAGAACAATCTGATCTGTGATATTGGTAACTTTTTTTCTGCGAGACATAACTATTGTTTTTGTGTACTAAATAACATTTTTAATACTTGTGCAACCTACCACTTCTGAACAATAAAGCACAATAACAGAAAAGAATTATGTAGAATGAGGTGATTGGCTGTTTTGCCATACAAATTATCAAAGAATAGGGTGTTTTGTTAGTGAAAACGATAGTGGAAAAGAGAAGAATAATTATTGGCTATTGGGTAATAGGGGAATTTGGTAGCGAAGTGAGGTTGTTTTGGGGGATTGATTGGATTTTTTCCTACAAACTAGAGGATTTAAAATGACGTTTTGCATTGTTTTTCTCCATAAGCTTCGCGTCCTTTAGATTTGCTTTAGCAATTAACTGTTAAAATATTACTACTACTATGGTTTTCTTTTTTTGCTTCTTTTTTTCTTTTGGGTATTCACATTAATTTGTGAATAACC
>CANCVE010000177.1 GCA_947381435.1 Chitinophagaceae bacterium
AGGGTTCGGCTGTTCGCCGATTAAAGTGGCACGTGAACTGGGTTCAGAACGTCGCAAGACAGTTCGGTCTCTATCTGTGGTGGGCGTTAGTAAATTGAGTGGACATGTCCTTAGTACGAGAGGACCGGGATGTACGTACCGCTGGTGTACCTGTTATGCCGCCAGGTGTAATGCAGGGTAGCTACGTACGGCAAGGATAAACGCTGAAAGCATCTAAGCGTGAAACCTTCCACAAGATGAGTTTACTTTTAAGGGCTGTCAGAGACTATGACGTTGATAGGCTATAGGTGTAAAGTTGGTAACAACAAAGCCAAGTAGTACTAATTGCCCGTAAGCTTTATTTTTTATTTCTTGTATTAGATTTCTTTCCCGATATGTAATTTATTGAGAGTTATATTTAATAGTATGATTCTTTTACATTCTTATGGTGATTTTGCCGGGGGTGTTCACCTCTTCCCATTCCGAACAGAGAAGTTAAGCCCCCCATGGCCGATGGTACTCGCATTATGCCGGGAGAGTAGGTAGTTGCCATATTCATTTAGCCCAATTAGTTAATTCTAATTGGGCTTTTTTTTTGCTAAATAGTATCCATCTTTTGCCTTATATCAAAATTCTTTATTTTAACTCAAAACTGAAATTAGTAGGATTACATTTTCTTAAATCAAATTATTATTTATTTTTTTTCAGTATCCAACTAAGACCATTTTTGTTGTGATACTAATGATTTTTTTTAATTTTATCTTATTGGCATGTTTTTTAATACTATTTTCCGATTTTATTTAAAAAATATGCTTACTAATACTCGATTTATATTATTTTTTCTTCTTAATTTTTTTGTCATTAATATCTATGCACAGGTTATAGCAGATTTTACTTTTGACAAATCATCTGGTTGTAGCCCCTTAACTGTTTCTTTTACTAATACTACTGTTGGTGCGTCCCCTTCAGCTACTTATAATTGGAATTTTGGTAATGGTAACACAATAAACAATAATAATCTTAACGCATCTGTTGCGGCTACGTACATTAATCAACAGACATATACAGTTACTCTAACAGTAACTGATAATGGTATACAATATATAAAAAGCCACACAATAACTGTATTTCCAAATTCTCTAGCAGATTTTTTGGTGAATGATAGTATTGGTTGTACTCCTCTTCAAGTTTCATTCAGAAGTATTTCCAATCCGGGAAGTGGTTTACTTAATTCTTATTTTTGGGATTTTGGTGATGGTACTGTATTAAATGGTGATAGTAGTCTTAAATCAATTTCTCACTCATATTCTTTTAACGGAAAATTTAGTGTTAAGTTAAATATTCAATCTACATCTGGTTGCGATGTTGCTAGTATCATAAAATTTGAAATTATAAATGTTGAGTTAACTCCAAAAGCTTCTTACTCAAAGAATAAGACATTTTTATGTAAATCCGCGGACTCTGTATTATTTACTAATAATTCAACTAATACAAATCAACCTTCATATACATGGAGTTTTGGAGATCATACTAATTCTTCTTTGCTCAATCCTACTCACATTTATCTAAATAAAGGATCATTTCAAGATTCATTAATTGTCACGAATTCTAACGGATGTTCTGATACCGCAATTTCAGTCAGTCCAGTATTTAATGGAAAATCAGATTCCAAATTTATTTCATCTGGACTATGTGCACAAACTGATGTACTCTTTACAAATGCTAGTATTCCTACACCTGATTTTTCTATTTGGTCTTTTTCAAATAATGGCAATAAAACAAATGGATTAACTGCAACAAACTATTTTAATACAAATGGTACTTACACAGTTACACTGGTAAATGGGTATGGTACCTGTTTGGACACTTCTGTAAAGCAAATAAAAATAGTAAAGTCTTTGTTTTTAGCCGATTTTCAAACAGTTGTAACCCCAACATGTAATGGTAAAACCACTGTTTTAGTTACTGATACTTCTTCATCTTCTGTTGCATGGAATTGGAGTATTAAAGGATTATCTGATACAATTAAAACTCAATCTGCAAATTATATTCTTCAAAATGATAACTCTTACTATATAACTCTCATCAGTAAACAATCATCAGGTTGTTTGGCAACAGTTACAGATACAATAACATTGCCCAAATCTTCTATTAATATTGTAAGTAAATCGAATGATAGTTTGAGTAATACCTCAGGTTGTGCTGGTCTTGTTGTTGATTTCTCTACAGAGCCGTCTACAAAAATGAAAAGTTATCTATGGGATTTAGGTGATGGTACTACTTCTACTGCTTCTAGCCCCACTCATATTTATAATACGGTTGGAATATTTCCGGTACAACTAACCTATCAAACTGAAAGTGGTTGCACAGATACAGTTTGGCTTCGTAATATTCAAACTTTTGCTAAACCAGTTCCTAAATTTACAACGCCTGTTAAAATTAATTGTGGTAGTAAAGTTTTCTTTTATGATCAAACACCAAATCCAGTAAATTTTTGGACTTGGGATTTTGGCGATAGTGGTATAATTAGTCATGATAAAAATCCATCACATCACTTTAGAGATACTGGTTTTTTCGATATTAAATTAATTGCCTATAATGGTACTTGTTTTGATTCAGTTACTTACCCAAAATTTATTTACATACTTCCACCAATAATTGATGATACCGCATTTTATTCTTGTGATGGCTTACGTAATACTATAAATTTTGGACTTGGTTATAGATTAATGGATAGTGGAACATTAAATTTTGGCGATGGTTCTCCAACTATTCCTGTCAATTCACCTACACGTACTTTTACCCATCAATATCCTAAATCTGGGGTGTACCTTACCCAATTTACGGCTAGTAAAGGTCAATGTAAAGTTATTGATTCTCTGTATGTAGGTGTTGTGACAAAGCAATTCCCAATAATAAGTTCCAACATTAATGAACTTTGCCAAAATGATTCATTAAAAGTTTTCATTGATACTAGCAGGCTATATAAAATTCCTTTTATTAAGCCAAACACTAATTATTATAACGTTTTTATGTGGCAATTAAATGATAGTACCACATTTATGGGTTCATTTACCGAGCAGCCAATTTGGTATTATAAAGAGTATTTTGGAAAGCTTAGTAATATGCCATTAGGCAATGATAGTTTTAGGGTAATATTGAAATCTACAATTTTTGGGTGTTTAGATACTTCGAACTATATACATGTTAAAGTAAAAGGTCCTGTTTCAGCTTATTCTATCACTAATCCAAAACAATGTTTTAAAAATCCTATTACATTCGAGGATCATTCTAAAACAACTTTTGGCGTACCAATTGTTAAATGGATATGGAATTATGGTGATAATAATATAGATACGGCCTCAACAGGTGCATCTGTAATACATAATTATTCTGATCCAGGGCAATATGTAACGTACCTAAAAGTTGTTGATTCCGATGGTTGTTTTGCAGAAACTAGTAGAAGCGATAGTGCAAAACCAAAAGGTCCAAAGGCGGATTTTAAATTGAATCCACAATTTATAATTGCTAATACAACTGCCAATTTTATTAATACCACCAATACTTTTGGAGCCAATAATATAAGTTATCAATGGATGTTTGCCAACAGTGGTTTAACTGCTACTACAAAGAATGTTAGCAATTTTTACCCTCTTGCAATTATTGATACTGTTACGCTAATTGCAAAAGATCCAAATGACGGCTGTATTGATACTGTTTCTAAACGAGTAATTGTAAAAGACGTTTTTGCCTTATTTACTTTCAAAACACAATATCTAGGCATAAACAGTTGCCCACCGCTAATTGCAACATTTAAAAGTAATTCTGTAAATTGTGATATGATTCGTTGGGATTTTGGTGATGGCTCTCCAGGATCAGGAATTACACCTGATAGTATAGCAAGACACCAATATGATAATGCCGGTACATATGTAATTACACTTTATGCGTACAAAAATGGCGTATTGCTAGATTCTATCTCAGATTCATTAAAAATTAAAGGTTCCATTGCAAAACTTCATACTGATGTTATAAAAGGATGTGTGCCAACGCAGGTAAACTTTAATGTAACAGAGTCTAACTCTCTTTCATATACTTGGGATTTTGGCGATGGTGTTGTGCTAAAAGATACAAAGGACACAATCGAATTGCACCTCTATCGTTCTGCTGGTTTATATATTCCTCGTGTTTCTTTAATTGATATTAATGGTTGTAAAGGTTCATTTGCTTACCCAAACAGAATTTTGATTGATACATTAAACACTTCCTTTGCTCCAAGTTTTACACCTATTTGCGACTCAGGGAATGTAAGCCTTATCTCAAAAATTCATAGTCTTTCTGTCGATTCATTACAAGCTCCTTTGGTATATCATTGGGATTTAGGTACAGGAAATGCTACCGATACCTCCAATTTGTCTACTCCTACTTTCTTTTATCGAATTGGAAAGTATCCTGTTTCTCAAACTATTACTTCTATTGCAGGGTGTGTAGCAAGTTTTACAGATACTATTTCTGTTGTAAGATCGGCACGCGGCACAGTGGCAGGCCCTATTACCATTTGCGATAGTATTTCTGCAACTTTTACTGGCAGCGTTGTAAATAAAACGGATAGTGTAGCATGGCTATGGAAATTTGGTAATGGCGATACTTCTCATTATCAGAATCCAAAACCTGTTTATTTTTCTACTGGCAAAGACACAGTTTGGAACAACAATGTGGTATTGATTACGCAGTTAAATAATTGTTTCGATACTACTACTTTCCCTCTTATTGTAAATCCAAGACCTTTTGTAGAATTGAAAAGTGACACTAATAAAATCTGTATTAACCAGAAAGATAAACTAGTAGCGCATGATGGAAACAAATTTAGTTGGTCTCCAAAAGAAACATTAATCAATGATTCTACTATGCTTATTCAACCGCTGGATACCACAAAGTATTTAGTATCTGTTATCAATAAATACGGATGCACAAACAAAGATTCTACCATCATCAATGTGGTAAAACATATCCCAATTTTACCACTAAGAGACACATTTGTATGTATAGGGAAATCTATACAACTACCTGTTTTTGGTGCAGACTCTTACAGTTGGACGTATGATTCTACGATGAATAAAAGTGATTATACTAGTTCCAACCCAACTGTAACGCCAGTAGTTTCTCCCACAATCTATTTTGTAGAACGAAAGAATGAGTGTTTTGATACCACCAATGCTATTAAAGTAACATTACAAAATTACCCAACCATCATCACCCGCGATACCCTCACATTGCTCACCGGATCGGTTGTTCAGTTGCAAACCCATGTATCGCCCGATGTAGTTACCTATCAGTGGACTCCTTCCGATTATTTAAATTGCACCGATTGTGCCACGCCAGTTTCTACACCCCGTTCAGATATTACTTACACAGTAGTTGCCGCCAATAAGTACGGCTGTACGGCTACCACCAAGCTAAAAATATCGCTTCTTTGCTCCAATACACTCTTTATTCCAACGGCATTTACTCCCGCCGAAAATATCAACAATGTGTTTTATCCATTGGGTAGAGGTGTAAAAGTGGTTACTCATTTTACGGTTTATGATAGGCTAGGACATAAAGTTTTTGAGAAAAATAATATTCAGATTAATGATAGAACCGCGGGCTGGAACGGTACCATCTATGGCGAAAACGCGCCTCCTGGCACTTATGTATATGCGATAGAAGCTATTTGCGATACTGGCGAAACCTTACCTATGCAAAAAGGAACGGTGGTTTTAATTAGGTAAACTAAAAGTCGAAAGTTAAAAGTCAAAAGTCGACAGTAATAAGTTTTAGGTAATAAGTAAAAAAGAGGCTACTCCAAACGGGGTAGCCTCTCTTTTTTATTATAACTCATATCTAAAATCTCATATCTAAAATACTAATCTCCCGGCGACATGTTAATGATAGCACTCCACACCAAAGGGTCGGTATCATTGCCCTTATAAGCTGAGGCAAAAGGATAAGGCGTATTTGGAGTAAGCCCTGTAATAGTTAGGCTGTGTCCATTGCTATGCCTAAAAAACCAATCGTTAATGTTTGAAGGAGTAGGTCCCAACGATGTTTTCCAGAAGGCAAAGATGGTTCCATGAGTGGTAACAATTGGTTTATCAACCTTCATATCCATATTTCCGGCAATATTGCCTCTCGTAATTCCAAAGCCCGTTGGCGCATCCAACGAATGGTGACTGCCTATAATTGCCAATGGCAAACCAGAACCTTGCAGTTTAGAAAGATTACCTCCCGCTTGTAGGTTTACAGAAACCCCAACCACGCTCAGCTTTGTTCCCAAAATAGCTTTATCTACATCTTTATTCGTTACAGACTGCTTGTTTCCTGTTGCCACCAACCCCAACTTGATACCATAATTTGTTTTGGCCGTAACCAAATCAGTTAATTGGGTAGTAAATGTAAAGTCCCCATTTGCTGTCAATCCTGCAATGGCAGACGTTGCGGTGGTTAAAATTTCATCATCTTTTTCGTGTTCATAATTGGTGATTACCCTGTTTGCA
>CANCVE010000178.1 GCA_947381435.1 Chitinophagaceae bacterium
GGCGAAAGTATTAGGGCTATGTTAACTTAATGTTATCAAAATAACTCATTCAATAACATTAAAAGTTGCCAAAACGAATAAAAATTAGTTTTTATATAATTCCATTAGTCTAAATAAAAATATTACAGTCTGGATATAATCAAAATCAATTATTGCATCATTTATCGACATATTTTTGATTGCACTTTTTTTCTTAACATTCAAAAAAACATGAAAATTTATTGAATAGATACCTTTTTTGAGCCATTTTTCTTAAAAAGCAACGTACCATAAATGGAAAATGGTATACCATTTTTGAGAATTGGTATACCATTTTAGCTTCGGGGTCTATTAATTTGGAGAAATGGTATACCATTTTTAGAAATTGGTATACCACTAAAGAAAAATGGTATACCATAAATGGGAAATGGTATACCATTTTTGAAAATTGGTATACCAATTTTGCTTCGGGGTCTGTTAATTTGGAGAAATAAACACTAGAAAAAGCTGAGTGGTCTGTATATAGAGCTATTTTTTATTACTGCTAAAACTTAGAAAAGAAGTTTAGTCTTGGTTGTTTATTTACTAGTTTCAATTGGACTTTCTTGAAGATGGATTAAACTTTAATTTTAAAATTGATTTGACAAAATAGTAGTTTTAATTCTTCATTGACGCTGCACCAAATCATTTCATCATTCAAATCACTTAATCAGTATTAAAAACAAAAGAGGCTAACTCAAATTTTACTTTGAATTAGCCTCTTTAAATAATGTTAGAATTGCTAAAATTATTTCTTAGTAGAATCTTTTTTAGTTGAATCAACTGCAACTTTAGAAGAATCAACTTTTGTAGAATCTGTAACTACTTTAGAAGAATCAACTTTTGTAGAATCAGCAGCAGGAGCTTCAGTTTTACCACCACCACAAGCAGCGAAAACAACTGCTAAAGAAAGAACAGGGAATAATTTTTTCATGTAATTTTTTATTTATTTAATTAATTAATTGCGACAAAGATATATTCCTAATCGAATTAACCAAATTTTGTAGAAAATTTATTTTTTTCTGAAGAATATTCTAATTGGAACCCCTTTAAAGTTAAATTGTTTCCTCAACTGATTTTCGAGGTAATTTTTGTAAGGCATCTTTATATCATCAGGGTAGTTGGTAAAAAATGCAAATGATGGAACGTGCGTAGGAATCTGAGTCACGTATTTTATCTTCACCAAATTACCCCTTACTACTGGTGCCTGATACGATTCTATGGCTTTTAGCATCACTTCATTCAATACCGAAGTAGCAATTCTTCTCTTCTTGCTTTCACAAACTTCTAATGCAACTTCTATTACCTTAAATATTCTTATTTTTTCTTTTGCTGAGATAAAAATTACTGGTACATCCGTAAATGGTGCAATGCGTTCCTTCAATTGTTTTTCATAATCGCGGGCAGTATTGGCGCCTTTATCTTCTATCAAATCCCATTTATTCACCAATACCACAATACCCTTTCCTTTTCGAGTTGCTAAGCTAAAAATGTTTACATCTTGGGCAGTAATACCATTCACTGCATCTATTACCAGCATACAAACATCGGCTTCATCCATGGCGCGTATGGCACGGATTACAGAATAGAACTCAAGATCTTCTTTTTCCTTTGTTTTCTTACGTAATCCTGCGGTATCTATCAGTATAAATTCCTTTTGGAAAAGATTATAATAAGTATGTATGGTATCGCGGGTAGTACCAGCAATATTGCTCACAATGGTGCGCTCCTCTCCTACCATCGCATTCAATAAGGACGATTTTCCTACATTCGGTTGCCCCATTATCGCAATCTTTGGCAACTCCACTTCTTTAGAAGCCGCTTCCACTTCTTCTGGGGTAATTGGTTCCACTATTGCATCAAGCAATTCACCTGTTCCTGTACCACTAAGGCAACTTACCGTATATATAGTATCAAATCCTAGACTGTAAAACTCAGTTGCATCCAAGTTTCTTTGTCCGTTATCCACTTTATTTACCACTAGGTAAACAGGTTTGCTGCTTCTTCTAAGTAAATCTGCCATAGCATCATCCAAATCGGTGATGCCTGTAGTTACATCCACCATAAATATGATGGCATTTGCTTCTTCAATAGCAATCTTTACTTGTTTGCGAATTTCAGTTTCAAATATATCCACCGAATCTGGTACAAATCCACCCGTATCTATCAGATTAAAAACCTTTCCATTCCAGTCGGCAACACCATATTGCCTATCCCGTGTTACGCCACTTATATCGTCCACAATGGCCTTTCTTTGTTCCAACAAACGGTTAAACAAAGTACTCTTGCCCACGTTAGGCCTACCTGCTATTGCAATTGTATATCCACCCATAATCTTATCAGTTTTCAGTAAACAGTAATCAGTAATCAGTACACAATCATTTTTAACTGTTTACTGATTACTACTCACTGTTAACTGTATTTAATTGTATCCAAACTCTTTTAACTTCAAATCATTGTCTCTCCACTTTGGTTTCACCTTTACAAATAGCTCCAAAAATACTTTTTGCTGGATAAATTCCTCAATGTCTACCCTCGATGCCATGCCAATCTTCTTAATCATGTGGCCTTTTTCGCCAATGATGATCGATTTCTGCGTATCCCTGTTCACAACAATGTCGGCTTGTATCTTAGTAATTCCTTCCTTTTCCTTGTATTCATTAATCATTACCGCCGTTTGGTAAGGAATCTCTTCGCCAAACAATTCAAATATTTTCTCCCTAATTATTTCTGCCACAAAGAATTTGGTAGGCAAATCGCTGAGGTCTTCATCATTATAATAAGGTACGCCTTCTGGTAATTCTTCCAAAATGGCTGCCAATACTTTCTGTAAATGATTCTTTTGAAGAGCCGAAATCTTAATTACTTTCTTGCAATAGCTTTTATCCTTAAAGAATTCTTCTGCCAAGGCAATCTTTCCATTGGCGGCAACATCTATTTTATTTAGAATCAGTAATGCGGGCACAGTAAGCTTTAATGCTTTAAACATGGCATCACATTCTTCCAAGCTATCGTTTATATCTATTATTAATAAGGCAATATCCGCATCCTCCAAGGCGCCTTTTACTGCCGCCATCATCTTTTCGTGAAGTCTATATTTGGTTGTTTCTATTATGCCGGGGGTATCAGAAAATATTATCTGGTATTCATTTGGTTTATTCAAAAAGGCCTTAATGCGGTGCCTGGTAGTTTGTACTTTGTGAGACACTATTGCCATCTTCTCTCCCATCAGTGCATTAAGCAGTGTGCTTTTTCCTGCATTGGGCTTACCAAAAATGTTTACAAAACCTGCTTTCATAAATTATGATTATATTCTTTGAATAAAACAAGCGCTCCATTCAATCTTTTTCTTTCATTTTTCTCCAAGCCCTAGGATCAAATTAAATGTTTGTCGAAAATCAACCTGATTGTCACGCTGAGCTTGTCGAAGCGCAAACATATTAAACATTTCACCCCAGATTCAGAAGGCTGATAATAACACCTTTAGAATAGTTTAAAATTCAATAACCACTTTAATCCTGTTTGCGCTTCGACAAGCTCAGCGTGACAATCAGGATTAAATTCGAACTGAATTATTTGTCATCTTCTATAATCTCTAGATGTTCAAATTTATGCTCAATCTAACACCCAATTATTCAACCTTTATTTCCGAGCTTAAAAATACCGTAGAAACTAAAAGAGGTTGTCCCATTTTAATGAGACAACCTCTTTTCTTGTTGCGAGGATAGGGTTCGAACCTATGACCTTCGGGTTATGAGCCCGACGAGCTACCGCTGCTCTACCTCGCGATTTGTTTGGGGTGCAAATGTAGGGGTATTTTTTTAAACCTACAAGAACTATTTTTATTTTATTTAAATTATTTTCCGCTGAGTTTTAATTCCGCTATATTTGGTTATGAAAAAAGTTTTACAACTCACTATTGATGAGTCATTATATACTAGTGTAAATGATTTTGCATCAAAGCATCACGTTAAAGTGGATGACTTGGTAGAAAATTATTTTAAGAAAATCCTTGCCAATGCCCATAAACCGAATATCGTAACTCTAATAGATCAATTGGAACCTCCAGAATTAGCACCAAACAATGACCTCAAGGAATTGTACTACCAAAATAAATCAAACCTAAATGGCCTATAAAGTTTTTCTTGATGCCAATATACTCCTCGATTTTACCCTTAAAAGAAACGACTATGAACAATCTAAAAAGATAATGTCTTTTGCCGTAGATGGTCAAATTGAAGGCTTTATTACCCCTTCCATCGTTCATATACTTGCTTATTGGATGTCTAAAGCCTATGGAACTATTAAAACAAAAGAGTTACTGATTGTATTATTATCAAGTGTAACAGTTATTAATATTCCACATAACATTGTTTTAAATGCGCTGCAATCTTCGATTGAAGATGTTGAGGATGCCTTACAATATTATTCTGCCCTTCATCACGGATTAAATTGTTTAATAACAAGGGATAAACTATTTCAAAAGGAAAGTACACTTTCATTACCTATTTATTCCCCCGAACAGTTCTTAAGCGGTTTTAAGTTTCCTAGCTAAAGTTTCGGATAATGATTTTATTCAATATAGATACATTATTGACACTTGACTCTAGCTTGTACCTGTTTTTATTTTACTTTTATTTACCGCTATTTATTAAACCCTAGTAACATGCAGGCACAGGTCAGGAGACACTGCGCCAGTTGCCGATTCTCGGAGTTTACTTTACTGTATTTGACATTCATGAAGTAGTTGAACACTTGCTCCATAGGAGGCATGTGACTGTACTCACCCATTTATTGATAAGCTACTTAAGGTTTACCGGATATAAAAGCTAGTTTCCATAGTTTCTAACCCATTTGAAATAATTTTTCTCCAACTACTATTATCATTTAAAGGCACCCACCTTCTCTCTTCAGTTCGATAATGCAAATCTTTATCCTTTTGATAAAAAAGCTTCATATTTAGTCCTTCAACAATTTTGAGAATTTCATTGTCATGGTAATTTAATTGGTCATAATCAGTATACGCAAGTTGAGCCATTTCGGAATACAACTGGTTCAATTCGAGCAACCTATTATTAGTCAACCCATCAATTTCTTCCACTTTTAAACCAATTTTTAATGCTTCATTTATTGTTATTGGGTAGGAGTGTGATGGGTAATTTGAATTTAATATACCACTAATTTCTTCGGCTTTGGTCAAGTCAGACATGTGATATGAAAGTATATCAGTCGTTAATTTGATAGATAACGAGGTAGCTCTGTCTACAGAACCAATTACCAAAGGGTGTATGTGTGCGTATATATCTGAATATGGGTTTTTATCCCCCAATTGTTTGTTAGAATTCCAAAGTTTTATTACTCTACTCAACTCATTTTGACTAACACTTACCCTATCATTGTCTTTGTCAATAGGAGATAAGTCATGCGTGATTGAAGTATCAATTGAAGAGAGATAAGCTAAAGGTCCCATCATTATTTTATCTGCTCCTAGCACTAACATAGTAGCAGCCGAAGCACAATCTAACGGAACATAAGCAATAATTTTTTTATAATATTTTCTCAATAGATTTACAATTCTGAGAGATGCCTCGCCAGACCCTCCATCACTTTTAATATACAAGTAAAGCGTGTCCTTCTTTTTAGCACCATTTAATACTTCATAAAATGCAATACTATCGTCTCCAACAATTCTGCTATTTGATGAAACCCAATACGACATAAAATCTCCGTTCAGGTTTTTTGAAATAGTATTTATTAATTCCTGGGTTTCTTTGAATAATTTCGGTGGAACCTTAATCTCAATTTTTTTGTCTGGAGTTTTTTTCATCATTTTTTAAATCTATTTTTTTGCGTAATTCATTAGCTAGTCCGAATTACTTTAGCTGGTAGTATGCGTCTTTGAAGTTTTCTTATGAAGCTTATAATTTATTCATTAACAAAAACACTCACTCAAATAAAATTTCAGGAAAAGATGGTTCTTACAATCTAATTCCCATAAGACACATACTTTACTTGCCCAAAGATGCAGTATTATTTAATACAAAATAGTCATTACTTGAAAAATAATTACAATCCATGTATCAAAAGTAACCACCCCGGCCTACGGCCACCCCTCGATGAGGGGAATTTGCACGCTGCCAGGCCTTGAAATTGTTTATTATTTGCTGAATGCTTCCTTTTCTCTTCAACCAATTCACGATTTGCCACTCGTTCGTGTGTAATTCCCCTCTTGAGGGCTACCGTGTACACACATCTTTATGGTTACCTTTAAAAAATGTACACAATAAATTTCAATGGTAAGATTGACAAACGTTTGGAGGTTCGGAGCAAGTCATTGTCTCGTAGCATGTTGGCAAACTGTTCTACAAGTATCCAGTCCATTT
>CANCVE010000179.1 GCA_947381435.1 Chitinophagaceae bacterium
GGTCACATAGCGTTGTAAGCCTGTATATCCCCGTCTATGTGGCCTTAAAGCGAAGCGTTTCCTTACTGAACACTATGTGGCTATGTGACTATGTGGTATATTTTATCCAATTAATTTTAGTGCGTTTGCCCTGTCTCATACGGGCAATGTCATTAAATAAAGGAAAAAAGAAAAAATTGACCGCAGAGGTTGCAGCGTTATTTACACGGAGAAACGCAGAGTGAAGCTTTATTTTGGATAAGAACGTTTCACGTTTAGGATGCAGAGGCGAGAATGGTTATGTAAAACCCTTAACTTAATGACATTGCTTATACGTGACTTTGACTTGTAGTTTATTACCATATTTCCTGCCAACATTTACTGCCTAATACTATTGTTCACAACTGTTTTAACTCTTAATTCGCTTTTATTAATCATTCTACCTAAAATGCTTTAAAAGCATTATTAAACAATGAAGTAATGATATTTATAAGATACTGATTTTTTGTGTACCAATTAACCCTGTTCAATAAAAAGAGCTAGGCAATGTGAGTGGTAATGATTCTGCAATCCTTTTGCTTTCAGATACTCAAATTGAAATTATTTTAATAAAATGCTTGTAATATAACAGCAGTGTCGTGCAACAAATGACCATATATATGTAATATAAGAATCAACCTTGTGTAATGATTCTTCATTTTTAAACAATTCTTTTTTTTTATTATTACTTTGCATATTATGAATAAGCCTAAAGTGCTTTTGGTGGAAGACACCCTGACTTTTGCTGAAGTAGTACGTCGCTTCTTGGAACGCGAAAACTTTGAGGTTATACTTGCCTTAAATGGAAATGAAGCATTGCAAATGGCGCAGGAAAACATGCCAGACATTGTGCTATGCGATGTTCAGATGCCATTGTGTAATGGATTTGAATTTTGTAAAGCATTTAGACTTTTGCCTAAAAGTATTGGAGTGCCCTTTATATTTCTTACGAACCAAACAGAATCGGCAGATGTAAGAATTGGGATGGGGCTAGGAGCAGACGATTACATAAAAAAAAGTGCGTCTAGGAGTGAAATTATTGATGCCATCAATATTAGGTTACAAAAGAAAAAAGCACTAGAAGAGGAGGTAATTAAACTTATGTTCGACTTCTCTATCGAAATAGAAAAAAGAGACATTACCCTCGGAGACATTGCTCAAAATCAGTCACACGTAATAAGAGCACCATTGGCAGCCATCATGCAAATTGTAAACATGATAGATATAGATGAGATGAGCGAGAAAAACAAAAAGCTAGTTAGTTTGCTTGCCCCATTAACCACTCAATTAGATACTGTGATAAGAGAAAATGTTTATGCGATAAATAACCTAAAAACTGATGTAATATGACAAGTTCGAGTGGTGGAAATAAATACAGGATATTTATAATAGAAGATAATCATAAATATGTAGAATTAGTAACAAGAGCCCTGATAAGCGACTATCATGTTTCTTGTACGGATACCGCTGATAAGGGTATTGAACTCTGCAAGGCATTTGTCCCCGATATTATACTATTAGATATTAATCTTACTGGAAACCAAAGTGGTATTGACTTATTGAAGAGCATCAAATCGGATGAATCATTGGCATACTTACCCGTTTTGATTATGTCTGGGATTTCCTCCTCAGAGATTATTTCAGACAGTTTAAAGTACGGTGCCAATGACTATATAGTAAAGCCTTTTGAAATCAATCACTTAATTTATAAAATAAAGAACCTACTATCTGTTTGCCAATCATCTACAAATACAGTTACAAAAGAAAGCTTGAAGAGCACTTCTCAAACAGTTTATACTAGGCCGAGTGTAGTAAGGCAAATAAGTTCTTTAGACGATGAAGCAATAAAAGGTGGTAAAAAGCTGAACATAGAGGAAATCTGTAAAAAGCTAGGCATTAGCCAGAGTACCATAAATAGGGCTATTAAAAAAGAATTTGGGATAACTACTCAAAACTATTTAATGAAAAGAAGATTAGAAAAAGCCAAATTAATAGTTGTAAGTAATCAGTGGAAACAAATAGGAGAGATAGCTTATGAATTTGGATTTGATACTAGTTCGTATTTCTGTAAGGCGTTTAAAAAACAGTTTGGCTGTTCACCCTCTGAAATGAGGCTGCTTTAAGAATTATTTGGGTATTGAAGGATAAACAGTGAAGTATTTATTTAAAGTTAGTTATACCATTTTTATTATGATACATAAGCTTACTTTAATTTAAGAGATGAATTACGAAAAAGCTTACCATGATTTAAAAAATCGCTTTCATGCGCTTGAAGAAACCCTCGCTGCTGCAGTAGAGGAACGTGATATTTATGATCAGATATTAAGAAGTGCAAAACGAACGGTTGCACTCATTAACTTAAATAGAGAAATAGTTTGGATAAATAATACATCGGTAAAAAGATTTGGATATACACGAGATGAAGTAAGAGGCAAAAGAATATCTGATCTGATATTTGGACCAGAAACCGACACTAGCTCTATTCCTACAGCTTTAGAGCAGGCACTTAAAGGGATTTCTACCCAATATGAACATATAGTGTATAAAAAGAATGGAGAAAAGTTTTGGAATAGGGCAGAGATGCGTCCATATTATAATTCGAAAGGTGAAATTGATAAAATAATTGTATATGGATTGGATATTAGCGATGAAAAGGAAATGGAGAAAAGAGCCAAAAAGGCGGAGAATAGTTATAATGAAATAATAGAAAACTCTCAAGATATTTTTTACAAAATTGATTTGGATGGTAAAATATTGAGTGTAAACAAAGCATGGACGACTCTATTGGGTTATACAAAAGAAGAGACATTAGAAAAACCCGGAAACTATTTTTTTTATGAAGATGATGTACAAAAAGTAGTAAGTGAAAGGAAGCGAATCTTGCATGGGGAAATACGCATGTGTAACCAAGACATCAGGGTAAGATGTAAAAATGATCAAATACATTGGATAAACTTAATATGTAGCCCTGTATTTTCGGAAAGTAAGGAAATTATTGGCTTTAGTGGTGTAGCGGTAGATATTAATCGGGAAAAAATAAATGAGACATTAAGAAATATATTGGCAGAGCAAGTAAGCGATTTAATATGCTTACATGACAGTGAAACACGTTACACTTTTGTATCGCCTTCTATAAAAGAAATAGCTGGCTACGAACCTGAGGAGTTATTAGGAAAAGAGTCATTTTTGTTTTATCACCCGGACGATTTAAGCAGAATAAAGGAATATAGAGACAGAAACAACTCAGGAAAAGGAAAAGTAGGAGAGAGCCTAACAATACGTTATTTAAGAAAAGATGGCAGCTATACTTGGCTTGAACTAACAGGAAAGACCCTCAGAGACGAGAACAATAACATGACAGGAGCTATTACTAGCTGCAAAGTTGCAAACTTTAGGAAAGAAGAGGAAGATAAAATAAAAGCAGCCCTTGAAGAAGAGAAAAAACTAAATCAATTAAAATCTAGTTTCCTTCGCTTTGTAGCGCACGAATTTAAAGCACCAATTTCTATAATCCGAGCATTAGTAGAGCTTATACAGATGAGTATTGAAGATGGTGATACTAATTCTGATCAACTAAAAAAAGATGTGGGTGGCATAGAAGTAGAAATAAAGAGCCTTATAACACTAATGGAAGACGTGCTTGTGCTAGAAGAGCTTGAAAGTGGGGACATAAAGCTGAAAAAGAGTGAAGTTTATTTGATTGATTTATTGAACAATGTAAATGAGCGATTACCATTTCAGTGGCGAGGCAAGGCGAAAATAGAAAGCACAGGAAAGGAAATAGCGGTATTGGGTGACAAGAAATATGTAGAACTTATTTTGAAGAACCTTATTTCGAATGCATTCAAATATTCTGAAGGTAAACAGAGCCCAATAGTAAAACTAGCGTATGATAAAAAAGCTGTAACTATTTCTATTAAAGATTTTGGAATAGGTATACCTGAGGATTGCCGAGAGAAACTTTTTACTAACTTTTATCGAGCGGCAAATGTTGGCAAAATTGACGGAACTGGTTTGGGATTAAGTATTGTAAAAAAATTTGTAGACATTCATGGAGGCAAAATTTCATTTACAACGGTAGTCAATGTAGGAACAGAAATGGTCGTTACATTGCCAGTACAGTAGAAACAACAGTAGAGTAAAAATACCCTGATTAAAAATAAAGAAGTAAAAGATGCTACAACCAGAAGTGATAATAGTTGAGGATAATGATGTAATTCAGTTTTTGCATAAGGAGATAGTTGCAATGGCTGGTATGGGAGAAAAAGTGCCATCCTTTGCAAATGGAAAAGATGGGTTATTCTATTTGTACCAAAGAGTAAATTCGAACGAGCCTATTTTGATTTTATTGGACATTAATATGCCCATAATGAATGGTTGGGAGTTTTTAGATGCTTTACCAAAGATGACAAAAAATGAAAAGGTTCATGTAGCAATTGTCAGTTCTTCGATAGATAAAAGTGACAAAATAAAAGCATTTACCTATCCTCATGTAATTGACTTCTTAGAAAAGCCAATCAATGAAATGCAGTTAATTAAGTTGAAAGATAAGATCAGTTACAGTGAGTAGTAAACAGTGAACAGTGAACAGTAAACAGTAAACAGTGAACAGTGTTAATTCGATTAGTAACTGCTTAATTACACGAGCTATATAAGATCTCTCACAGCCCATATAAGATCTTACACGAGGCAAATAAGATCTTACAGGAGGCATATAAGATCTTTCACAGCCCATATAAGATCTTACAGGAGGCATATAAGATCTTACACGAGTCATATAAGATCTTATACGAGCCATATAAGATCTTACACGAGCCATATAAGATCTTACACGAGTCATATAAGATCTTACACGAGCCATATAAGATCTTATATGGGCCGTGAAAGATGATTCAAATGTTAAAATGGAAAACTTAGCCGTCATTGAAGGATGTTATTTCGGCCGAAAATTATCAATTAATTAAAATAAGTGTAAAATGGAAAGTAGAATTGAAGAAATAAAGAAAAGAATAGAGCCTTTAAGGCAAGAAATTATACACCACAAAGTATATTCTTGTATAAACAACATTGAAAGCTTGCGTGTTTTTATGCAATATCATGTCTATGCTGTTTGGGATTTTATGTCGTTATTAAAATCATTGCAAATTAGTCTTACCTGTACTTCAATGCCTTGGTTTCCAAAGGGACGAGGTGACAGTAGGTATCTAATTAATGAAATAGTAGTAGGAGAAGAATCTGACATAGACATAAATGGGCAAAGAAAAAGCCATTTTGAAATGTATCTCGATGCCATGAATCAATGTGGCGCTAATACGCATGAGATTGAATTGTTTGTAAATACACTTTTAGAAAGTGGTGGATTTACCAAGGCATACAAAGCAGCAGGAACTCCAAATGAGATAAAGGAGTTTGTAGACTTTACTTTTATAATTGCTACAAGCCAAATAAGTCATTTACAATCAGCGGTATTTACATTTGGTAGAGAAGAGCTCATTCCAAGCATGTTTACTGCAATACTTGATGACGTTGCAAAAAATAGCTTGGTAGATATTTCTCTTTTTAAATATTACATTGAGCGTCATATAGAAGTGGATGGAGGGCATCATGGGCAATTAGCCATACTAATGACTCAAAATTTATGTGGTAGTGATGAAGTGTATTGGCAAGAAGCTGGTGATATGGCAGCAGAAGCATTGCAAAAAAGGATATTACTTTGGGACGGAGCTTATAATAAAATTAAAGAGCTGGGATTGTAACGTATATTCCACTTTACAATAGTAACTGAAGAATTATGCAATAAGCGTTTTGCTTTGGTTGCCAAAGTAGAAGAACCTGTTTAAGTAAGTTGCTTTTTCTATGCCTTAGAGAAGAAAAACATTATTCCGAAAGTAAATAACCAGATACAGATCGCAAAGTAAAAAGCAATGGTTAGCGGTATATTTTTCTTCAAGAAATTATCCCATTTTTCCTTCTTGTCGTCTCTTAAATCAAACTTGTTATATACCCGTAAAAAGTTATCAACTACATACTTTGGTTTATCGGGCTTATGAGCAAATAGGACAAGTAGTTTTGCCAAAGCCAAAATGAGTATTACATAAGTAAAGTACTGATAAATAAAAACTATAATTGTATCAATTAACATATATAGGAACAGTGTTTAAAATGTTTTTTAAGCTCAAGTTACTAGCTTTTTGGTAATTAACTTTTAAGTGAATCAAAGCAAAAAATCCAAGTATAACACATAGAAACAAAACACTCAACACAATAAAAATGTCGACTATTTTTAGACTAGTTTTATCTTCATCTAAGATTAAAAATTCAATTTT
>CANCVE010000180.1 GCA_947381435.1 Chitinophagaceae bacterium
TTCCACCTTTTACCGGCAGCATCCTCAATAGTTATACTGCGCAAGAAATACTCAATCACCACAATAGCGCAAGGCAAGAAGTGGGTGTTGCACCATTGGCTTGGAATGTAAACTTGGCCAATTATGCACAGTCGTGGGCAGATTACCTATCCATCCATAACCATTGCACCATGAAACATAGTATCTGCAAGGATAACAAAGGCAACAGCTTGGGCGAAAACCTGTGGTGGGGCAGCTCGTCCAGTTTTTATAAACCCATCGATTCCTCCATTGGTTGGCTTAGCGAAAAGAAAGATTACATCTATCAACCTTTTGGCAATTCTACACCTAAGCCCATTGGTCATTACACCCAAATGGTATGGAAGAGTACTACACAAATAGGTGTTGGGGTAGCTTATTGTGCAGGTGGTGGCTTGATGGTTGTTGCCAATTATTATCCTGCAGGTAACTGGATTGGAGAATATCCTTATTAATTTGAATCTTCACTTTGCGCATGTTTCAGAATATTAGTATCTGATTACTGGTTAACTTGCGCTACTTATTATGGCTCGAAATAAAAATAGCAGTCTCTTTCCAAATGCCGTTTATACGGCTAATTTGTTTGCAGAAGTCATCATTCCTTTGTGGCTTCCCATTACTTATACTTGGGCAATACCTGCGCATCTGCAAGCGGCAGCAAAGGTTGGTTTGAGGGTAGAAGTTGATTTGAGGAATAAGAAATATGCAGGCATCATTAAGAGAATAACTACTGAAAAGCCGTCAGCATTTGATCCTAAAGAATTAAGTAATATTTTAGATGAGGAGCCAATATTATTTGAAAATCAATTAAAATTATGGCAGTGGATAAGCACATATTATATGTGTTGCGAAGGCGAAGTAATGCAAGCAGCTGTACCTGCAAACCTAAAACTATCTAGCGAAAGTATTTTAATTTGGAATGAAGAAACCAATTACGACTTGAATGATGGTTCAGCATTTAGCGATAATGAATACATAGTAGCACAGGCATTGGAAGTAAAAAAAGAACTGCGTCTGAGTGAAGTGCAGCAATTATTGGATTCGAACAATGTTTATCCTGTAATAAAAAAATTGATAGATAAACAGGTTTGTTTTATTTGGGAAGAACTGAAGGAGAAGTTTAAGAATAAAACCGAAACATACATTCAGTTAACTCCTATTTACCATGATGAGGAACAATTGTCTAAACTATTCAATGAGGCAAAGAACCCTGCTCCTAAACAAATGGAGCTGCTTCTCTCCTACTTACACCTTTCTAAAACCGAAGGAGAAGTTACTCAAAGTACTTTATTGAAAAAATCGGGTGCCTCGGCTGCCCAACTAAAGGGATTAATTGAAAAAGGAATATTAAAAGCAGAAAAACGTTCAACTGACAGGATTAAGTTGCTCCCAAAGGACATGAACATGGACTTTGTGCTTTCCTCCGCACAGCAGGCTGCATTTGATGCAATAAATAAATGTTTTGAAGAAAAGAATGTTTGTCTGCTGCACGGTGTTACTGCGAGTGGTAAAACGCAGGTGTATATGAAGTTGATAGAACAATTTATGCAGCAGGACAAACAAGTATTGTATATGTTGCCAGAAATTGCTTTAACTGCTCAAATGATACGCCGACTGCAACAACATTTTGGTGGGAACATTGCTATTTATCACTCAAAATTTAATCCTAATGAACGAGTGGAGATATGGAACAAGGTGAAGAATGGACAAATAAAAGTTGTGCTTGGTGCAAGGAGTTCTTTGTTTCTTCCATTTAAGAATTTAGGATTAATTGTGGTAGATGAAGAACACGATGCAAGCTATAAGCAGCAAGATCCTGCACCACGCTATCATGCTAGAGATTCTGCCATTTATTATGCTTCCTTATTTGGAGCTAAAGTTTTATTGGGTAGTGCAACACCATCAATAGAAAGCTATTATAACTGCCTGCAAAATAAATACGGTTTAGTTCAACTACTAGAACGCTTTGGCAATGTGGATCTGCCTTTAATAACCATTGTAGACTTGAAACCTCTTGCACCAAAAGACAAGAGTAAGGTGGCATTATCGCCACAATTATTGGCAGCAATTACAACATCACTTGCAGAAAATAAACAAGTAATATTGTTTCAGAACCGAAGAGGCTATAGTCCATATATGATTTGTAATAACTGTGGTTGGATACCTCAATGCCAGCATTGCAATGTGAGCCTTACTTACCATAAATCTAAAAACAAGTTAAGTTGCCACTATTGTGGCACTACTTACCCCGTTTTGCATACTTGTGCTGCTTGTGGAAGTCATAACTTTATACAGAAGAACTTTGGTACAGAAAAGCTAGAGGAAATGGTAGCAGAGCTGTTTCCTAATGCAAAAGTTGCAAGAATGGATTACGACACGGTGAAGGGAAAGAACGACCATGACAACCTAATAAAACTGTTTGAACAGCAGCGGATAGACATATTAGTAGGCACTCAGATGGTGGTGAAAGGGCTAGACTTTGAACATGTAAATCTTGTGGGCATCATTGATGGCGATGGAATATTGCATTTCGCTGATTTTAGGGTAAATGAACGGGCTTTTCAGCTAATGGAACAGGTAAGCGGTCGTGCAGGAAGAAAGGATGGCAAGGGAAATGTGTTGATACAAGTAAGTAATGTGCAACATCCCGTTTTGAACTTTGTGCAGAACCATAACTATTTGCAACTATATGATTTTGAAAAGGAAGGTCGAAACGTATATCAATATCCCCCTTATTACAGAATAATACAAATAACGTTCAAACACAAGGATAGTTATGTGGCAGAAGAAGCTGCCAATATATTATTACAAGGATTGAAAGTTAACTTCAAGCCTTATTTGCATGGTCCCGCACAACCACCTGTGGATAGAATTCGGAATCAATATTTATGGGAGATATTAATAAAACTTCCTAAAGATGCGGGCATCATCAATCAATGTAAACGCGAGATTCAACAACAAATGGCAATCATATTGAGTGATAAAAAATATAGAAGTACTGGAATTGTGGTGGATGTGGACCCGGTATAGTTGTTAGTGGTTAGTTATTAGTTGTAAGTGGTTAGTGGTTAGTGGTTAACAAAATTGATTTGAATGAAAGAAAATAATTTGAGGGATAAAAGTTTTACATTTTCAGTTAGGGGGGTGAATCTATGTAAATATTTGATTTCTGAAAAGAAAGAATTTTTAATAAGTAAACAAGTTGCAAGAAGTGGAACCAGTGTTGGAGCCATGGTTAGAGAGGCCGAACACAGTGAAAGCAAAAAAGATTTTATCCACAAATTAGCTATTGCGCAAAAAGAGATTAATGAAACCATTTATTGGCTTGAATTGCTTCAAGCTACAGATTACTTAAAAAAAGAAGAGTTTGTTAATATAAATAAAGATGCAGTAGAATTGATAAAAATCATTACGACAATTATTAAAAATACAAAAGCCAATTTAATAACTAACCACTAATAACTAACCACTAACAACTAAAAAAGATGTGGGAACCGTATAAAAAAGGATTTAAGGCTTATTTACAGTTAGAGAAATCGCTGAGTGATAACTCGGTAGAGGCTTATCTGCATGATGTGGAGAAGCTTACAGAATATCTGCTAGCGGCTAATACACTTAAAACTCCTGAAGAACTAGAACTTAAAGACTTACAGAAGTTTGTGCAATGGGTAGCAGAACTTGGCATGACGGCAACATCGCAAGCTCGCATTATTTCTGGTATCCGTGGCTTTTATAAATACTGTTTACAAGAAGATATTTCTAAAACAGATCCTTCTACCCTATTGGAAGCCCCAAAAACACAAAGATTATTGCCAGATACCCTCAGCTTTGAAGAAATTGAAAGTATGATTGCCGCCATTGACCTTAGCAAACCCGAGGGTCACAGAAACAAAGCCATTCTGGAAACTATGTATAGCTGTGGATTGCGAGTAAGCGAAACGGTAAATCTATTAATTAGTTGTTTGTTTTTTGATCAAGGCTATATTCGAGTGATTGGTAAAGGAGATAAAGAAAGATTAGTACCCATTGGGCGTGATGCCATTAAATACATCAGGCTTTATTATGAAACTGACCGGAAACATGTTTATATAAAGAAGGGGTTTGAAGACCATATATTCCTCAACAATAGAGGTACATCACTATCGAGGGTGATGATATTTTATATTATTAAAGATTTGGCTGCAAAAGCAAAGATTACCAAAACAATTTCTCCGCACACATTCAGGCATTCATTTGCCACACATCTTGTTGAGGGCGGGGCAGACTTGCGTGCCGTACAAGAGATGCTAGGGCATGAAAGTATTACTACAACAGAAATATATACGCATCTAGATAAGGAATTTTTGAGAGATACTTTGCAGCAATTCCACCCAGCATTTAAATAGAGTAAGCAGTGAAAAGTAGATAGTCATTAGTTTTTATACAATTAAAAGTAAAAGAACCAATTTTTTAGGAAAAAAGTAGTGAATGCCACATATTTACAGTGCAAAAACAGCCTCAAAAACAGAAATTGATCTAGTAATGGGCGTGTTTTCGAACGTCAAAACTCACTCCAAATAAATCGTATCGGACTTATTGTCAACGAAAACTCACTTTAAATAAATCCTGAGTAAGTTATTACACACGAAAACTCACTCTAAATAAATCCTGAGTGAGTTATTGGATGTTAAAAAGTGCATGTTTGAAAGAGATAAAGCGCATCATAAGATTTTATTTGTAAGCAGATATGAAATTGAATAGTTTACTTATTCCTTTAGAGGCAACCAAGGTTTATTTTCCTTTTACCACTAACATAGAATTGAGGTAGTGTTAAAACAAACTATACAATAAGTACCTATGCCAACAATACATTATGTACGCATACGTAACAATACAAATTGTAATCGCAGAAACAAAACCCTATATTCGCTACTGAATGATGCTGGCAAAGGCTTTGAAGGATAATGTAGAAATTTGACTTTGATATAAAACATTCGACAATACAAGAGTTGTAGGCTATGCAGTCGGCAACTTTTAATGAAGATATACAACAGAATATGACAACACTTTTTTTCGTAAACAGAAAATTTATTAAATAATGGAAAAACTTATAATTCCTTGCAGAAAAAATATGCCAGTCGCTTTAGCGTATTTAATATTATTGAGTCTTTTCTTTCTTTATATACTTTATTTGTGGTTGACTTTTCTGAACGAGAATCGGTACTGAATTTAATTTCTTTGTTGCCTATATTAATACTTGCTTTTGCTGTTACTACTTATATGTTAATAAGCTATGTTAGACGATTAGTAAATAAATCGTTATTGGTACTAACAGAAAATTATTTTTTTGACAATCTATCATTAACTTCTTGTGGTAAAATTAAATGGGAAGACATTGTTAGTATCACTCCATATTCTCTTAAAAAGTATAAAATAAATGTTTTACAAATTAGAATTAAGAATGTAAAAGAAAAAATTAGTTCGGAGCCTAAATGGAAACAAGTTATATTGAGTAGACTCGAGAAAAAATATGGGACACCTTATTTCATATCAGAGAAACATATTGATTACGACATTACAGAATTAAAAGAAATATTGACGAATCGTATAAAATAACACACAGCCTACAACAAAAGTGTTTAGTAAAGTGCTTGCAGACGGAATAAATTCAGCAATTCTGCTTTCTTTTAGCAGTAGTTTCGGCAGACCTAACACTATGGGACAGTTGAGCAAGAATTAAGCAATTGAACAAGAATTAAGCAATTGTCCATCGGCAGACGGAACATTCTTGTCAAGCACCTTCCCAAGCACTCATTCGTTGGCTGCTATTCATAACGTTCCCAACTTGACTATCGATTTTCTTTTAAAAAGGCTTATAAAACTATCAATAAATGATTCGCAATATCAAAATTAATGTTAGTCTAAATTTATGAAAAATACTTACTTAACTCTGATATTATGTATTTTTTATTCAGCCTGTTATTGGAAACCTTTTCCAGACGAAAAATACGTATTTGACAAAAAGTTTAGAGACTTGGTTGATTGTTATAAAATTGGAGACACTATGATTTTTAAAAGTTCGACAAATATTATCGACAGTTTTGTTATTACAAATATTAGAGTTTATATCAATTAGAATTCGTATATAGGTTACAAGCAATCTTGAAGTTCATAAAACATTAATTTTCAATTAATTAATTTTCCACAATCTAAATAGTTGAAAACTTTTAGTCATTTTAATTTCATTATTTTCAAATTTTAA
>CANCVE010000181.1 GCA_947381435.1 Chitinophagaceae bacterium
TAAATCATTTTAATAGGCAATTTATTTTAAATTTGGTTTAATAAGTCAAGATTATTCTTTTGTATTATAAAAATGACGATATGTACAATATTATTATATTTGTTCTTTCACAATAGTTTTGAATGACTTAATAGAAGATTAGTAATATATTACAAAAAGTATAATGCTTTAAATTGGTTTTCACTTCTATCCTTAACTAAATAGTACTTATGAAAGAAAGCAAGAGAGGGTGTGACTTAAAGAACTGCGTTTTTTGCAAATTATGTTTAAAAGAATGGTTGCCTGCGATTAGTCTAAATAGAAAAACACTAGAATACAAGAAAGGGGAAGTTATTTTTTCGGAAGGAGAGAAGGTAGAAGGTATTTATTTCGTGTACTCAGGAGCAGTAAAAGTTCATAAGAGGTGGGGAGACGATAAAGAATTGATCCTTCGTTTTGCTACAAAGGGAGATATTTTCGGACATAGGGGCATGGGATACAACCCTTATTACCCTATTTCCGCAACTGCAATAGAAAATGTCTCAGTTTGTTTCATCGACTTAGCGTTTTTTGTTTCATCGCTGAAGGTGAATCATGCTTACGCGCTTCAGCTTATCATGTTTTTCGCAGATGAGTTGCAAGAATCTGAAAAGAATATGCGAAACCTTGCACACATGTCTGTAAAGGGGCGTGTGGCAAGTGCTTTAATTAGGTTAAAAGACAAGTTTGGGGTAACTGAATCGGGACATATCATTATGAATATATCTAGGCAGGACATTGCTTCGTTTGCAAGTACTACTTATGAAACTGTTTTTCGGGTTCTGAGTGAATTTGTAGAAAACGGCTTGGTAGAAAGCGATGGAAGACAAATTACTTTAAAGAAGGAGAAAGAGTTGATGGCTTTTACATAGTTGGTTACTGTAGAACGTTTGGGTTTTTAGGGTAATAATGGTTTGATAAATAGGAAACAACGCATTGTAGAGCCGATATACAATTGTATACGAGCTCTGCAATGCGTTGTTATTTAATGAACAACTAATATCGGTAAGTGAGGTAAACTGATACTATATAACTGCTTTTCTTATGAGCAATAGTTTTTCTAATAAAGGTTCTAATAAATCCAATTTAAGCATATTTGCACCATCGCTTTTTGCCAATGCCGGGTTTGGATGCGTTTCTATAAATAAGCCGTCTGCTCCTGTGGCAATTGCCGCTTTTGCGATGGTACTTATCAGTTGAGGGTTACCACCTGTTACACCACTTGTCTGATTTGGTTGTTGAAGACTATGGGTACAATCCATAATTACTGGAACATTTTGTTCTTTCATCCAAGTGATATTACGATAGTCTACCACCAAATCCTGGTATCCGAAGGTGGTACCGCGCTCGGTAAGTATTACTTTGTTATTTCCAGCTTTTTGAACTTTTTCTACTGCAAATTTCATGGATGGACCACTTAGAAATTGCCCTTTTTTTACATTCACCACCTTTCCGGTTTCAGCAGCAGCAATTAGTAGATCTGTTTGTCTGCATAGAAAGGCTGGTATCTGAAGAATATCAATGTATTTAGCGGCAATTGCAGCTTCTTCGTGTGCATGTATATCAGAAGTAGTAGGTAGACCATAAATTTCGCCTACTTTTTTAATCAGTTCTAGTCCTGTGTCGTCTCCTAGTCCAGTAAATGAATTGGCGCTAGTTCTATTTGCTTTACGATAGCTTGCTTTAAACACGTAAGGAATCTCTAAGCGTTTACAAATATTGTAAACCTTATCTGCTATCTCCAAAACTATTTCCTCGCTTTCAACCACACATGGACCAGCAATTAAAAAGAAGTTATTGGGATTATAAGATTGTTTATTACATAAATCAGATAAATAACTTGCTAGCATAAATTTAATATTTAGGCTGCTAAACTAAGAGAATCCTCTGATAATAAGTTTTTAAGTTATAGGCATTATTAAAAAAGCCCCGCAAGTATGTGAGGCTATGAACTATAATTTAAAGAATAATTATTAAAACCTAATACCAACGTTAATACCTAAGGCCCTAATGCCAGCCCATGGTCCACTTACTTTTATATCTGCATTACCTTTATTTCCTACTTGAGTTACTTTTCCAGTTAATGTTACCAACGGAGGATTTAAGGAATTGATACCTTCTTCTATTGATTTTCTTTCAGTTTGCGATTCAGTTGAGTTAGGATTTGAATTTGATGAAGTATACGCGCCATTCAAATCTCCACTGGCGGATCCATAATGTGCACCAATAATCCAAATATCAATAACTACTTTTTTAAATAGCTGGTGTTGTGTGCCAATCATTAATCCACCACTAGTTGAAGTAATTGAGCCAGCAAGTGTTGTTTTTTTATCTAGATAACTAACCCCACTTGAACTGCTAGAATATTTTAAAGGAATATTTACATCCATAGCAGTATACCTTAAATATGGAGCCAAATAGAATCCCCTCATACCACCAAGGATATAAAACCTTAATTCAGGAGTTATTGATAAGTTACTAACTGTAGTGTTTCCATAATCAAGATACGAGGAAGTGAAGTTATTTTGAATAATATTTTTAAAAGGTAAATTTCTGCTTGGCATCTTATTTATTCCAATAGAAACTGTTAAATGAGGTGCTATATGTCTTTCATACGTTATGCCAAAGTTACCCAATGCATAAGCAGACAAATTAGCTTTAATAATATTATTACCTCCAATTAAGCTTTGTGCATTAGAGAGCAATGGTAAAAACAGTAGTCCCGCAATAATTTTTTTCATTTTTTGACGTTTATCGGCCAAAAGTACTAATTATAAGTTAATATTAGCTATGTCTGCTACAGTTTTACTTTCTAGTATGATTAGCGTAGCGTCCCGAACCTCTTTAAGTACGTTACCGAGACCACAATTTCGTTCATCACAGTTCTTACACTTTTGATAAAAATTAAGGCTAACACAAGGTAAAAGTGCTATTGGTCCCTCAATTAATCGAATTACTTTAGCCAAGCGTACATCCGAAGGGGGCTGATTAAAAAAGTAACCGCCTCCTTTCCCTTTTTTACTACTTAGGATTCCAGCTTTTTTTAATTCTAATAAGATGTTCTCTAAGAATTTTAGGGGTATGTTTTTTTTCTCAGCAATTTCTGCAATCAATACGGGCTCTCCACTGTCGTTTTGTGCTAGATACATTAATGCTTTAAAAGCATATTGCGTTTTCATTGAAAGCATATTACTAAAATTTATTTATGCAAAATAAGCATGAGAAACTAAATAAAATCAATTCAGTCAAACAAAATGAAAATAGTAGTGGAAATTTCGATAAATAATCCTGAAAATAACAACTAATGCTTTTATACATCTTATTTGAAATTATTGTCAAAACCAAGAAAGGTCTCCAAATTGGAGACCTTTCTTTATAAATTTTATCACTGTACAGAACAATGACCTGAACTTAAACTTTAAAGTGGGAGAATGCTTTGTTTGCTTCTGCCATACGATGAATATCTTCTTTCTTTTTGTAAGAAGCACCTTCACCTTTACTAGCAGCAACAATTTCATTTGCTAACTTATCAGCCATTGTACGACCATTACGTTCACGACTGTAGCGAATCATCCATTTGATGCTCAAAGAAACTTTTCTATCTGCACGAACCTCTGTAGGAATTTGGAAAGTAGAACCACCAATCCTACGGCTTCTAACTTCTACTGCCGGGGTAATGTTAGTAAGTGCTTTCTTCCAAACTTCATATCCATCTTCGTTAGTAATTTTGCTAACCTTGTCAACAGCATCGTAAAATATGGTGATAGCAGTACTTTTCTTACCATCCCACATTAAGTTGTTGATAAAACGTGTAACCAACTTATCATTAAACCTGCCATCTGGTGCAAGAGGCAATTTTTTCGCTTGTGCTTTACGCATGTCTTAGTATTGTAAACTATTAATTAAACTATTTTTTCGCTTTTGCCTTTTTAGTTCCGTATTTAGAACGGCTCTTTTTACGGTCTTTAACACCCGCAGTATCTAAGCTACCACGAACGATGTGATAACGTACACCTGGCAAATCCTTAACACGACCACCACGTATCAGAACAATTGAGTGCTCTTGCAAATTATGACCCTCACCAGGTATGTATGCAATAACCTCTATTTTGTTCGTCAAACGAACTTTAGCAACTTTACGCAACGCAGAGTTTGGTTTCTTAGGGGTTGTTGTATAAACCCTTGTACAAACACCACGACGTTGAGGACATGCGTCTAAAGCCCTTGATTTACTCTTAGCCCTGATAATATCACGACCTTTTCTTACTAATTGTTGTATTGTAGGCATCCTTAACCTTATATTTTTTTTCGGACGGCAAAAGTAACGGGCTGTAGCGGAACTTCCAAATAAAATAACGATAATTTTAAAAATAAATTGTGTGCAGACTAGCCTCTGTTGACAATTATGTGGAAAAATAGCTTAAACGCTAATCATCCAACCGTGAGTGTCTGGAGATTTTCCGGTTCTAATATCATCTAATCTATTTTTTAATTCAGGGGCAACTGTCAGTTTGTCTAAATCAAATGTTAATACCTTTTCTTGGTACTTTAGTTTTTCAATAAGTGAAATAGTCGCTGCTGTACCTGTGCCAAAAACTTCTTTTAGCGTACCAGCATCATAAGCATCAACCAATTCATCGATACTTATTTTACGTTCTTCTACTGTCAATCCCATTTCTTTTAAAACAGTAATGGTGGTATCCCTAGTAACTCCTGCAAGGATAGTTCCCTCTTCCAACGAAGGTGTTACTGCTGTATTTCCTATTATGAAAAACACGTTCATGGTGCCAACTTCTTGAAGCCATTTATGTTCAAATGCATCAGTCCACAGTATTTGGTCGTATCCTTTCTGTTTTGCTAGCTGTGTGGCTAACAAACTTGCGGCATAGTTACCAGCATTTTTTGCAAACCCAACGCCACCAGGAGCCGCGCGGGTATATGTTTCCTCTACCAATATCTTCATTGGTGCGGCATAGTATGGACCTGTAGGACTTAGAATAATGATGAATAAGTAATTCTCAGAAGGTTTTACACCAATAATTTCATCAGTGGCAAACATGAATGGCCTTATATAAAGTGAATGATCCGCTTCTGTAGGTATCCATTCTTTATCAAGTTCAATCAATTGTTTCATGCCTTCAATAAAGATTTCTTGTGGCACTGTAGGCATACACATCCTTTCGGCAGAAATATTGAATCGCTTGTAGTTATCGTATGGGCGAAATATTTGGGCTTCTCCATTTTCGTATCGATATGCCTTTATTCCTTCAAATATTGCTTGTCCGTAATGTATAGCCACGATAGATGGTTGCAACGAAAGTGCTTCATAAGGTCTAATCTCCACACTTTGCCAGCCACCATTTGCATAAGTTGCTACCAACATGTGATCTGTAAAGTGCTTTCCAAAAGGGAGATTGCTGAAATCTAAATCTTTTAATTTGCTTTTTGCTACTTTCGTTACGTTTATATTTGTCGTTTCTACCATGACGTTACATTTACTGCAAAGAAACTGAAAAAGAAAGAAAGAATTTCTATTAATATTGTAAAATCATCATGAGTTTAGATAAGTTACAACTACCGGATTTTTTAATTCCTAGTTTTTTTAAGGATAATTTAGTAATTACAAGAGAGGATATTACTCAGAGAGTAACGGAAAAGCCTGCAACTATTAAGCAGGAGTTGCCAGTAAACAACCAAACTGTTGCTACACCTGTTTCTAAGATTTTGTATTTGGGAGGAAACAAAAAACAGATTTCTATTATTTTAAAAGATGATACATCGGTGTATTTAAAAGACGAATGGCTGCAATTACTAACCTCTATTCTTGGTGCTTGTAAGCTTACTATTGATGATGTGGCTATCATTAATCATACAAAAACGCCAGTAGTTTATGCAGCTTTAGTTGCCGAGACTACTCCTAGCTACATTTTATTATTCGATGTTGCTAGTAACGAAATAGCTCTGCCTTTTACAGTGCCCCATTATCAAGTACAAGATTTTAATAGCGCCAAAGTGTTGCTTTGTCCTTCTTTGTCTTTAATGATCGGTACAACTGAAGCGGTGAAACAAGAGAAAACAAAGCTATGGATGAGTCTAAAAAAGATGTTTAATATCTAGTTATTAGTTGTAAGTGATTAGTGGTTAGTGACCATTTTATCGCTTCAACTAACAACTAATAACTTACCACTAATAACTAAAAAGATGCGTACACTAGTTTTTGCTACAAATAATCAGA
>CANCVE010000182.1 GCA_947381435.1 Chitinophagaceae bacterium
AATTATTTTATAACTAAATATAAAAAAGTAAGGAGAATTAACTTTTTACCTATTAGGATTCTAGTAAAAACCTTATATCCCTTACTAGGTTATTATTAATGTTTTTAGGATAAAAACTTAATTCTATATCATAGACTTTATTTAACAAAAACACTCTGTTTGTTGTAATAATCTTTCCCACTGGCACTAATATTTAGAAATTTTATAGAATAGAAAGTCATTAATCGTCTCAAATAGTTTTTTACACGTAATGCAAAATTTGTCATTTAAGTGCTTTTGATCCTAAATAGAACTTTCAGTGCTAAATAGGGCCTTCTGATGAGGAATTAAATAAAAGTATTACTATTTCAACTAAATTTATTGTAAGATGCTGTGATTCAATTGTAAGACTCAATAGGTCAAGTGTAATAATCCTTAAAGTAACTGTCTGAATGAATAAGGTTGATGTAAGATGCAATAAAAACAAAGTAAAAAGTAATTATTTTCTAGTACTACCTTATAATTTCTAAGTAATTTTCTATTCCTAAAATTAATTCTACAATAACTAAAGGGACTAAGCAAATTATAGTGTAGCTGTTTTCTTGTTTTCTTAATATTATTTTATTAATATCAGTAAAAAAGAGTTGGAAAAAAATGGCCAGTTAAATTGTACACTGCATGATGATTGAAAAATTACAAAAAAAATACAAAAGTTTTTAATCCTCTTAACTCTTTTTGTTTTGCGCTCCTTTAGGGTCATCGATTTATTAAAAACTTAACAAACTATTGTTTTTTTCTTACTGAAAAATATTGTTTTACAATCTTTGTTTATAAGGACTGAAAACCATATATTTGATTTTTTCATAGCTACTATAATCGAATACCGAGTATGAGGTACTTTAATTCTGAGTGATAAATTTTTAATTATAATTCTTGTGAAAATTCTAGTATGTTAAATAATAATAAATAATTTGAAGAAGTGTAAGATTTTATCAGTAAGTTGGTTTTGGTATCCTACTGGTGGTGATTGGACTTATATTGAAAATATTAATAAACTTTATGTTTTAAATGGTTATGAGGTTATTCCTTTTTCTGCAAAAAATGAAAAAAATATAACTGTCGATAGTAACAAATATTTTGTAGATAGCTTTGATTTCAAAGAGGTCAATAAGAAAAGAAATGTTTCTAATGGAATTAAGGTTATTAAAAGTGCTATTGTTTCTTCTGATGCTGTAAGAAAGCTCAAATTACTTTTAGAGGAACATGACATTAAAATAGCTCATTTACACAATATACATCACTATATTACTCCTGCGATTATTGATGTTTTAAAACAACGGAATATAAAGATTATTTGGTCTTTACATGATTATAAAATCATTTGTCCTGAGAACTCTTTTGTTTCGAATGGTAAAATATGTGAAAAATGCATAAACGGAGCATACATAAATTGTACCCTTAATAAATGTAAGAAAAGTTCTTTTTTAGCTAGTATGTTGGCTTCAATAGATGCGTACTATTATCACAAATCTAAGGTATATGATAAAGTAGACCATTTTTTATGCCCATCACTTTTCTTATATAATAAATTTTTACAAGCCGGCTTCAAAAAAGAAAAATTAAGTGTAACTAATTATTGCTATGATATTTCAATTATAGATAGTTTAGTTCAAAGTCGTATTAAGGAGACCTGTATTCTCGGTGAACGATATATTTTATATGTAGGACGACTAGAAAATATTAAAGGTGTGAAAACTTTAATTAGTGCTGTTTCACAAACTAATATCACACTAAAAATAATAGGTGGTGGGACTATTGAAAAGGAGTTAAAGGAAATGGTTATAAAGAATAGCTATACTAATATTGAATTTTTAGGCTTTCAATCAAAAAATGAGGTGTTTAATTATACTTACAATGCTGAATTTGTAATCTGTCCATCTGAGTGGTACGAAAATTTCCCTTTTTCAATTATTGAAACCTTTTTATTTTCAAAACCTGTTATTGGATCACGAATAGGGGGTATTCCTGAATTAGTAATTGATAACCTCACAGGATTTTTATTTGAAACAGGAAATGTGGTTGAATTAAAGGAAAGAATATCATATTTATGGGAAAATCCTAGTATTGCAATTAGATTAGGTGAGAATGCTCGAAAACACGCCTATGAATTGGTTAACAATAATACACATTGGGAAAAAATAAAACATATACTTAATAATTAAATTCAAGAAAATGACAACAAAAAAGAAAATTTACGTGGCTGGTTCAGGTGGAATGTTGGGAGAAGCTTTTTACCATCAATTCAAAGATGAATATGAATTGAAGTGTACAGATAAAGATGTTAATGAACCTTGGCTATCCTTTTTGGACTTCAGAGATTTTGTTGCTTACAAGAATGATGTTGAGGAATTTAAACCTGATTATCTTTTTCACTTGGGCGCTTACACTGATTTAGAATATTGTGAGTTAAACGCAGAAGATACCTATGCAACTAATACAATGTCTGTAGAAAATGCAGTATATATAGCTAACCAGTTGGATATACCTATGTTATACATTAGTACAGCAGGAATATTTGATGGAGAAAAAGATTTATACGATGATTGGGATATTCCCAATCCTTTGGGAGTTTATGCAAGATCTAAGTACATGGGCGAACGATATGTTGCAGAAAATGCAAAAAGGTTTTTAATTTGTAGAGCTGGCTGGATGATGGGTGCAGGTCCTAAGAAGGATAAAAAATTTATTCAAAAGCTAATGAAACAACTTAAGGAAGGAAAAAAAGAGTTATTTATTGTAGATGATAAGGACGGAACTCCAACTTTTACACATGATTTTGCGAAAAATGTAAAAGCTCTTATTCAAAATGAGTATTGGGGTCTATATAATATGGTTTGTGGTGGACAAACTAGTCGTTTTGAAGTAGCAGAGGAATTATTAACTTTATTAAATTTAAAATCTGAAGTGAGTATAACATCAGTTAACTCTGATTATTTTAAGGACGTCTATTTTGCACAAAGACCTCCTTGTGAAAGATTAGTTAATAGAAAACTGGAATTGAGAAATTTGAACTTAATGCAGGATTGGCGTATTGCATTAAAACAATATTTAGAGCAATATTATCAAGGATATTTAGATTAGTGAATTAATGAATAAATTAAGAATTGCTGCTTTTGGAGGATTTAGATCAATTCCTCCAAAGGCTGGAGCAGCAGGATCGGATAAGTTTGCGTTTGAATTGTACCCTAGGATTGTAGCTAAAGGTCATTCTCTTGTGGCTTATTGTAGAATCTATCCAAAAGACAATAAAGTTGAAAAATCTACTGAATATGAGGGAATCAAACTGAAATATTATTCCACTGTCAATAAAGCAGGATTTGATACACTAATTCATTCTGCTAAAGCTACTTGTGATGTTATTTTCAATAACACCGCGGATGTTGTTCATCTGCATAGCGGAGCTAATAGTATTTGGGCTGTTTTTTTAAGATTTGCTGGAAAAAAGGTAGTTGTTTCACAATTTGCAATGGACTGGAAACGTGATAAATGGCCTTGGTATGGGAAATTGTTTTATTTATTTTCAAACTATCTTACTGCATACTTTCCTAATCATGTTGCTTTTGATAATGTCTTTACAAAAGAGTACTTTGAGAAGAAATTTAATAAGACATTTAACTTTATTCCCTATGGCTCTGAAGTGAAGTTTCCACCCAATAATAAAGATATTCTAAATAAACTAGGATTGGAAACAGGTGAATACTATCTTTTTGTTGGGAGATTCATTCCTGATAAAGGAATTCATTTATTGGTTGACGCATTTTCGAAGTTAAAAACAAATAAGAAACTGGTTTTAATAGGAGGTTCACCCAATCCAAGTGAATATGAAGCAAAAATTAAGGAAACAAGTGACTCTAGGATTATTTTCCCTGGTTATGTTTATGGAGATGATACTAATATTTTAATGATTAATTCATACACATATGTACAGCCCTCTATAATAGAAGGATTATCCCCTGTTATACTCACTATTATGGGATTAGGCTGCCCTCTTATATGTTCCGATATTATTGAAAACAAGTTTATATGTAAAGAGAATGCACTTACTTTTGAATCTGGTAGTGCGGATGATTTGTTAAAAGTTTTAGAACTCTCCTTGACTAATCCAGAAATAGGCAGGGAAAAGGCTAATGAAGGCAAACATGACATTTTAGAAAGATTTAACTGGGATAGAATAACAAATGAATATATTCAATTATTAAATTCAAAAAAGGATGCTTAAAATTGCTCTAATCGGTGCAGGTAAAATGGGGATATCCCATCTTTCAATTTTGGGAGGTTATGCAGAGGCTGATATAGTCGGAGTTTGTGATACCTCAAAGATGGTTACAGACTTCTTGACTAAACATGGTGGGTTCAAATGTTTCTCAGATTACAAAGAGATGATAACAGCTGTTAAACCAGACGCAGTCGTGGTTGCTGTTCCAACAAAGTATCATTATGAAATTATCAAGGATTTAATTTCAAAAGGAATTCACGTATTTGCAGAAAAACCTTTCTGTTTGAATTACGAACATAGTAAGGAGTTAGTAAGTTTGGCAGCTGAAAAAAAAGTTGTAAATCAAGTTGGTTATCATAATAAGTTTATCGGGACTTTTCAAGAAGTTAAGAGGATAGTGCAAAGTGGAATTCTTGGTGAAATATATCATTTTGTAGGGGAATCATACGGACCAGTAGTGCTAAAGAAAAAAGCTGATACTTGGCGTTCAGATCCTTCTGAAGGTGGAGGATGTTTATTGGATTATGCATCGCATGTAATCGATTTAATTAATGATACACTTTCTCCGATAGAAACTATAAAAGGTACTTTGTTGAAGTCTATATATTCTGGCAAAGTAGAAGATGCCGTTTATTCATTATTGGAACTCCAATCTGGACAATCTGGGCTAATATCTGTAAATTGGAGTGATGATACATATAGAAAAATGTCAACCACATTGACTCTTGTTGGAACTAAAGGTAAATTAGTTTCAGATGCGAATGAATTGAAGGTTTTCTTAAAAGATGCAGATGTTTTGCCTGGTTATAATAAAGGGTGGAATGTAAAATATATTACAGATTTACAAGAAGGAGTTGATTTTTACTTAAGAGGAGAAGAATACTCCTCGCAACTTCACTATTTTACGCAATCAGCAATGGGAAATCAACCTAATTCAATTAACACCTTTGCCAGTGCTGCAAATACAGATAAAGCAATTCATTTAATCAAACAAAGTGCTAAATAATATTTATGGAAAGAATACTTTTTGGAGATAATCAGTTCTTTGCCGTCAATCACATATCTGACGAAAAGTCAAGGGCTCAGTCTATTAAATTTAGAGAAGATAGTGCAATCATCAGAACGTTAGATGATGCAAGAAATGTAGGTATAAATACATTTATGTGTACTACGCATGACAGAATATCTAAAATTTGTGACATAATTAGAGACGACTCTGAGAAATACAATGGCTACAGTGTTTTTCCTTGTATGCCTTATGCACACAAGTATGCTAATGCTGTGACTGAACTAGGAATTGTAGGTACTTTGAAGGAGTATGTTCCTGGAAATTTTTTCGGTTCTATATTTAAGGGAGGAATGGCTTTTCTATCTAAAGACTTCATATCTATAATGGAGCTTTTGGTAGACGTGGAAATGAAAATGTTCAAAGGAGTAAATACTCCTGTTATTTTTTTACAGAATGTAATTACTGATTTATTGCTAGGCTTAAGAGCCGTTGATGTTTTAGTTGGATTTCATTATTACGTAAAAAAGAAATATAATGCTGACGCTGGATTCATCACTATGAATTTGCCTAAGCTTGTTGAAGAGCTAGCAAAGGCTGGTTTAGATAATCCAGTTGTTTGTGCATCAATAAATAAAGTTGGATTTAGAATGTCTGGCGGTAAAGAGGTATATGAAAAAGCATTACAGAACACAAAGGCTAAAGTAATCGCAATGCAAGTTTTAGGTGGTGGGGCAATAAACCCAAAAGAAGCCATTGAATATGTATGTAACCTTCCTAACATAGAGTCTATTCTTTTTGGAGCATCTTCAAAAGCTAATATTGAATCTACTACTTCGTATATTAGACAGTTTGATGCTAAAAATGGACGTATTTAGTAAATGAACCGCTATAATAATAAAGGTGATTGTTTTACTTTCATTCACCTTTATTTAAGTATCTTTTCAATAAAAATTTGTA
>CANCVE010000183.1 GCA_947381435.1 Chitinophagaceae bacterium
TTTGTACAGGTTGGCAATGAATTATTAATCAGTTGCACACCATCGCACAATGCAAAAGGCTTTAAGGCTACCTGTAAAACCGCAAGTGGAACTAAGGAATTTATCATCAACCAATCTGTGCCTACACTAATTACGCTATCATTAAATAGTACTGAAAAGGTTATTGAGGTGAAGCTAGAAGCGTTGTGAGTTTAGAGTCGAAAGTTGAAAGTCAAGAGTCAAGAGTCCTGAGTCAAGAGTCCTGAGTTTAGCATTTTGAGAAAAAGAAAAGAGGCAGTTAAGAAGTATTACCTTTTCAACTGCCTCTTTTTCTATTGCCTATCCCCTCTTTGCCTTTTCTCTATCTCTCTTTGCCCATTTCTTTCAAATTATTGCCCTTTTTACTCTAAACGTTGCTCCTTATTGTAAAATAGGAGCAACCTAATCAGCATCTATTGTTCCTTTCGGGCTAAAAGGAGCAACCCCATGACGATTTTTGTATACTAATTTTATAATTTAAATCACTTACAGTTATTGTATGCACAATGATTTGATTGCCGACAAGTTGCGGCAGGTTAGCAGGCAAATAGAGGTGGAGCTTACCTATAATAGCTGGCTGTAATTTTACTTTTCATGTTTTAAGCTTTCTAATTCCCCTCTTATCAGCAGCCTTCCTAAATAAATTTTTGTCTGATCATATTTAGCTGGATGAAGAATAATATCATTAACATTATTGCCTAGAATTGTCTTTTTATCTGCTATTCTATCTGAGATAAACAACTTTACATGATGCTTGCCGGGCTCCACTTCTACAATATCAAACTGACCACGATAGCGGTTGTTGCAATTAATATTAAACCTATTTAACAATGCTGTTTCATTACTATCACTATAAACTGCTTTTGCAATTCTTGCATTCGTAGTAGGCATCAGTTTCACTTTCTTTCCATCCAATTCAATGGCTAATTGTCCTACTTCTGGTCCACCAATATCAAAAATGCCAAACGCATCTCCTACAAAAGAAAAACTGAGGTATTCTCCTGCCTTCTCGGCTTGCATAACGGTGGAAAACCATGGATTGAATTGTTTAAAACTTTCTACTTTATCGGTTCCTCCCTCTTTCCAACCTTTACTAAATGAAATATTTGCATTGAAAGGATACCAATGTGCATCTTCCCAATTACTTTTTAAAAGTGGTTTAGACAATACATGGCTAGTAATTTCAGCAGCTCCATCCTTCATTTTATTGAAAGCCCTCGCCATTGCAGCAGCATATAAGTTACCTCCTTCTTGTGTGGGGTGCACGCCATCTTTTGAAAAAACAATCTTACCCAAAACAGGATTAGCTGCAGCAAACACAAGTTTATCTTCTTTTTCAAGAATACTCGTTTCCATACCCAAATGAATGGAAGGGAGGTTATAATGGACAGCTAATTTGTCTAAGGATTCAATATTCGGAGGGTATTTGCCTACTGAATAATATCGTGTCTGTGCTTTGTAAATTGTATAAATTAAACAGATGTCTGTTTGGGGATTATGTTTGATGATTTGTCTGACGATACCCTCCATTGCTTCATTTGGCCCACCATTAACGGCCAACTCTACAAAAACTACATCTGGATGGTAATTTAATACCTGTTCCTGAAGCCTGCAAGCTCCCAAGTCAGTACCGGTGCCAGATATGCCCGCATTAATAGATTTGAAAGTGATAGTAGGATAGGTATTTTGCAAATAAGCGGCAAACTGCATTCTGTAACACTCATCAGCACGGGTGATACTTCCTCCTAAATAAGCGATAGTTACAGGTTTACCACTTTTTGCTTTCGAAAAGAAATTGGGTAGTCCACCTCTAATTGAAAACTCTTTTTCATCATTAAAATCACTAACTGCAAAGTTTCCAAAAGACTGATTAACGGGAAATATTAATGGCATTGCACCAGTTTGACTAGCAGCAATCAAACTATCACTTGTTCGATTTTGGGTTTGCTGTGCAAACGACAATCGGCATGAAAGCAAGATTAATACAATAGAACAAATAGATACTTTCAATAACACATTTTTCATTTATTTAAGTTGTGATTAAATAATAAAACAAATATTGTTAAACTCTTTCTGTGGAAAGCTATCCCCCAAAGCCTCTAATTTTCTGCCAACCTACTATTAATTAGATGCTAATTTTATAAGCCGACCCATTATCAAATTTACTGGCCCTAGCAAACCTGAAGGCAATAATCTGTCTTCTTTTCGATAGTAATTCCATGTAGTGAAAGTATATCTACCCTTATTTGGTCTTGGTCGTTGATAGATAAACCAATCAGGAAAAGCTGTTAATGACCTCCCCCTATACAACTTTTCTTTATCCGAAGTAAAGGTAGGTTTACCCCATTGTATGTCCTCGGTTTCTTGTTCATCCCCTATCAACCTATTAGCCCAAGTATTTGTAACTTTTATGGTCAATAAATTTTCACCTTCATGCACTGCTTCTGCAATAGATAAAACAAAGGGTGGTTTCCATAACGTAGCCATCAATTGCCCATTTACCTCTACCTCCGCAATGTCTTTTACAGCCCCTAAATCTAAATAAAGTAGCTTATCTGCACCCAACATCTCTTTAGTAATTATCAACTTCTTAGTGTAAGTAGCAGTGCCAGAAAAATACTTAATCCCATTATCTGCATTTTCGCTCCAAGAGCTTAAGGTAAAAAAGGTTGCTGATGTGGCTGTACCTAAATTTGGAGGAAAATCGACCTGCCAACTTCCATCTAAAGCAATTTGATTAGGTATTGAAGCCACATTTTGAACAATTTTTTTATTCCGTTTAGTGATGAGAGAATAAGTTCCATTTTGAGTAGCTAATAAATATTGATTTCCATTGATGTTTTTAACCGATAAATTGGAGGCATTACTAGAACAGGAAACAAAATTATTGATTTTAGTAGAGGGTTTTCTAAAAACAATAAACCAAGATTGTAATGGATTAAAAGGCAGTTTAATAATAGTTCTTCCCTCTTTTTCTTCCCAAATAGTAGCATCACTAACTTTTCCAGTTTCGGCATTCCACAATTCAGGCACTTTGCCATTAACCCTTAGAGATAAATTTACTGTTTGATACTTTTCTGTTTGGTTAGCAAAGAAATAAAAATCTGTTTCCTCTTTTTTTCTATGTGTCCAAACAATGTCATTCCCATTTGAAACACCATCTATTTCTGCATCTTTTGACACTTTCAAATCAGCTAGTACCTCTTTTAGTTCTTTTCCCCAAATAACTTTTCCCTTTCCATAAGTGTTTTCAAAATCCTTGATGCCATCACAATTACCCCATACTTCCTGACCAATTTGCTTTACTTTACTATCCTCGGAAGGATAATTTGTTAAACTATTATTCTTAATTGGCTTCGGAGCGATAACTATAGCACCATCAGCCACTAATTGTTTCAACTTTTTTGCTAATGAAAAACTAATCGTTGTATTGTTTGGCAATACCAAAACCTGATAACTCATTCCACTCACTGTCGTAAGCAGACCAGCTTTTACCGTTATTTTATTTATCAGTTCCTGCTCACTAATTGCATCTCCACAATACCCGTTTTCAAGAGTATACCCCTTTACCCCATCCCCTAACAGGTAACATACATCTGCCACAAATTTTCCCTGCTGCAATAAATATTGACACCTAGATAAGTAATATATCCATGATTTAGATTGATTCCACCACGTATTATTAGGATTCATTTGTAATCCATAAGGGCCCGCAACCATACCAGGCTTAAAATTAGGAGACCAAGGTTGGTGTGCCATCACATGTATTTCGTATCTATTAATGCCCTTCGAATAGGCTAAATCTCCCTCAGCTTTCAAATTGATTGGCGTAGTATTCCAATTAGCAAACTCAGGCGAAGTTGTATATGACTCAGCAGCAATAACCTGCTTGCCCGCAATATGCCCCGCAGATGCCGCCAATGGCAATGACCACCATCCATAAACTTTATTGCTATGCCAAAACTCTCCAGCAGGAATATCTGCCTTCACACCCCCATTCAAAAAATTAAAAGGAGTGTTGTAAGGTTGCAATTCTATCTTCATATTTGGATACTGATGAGTAAGGTCACCAATTGCAGCATAATTTTCATCTACATATAATTCTGCTATTGTAAGTTTATAATCTGCCAGAAATCGCTTGGTTTCATCAGGACTATTAACGGTATAACCATTTAAAACAGGCAGCCATTTTAATAATTCATATCCCCTTCTCCATTTAAATTCAATGGCAAATTGGGGTGTCCAATTCTGTTCACCAGCCTCATAGCTATCTACCAAGATAGTTGATAGGGTTTTACCTGCTAGAGTACCTGCTTCCTTAATTATTCTAGCAGGATAGTTTTCAAAATGAGTTTTTAGTGCTTCCTTGTTCATCTTATCACATTCCAAACCATTTACTTCTGGTGAAACTGGATGTTGCATATTACCCGTAGTAGTGTATCCGAAACGTATCAATCGCCAATCGCCTTCTGGCTTTGTCCATTTCACAATGCCATTGGTGTCCATCAACGAGGTAAGATCTTTTGTATAATCGCCAAATACCTGTTTGGTACTATCACTATGAAGTTTGATGGCTAACACAGAAACATCTCTGTAAAAGTTCCATTTTGCATCTACCTTAGGCTTTGTAAGTTGAATAACAAGTTCATTTTGATTCAAAAATGTTTCAGTAGAGACTATTTTTAGCATCGACTGTTCAGGCTTAATCCACGGCCCTCCGTTTGTAGACCAACCTAAACAATCTTGAAAGGTAAAGTCAAGCCCACAGCGTTGAGCTTCCTTGATAGCAAATTGAATGAGTGCCCACCATTCATCACTCAACGTTTTCACATTGGGTAATTTACTATTCAAAAGCTTACTATCAGATATTTTCACATTCGGATCCATCTGAAAGAATACAACTCCACCAATACCCACTCTTTTCAAGGCTTCCATATCTCTAGAAATGCCTTCCTTACTAACCTGTGTTCCCATCCATCGCCACCAAACCATTGGCTTTGCAGCATTTGGTGGATTTTCGAATCCTTTTACAAGATTATTATCTGCATTTTGGTATTGTGCATAAATCTGTTCATTAAAAAATAAATTGCTGATGAAAACAAAAAAAATGACAAATATGTGGTTGATTATACTATTCATTCTCATAATTCCAATTAAAATTAATATTTAAGTTTAGTAAGCATTATACTATTGCAAAATGAAAAAAGCCAATAAATTAAGGGGTTACATTAGTTTGTATTGAACATTAAATTTCATTTATTTCAACTCCTTCAAATCTCCATCGACTACATATTCTTTTCCTCCTACTAAGGACATCGTCTTTGTTTTGTCTTCAATTCTAAATTGATATTGACCTGTAAATGTTGGTTTAATGATTGCCTTATTCAGCTTTTTATCTTTCCAAAATAAATCAATTGTCAAATTACCCCTTGCCTTCAATCCCTTTATATATCCATCCTTCCAAGCTGTGGGGAGGGCAGGCAAAAAATGAATAAATCCTTCATGACTTTGCAAAAGCATCTCTGTTACACCGGCAGTATAGCCGAAATTGCCATCTATCTGATAAGGATATGCGTTAAATAAGTTTGGATATAACCCTGTTTCATGCCTGATACTTGCCATTGTTGACGGTGCAGGATAAATCTGTTTCCTAATTTTCAGTAACGCCTTTTCTCCTTCCATCAACCTTGCATAAATGCCAATTCGCCAAGCAGTACTCCATCCCGTACTCTCATTGCCCCTTGCATCTAAGGAAACAACAGAGGCTTTTGCCCAATCAGGTGTTAGAATAGGACTGATTTGTCGTCCCGGATAAACGCCAAACAAATGTGAGTTATGCCGATGATGGTCATCTTTTCTATCTACATCTTCCATCCATTCCTGCAACTGCCCCCATTTACCAATTAGAGGTGGCAACATCTTATTCCTGATGGCCATTATTTTTTCCTTGTACGCCTTATCCTTATTCAACACATTTTCTGCGTCAATATAATTACTGAATAAATCGTACACTATTTGTTGGTCGTAGGCAGCACCGGGATAGTGTGTTTTATCCCCTTCTTTTAGATTAGGGCCATGTTCGGGCGACCATGCATCAGGGCTAATCAGTTTCCCATC
>CANCVE010000184.1 GCA_947381435.1 Chitinophagaceae bacterium
AAATGGACTGGATACTTGTAGAACAGTTTGCCAACATGCTACGAGACAATGACTTGCTCCGAACCTCCAAACGTTTGTCAATCTTACCATTGAAATTTATTGTGTACATTTTTTAAAGGTAACCATAAAGATGTGTGTACACGGTAGCCTTCGACAGGCTCTGGGTGACAATCATCGTGATATTCGAAATGAACTTTTTGTCATTTACAACAAACTTGAGAATCACTAATTAATGCCTCAATGTGACAATCACCTTAATTGTCGATGCGAAAAGGAATGGATTGCACCGCCGATGTTGTGTGTTTACACCAACATCGTATAAGATGGCTGAATTTAGTCTCGTTGATAAATTTGTCTCACCAATTTTCTCTTTTTATCAAAAAAAATATAAAGTGAACAATCATCAGTGGTTATGTCTTTTAATTCCAATTGACAAATAAACAACAAAGGTTTTCCCTCTGCATCCATAGGTGTAGCATCATCTTGCCACCACTTTGGCTTATTCAAAAACTTAATGTAATTATTGAGGTCAATTATGGATTTTGCTCTATCATAGTTTTCTTTAGTTTTTTTTAGATATTTCAACCAATCTGTTGGTAGATTTAATGCTTCTTTTTTAAATAATGGCTTGCATTTTCCATTTTTCAATACCTCAAAACAATAATTGTCAATGTTATCACTTTTATTTAAAAAATTATTTCTGTTGTTATCATTAAGCAGAGAATAAGATACAGGTATTTTATAATTCTTACTATCAAGTTGAATATTAATAAAAGCTAAAGGAAAAATATTGTCCGAATTTGCAAATGAGGGGTCAACAAAGGAAATTAAATTAGGAAAGCTTTCAATTTTATTTTGCCCAATTGCACTCCAACTTAAAAACAAAAAATGGAGAATAATTAATTTCATTTTCATTTTTCAACTATTGTTTGTATTAAATCTTATTACCTTAAGAGCATTATCATTTAGGTTTCCCACATCACAAATATAAATGAAAAGATTTATCAGATAGTAGCTGTAGAGACAAGGCATGCCTTGTCTCTACAATAAAACCATCCCCTCCCAAAATCTTATTTCCTCCCATCCCACAACAATAACCTACTTTGCGGTCTCAAGCGAGGAAATGGGGTTTTGAAAGTTTGGTAAAGCGCTTCTGCCAGACAAGTATTTATCACTCATAAAATATTTTCTCGTGACGCTTCCTTTTACTCATTCACTTTTCCCAACTTACTCTTTCCCTATCTCCTATTTCCCTATCTCCTCTTTTCCAATTCCCCTCTTTTCCTCTTACCTCTTTGCCTATCGCCTCATTATTGTACCTCTAAAAAAGGATGGTTAACGCTTTTGGGGCAAGAAAAGGCTTCCCTGAAGTCATTTCTAACGCCCCCGGAATGACTTCGGACACCCCCGAAGTCATTTCCTACCCCCCCGAAGTGACTCCGGGCGACCCCGAAGTCATTTCTAACACCCCTGAAGTGACTCCGGGCGACCCCGAAGTGATTTCTAACACCCCCGAAGTGACTCAGGGCGACCCCGAGATGACTTCGGGGAAGATTTTTTTAAATAAAACAGGCTTCATTAGCTTGAAAAACAATTTTTTAGTAATCAATTAATAGAAAAAATATGTCACACGGATTTATAGATGAAACAGCAGAAGGTTTTTACAAACAACAAGGTAATTTTTGTGATAAAATAGACAATTATGCCCTTGGCCTAGATGTACTTAAAGTAGCTAAAATAAAGGCCGACAGGCTTTATCTAGGTTATGAAATAGAAACGCGCGCTAAGTATATAAAGTATGATGCCTCTTGGACATCGCATGAAAAAACATTAATTCACGGTGTAGATAACGGAATTGTTTCCGCGCCACCACCATTGCCTACGCTAAGCGTAGCACCCGCAGGCGTTCATCCAGGTATGCGTGATAGGTTTAGCGATATTGCAGCTGATAGTAAAAAAAGCACTAATTACTCGGTGGCAATTGGAATAGATTTGGGCATAGAAGCTACCATTACGCCTTTTGTACCTGCCAACGGAAAACCTGCCCCAAAGTATTCTTTGCATGTGGGCCATCCTTATTTTAAATACCTGAAAGACCAGTATCAAGGGGCTCAGATTTATAAAGATTGGGGTGATGGAAAAGGTTATGTGAAGTTTGATAAAGCCATTTCTTCTTCTTATACCGACAATTCTGCACTGCCAGCAAGTGGCGTGGCGGCACTTTGGAAATACAGATTTGTGTACCTATACCAAGATGCCGAAGTGGGTACTGCTAGTGATATAATAGAAATTACCGTAACTGGAATGTAGGTATTTAGTGATTAGTTATGAGTTATGAGTTGATAAGAGGCTGCCCCAATTGGAGTAGCCTCTTTTTTAGTTATAACCCATTTCTTGTAACGTATAACTTATAACCTAGTACCTATTACTTACAACAGCCAAAGTAGTCAAATTATTAAACTACAATGATGCCCTAACATTAATATGAAATGTAATCTCCTGTTTTTCCAAACTCTTTTCTAGAACAGCCTTAGCGGCACGCTCGCCCATCATTTGAAAATCGGTAGAAAGGGTTGTGATACCATTAAGAATTATCTTCTTTAAAGGCGACTCATTGTAGGAAATTACCCCTACTTCTTTCCCCACCTGAAGATTGGAAGCTAATATTTTTTCAATCAATTCTACAAGGTCATTTTCCATGTGGGTAATAAATACATCACCAGTATCAATTTTAGCCGAATGAAGATCATTCACCACAACATAATTAAAAGCATACTGACGGCAGAAGTTTAGAAACCCTTTTACAATTTCTTTAGGATAGATGGCATATTCTAAACAAACAATCTTTAAAGTATGGTACTTGCTCAAAAGGGGCAATGCATTCTCTAAGCCATTATAAATATCCTTTTCAAAGTTTTGATAAACGGCAGCAAACTCGCCTGTAATGCCTGGCAACAATTTATCTATAACTACTAGTTTATGTTTTGGAATAGAATTAAGAATTTCATAAGCATTTTCGCCACCGTCTTTAAAATGAGGCATAACCACATAGTGCGTATAGTTATCTATTCTAGGCGTCAATATTCTTTTAAATACAGCAAAGTCGTTATTATAGATAAAGAAATCGATTGCAGCAGTTGGGGCAATATTTGCTACAAATGAATCGTAGATAACTTTTTTGTGAGGGCTAAGTTTATTAAACAGCATCAGAATTTTCAGCTGATTATCTACATCTGTATCCTTTACAAAGTATCCTTTTCCCGCAACTGAACTTAAAATGCCAATAGATTTTAAATGTTTATATCCTTTTTCGGCCGTATCTCTTGAGATTTCAAATTCAAAACTTAATTCATTAATGGAAGGAAGCATGTCGCCCTTTTGCAGTTTTCCTTCATCAATTGCTTTGGTAATGGCATTGGCAAGTTGCAAATATTTAGGAGTTGCAGAATAATAGTTTAAATCAATGTATTTGTAAAATTTCTTCAGATTCATAATTCACAACCTTAAACGTTAACATCAATAATGCATAAAGAAAATGTGCCTTAGATTTTACTTCTTAACAAACTTAGTGGTAAATTTTTCATTTCTATCATCAAAGAGTATTAAATAATTGCCAACACTCAAATGACTAATATCTATTGATGTTTGCGCATTACCAATAATAGCCTTTTTCTTAAGTAAAACTTTACCGTTATCGGCAAAAACTACTATTTGAGTGTGGCTATTAGCTAACGGGTGACTGATTTGCAAAGTTTTAGTTGCAGGATTTGGGCTTATTGAAAACTTTAAATGAGTAATTACATTAACAGAAACGATATTACTATAAATGAAACTTCCCGCATTATCATAAACTTTCAGCCTGTAATAGTTATTTCCAGCAATAGAATTTCTATCTTGAAACGTAGTATTATTACTTATAGATGTTAATAAAAAGAAGCTAATCCCATTAGTGCTTTTTTCAATTTCTATATGATTTACCTGCGCATTATTTGGGATAATCCAACTAAGTACATTTACACCATTTACATTTGTTACCACAAAAGAAGTTAGGCTAAGGGGCAGGGGGGTAGAAGTACCTATACTATTAAGGTAGTTTTCAAGCATAGTATACCCAGCGGTATCTAGTGTATTTCTATCAACTGCATTTTTAGGATTTAAACCATGCAATAACTCCCAATCATCAGGCATACCATCAGCGTCAGTATCCACTGGTGGCGTAGTACTATTCAGAACAGGCCAACCGCCTACATCATTTTGACTATCAATAATACCAGACGGATGCGAAATCCCGACACTATTAATGGCCGCATATCCTTTGCCTTCAAAGGTTGCAGTACCCGTTTTTGTTTCCATAATAATTCTTCTATCTACCGTATCTCTTTTGGGCAAAGTGGCGCCAACATTATCTAAAATAGAGATATAAGCGTCAGTAGCTGATTGGGTAGTAACTGGCGCAACTGCTAAAGGAGCGGAAAGCCTATTCCTAGCCATTAGTGTTTTAACATTCCAATACGAATCGGGCTGCATTCCTTTAGTCCAATTATCATTGGTTACATCTGGAAATCCATCAACATAATTACCAGCTAAATAAAACTTACCTCCATAAACAGTATCAGGATAAATAAAAGCATCTTTGGTACAGAAATAACTGGTATAGTTACAAATTCGGTTGCGTAAGTTGCTGGTACTACTCACCGTGTGGCTACCTCTTGTAGCAGGTCCAGATTTGTAATAATTATTAATCATATTATAATTACCACCCTCGCCACCATAAGAAGAATTAATGTTTCCCCAATTGTAAATTACGTTATTACGCATATCTACAATTTCATTTAAAGAATCACCAGTATACCTACTTCCGCAAAACCTTGGATTTCTGCTACTATGGTGTGCTAATAAGTTATGATGAAAAGTAGCACCTTGACCACCCCATATTCCTCCATACCCATGATCGCCTTTAGGATCTACAGACTGATAAAGACTCTCACTCAAAATACACCATTGAAGGGTAAAATTCTTATTGTCGTAAAAAGTTCCTGTCTCATCGATAGACCAACTCAATGAACAATGGTCGATAATTATATTACTAAAAGAAACAATAGGATAGGTACCATTGGCATCCATTGCGTCATCAATAAAAGAATTAACATCACCCAATCTACATCTAATGTACCGTACAATTACATTACTTGCATTAATTCTGAATGTATAACCTTTTAAACAAATACCATCTCCGGGAGCCGATTGCCCCGCAATTGTAATATCACCTTTCGAAATAACTAATGCATCTGTTAAATTTATAGTTCCCGAAACTTTAAATAAGATAGTTCTAGCTCCAGTAAGTTTAGTAATGCCGTATCTTAAGCTTCCAACGGTAGGTTTAGTAGCATTATCTGTTAAATCTGTAACGTAATATACAACACCACCTCTTCCACCAGAAGTAAATCTTCCAAAGCCCTCAGCCCCAGGAAAAGCAAGAGTCTGTGCTTTTAAATTAATACTAAGAAATATGGTGAAAACTAAGGTTAATGAAATACTACGACAATTCATACTGTTCCAAAATTATGGTACTTGATAATATACAGAAAGCATTCTCTCCAAATAAAAGGAAAGAATGCTCCAAAACAAATATAAACCTAAAATAGGGTAAAGAAACTATTTATGTATTCCTCTAAGCTTCTTAGAAGCATAAGTAATACCAGAAATAGCTAGCATCAAACTCATACCACCATCAAAAGGAACTACAGGACTTCCATCACCACTCGGACCATTTCCTGGTGAACCCGGTCCACCAATGCCTGGATCATCCGCAGGACTTTGGGCATTTACGTTTGTACTCGTAAAGCATATTCCAATAACAAGGGCTAACCCAATCAATTTCACACTTTTTACAATCGTTTGCATATTCTTTATGATTAAAGTTGAAAGTTAAAAGTTGAAAGTTAAAAGTAAACCAAATACTTTCGACTTTCAACTTTCGACTAATAACTAGTTTACTGATAAATTTGATTGATTAACTATTGTTCCACTAGCAGTTTCTCTGATAGTTACACTGTATGTTCCTTT
>CANCVE010000185.1 GCA_947381435.1 Chitinophagaceae bacterium
CATTACCTTCTGAATAAGAATAAATAAAATAATCATATATTAAAGGAGGCTAGCTATTTGTTAGTCTCCTTTTTTGTTATTTGAGTTTATGTAAAAATCAGCCATTTCGGTTATTCATTTCTTTTTATCGGTGGTTTTATATCAATAGTTCGTTAAACCATCCTCCTCTGCTTATATCTTAATTGTGCTAACTTATATTTGCGGCTCAAATTTATTTCATGAACAAATTTTGTATTCTCGTTTTTATCTCAATTTCCCTGTTAACAAATTCCCTAATGGCTCAAAATGATCCTGCTGCAAAAAAAGTATTGGATGGGGTTAATGCAAAAATTAAAACATTCAAAGCAATAACTGCAACCTTCTCACTAAAGTCTGTTACTAGCAAAGGCACAAATAATGGCGTTCGTACGGGGTCTGTTTCACTTAAAGGACATAAATACTTGATGAAACAAAGCAAAGTAGAGATTATTTGTGATGGAAGTAAGATTTACAACTTTGACGGTAATAAGACAATAACTGTATCGGGTGTAGATGATGCGGGTTCTACTTTAAGTCCTCAAATTTTACTTTCTAATTTTTACGATAAAGATTATACCTATAAGTTAGTTTCATCTGTGGGTACTTTTTATCAAGTAGAACTTGTGCCAAACGATAAAAGAAAAAATGTGCAGAAGATTAATATTTTCATTGACAAGGAAAAGAACTTTATAACAAAAGCGAAAGTTTTAGATAAGAGTAATAATACTATAGAGTTGACAATTAGCAATACAAACACAAATGCTAGTGTAAGTGATGATATATTTCAGTTTAATAAAAATAAGTACCCAAAAGATGTGGAAATCTTGGATTAATAAAAAAAAATTTTTAGTCAATTAATTTTATAGCCACCATTCTGTTGAAGGAAGGTGGCTTTTTTGTTTCAATCTAGAATATGCAGTTTATGAAAAAGATACTCGTTATTGGGATGTTCCTTTTGGTTATCAAGCCCTTGATTGCCCAATTTTCTGTAAGATTAGTGGTTACAAGTGTTGCCACAAAAAAAGAAGATGATATTTATGTAAGTGGGACATTCAATAATTGGAACCCACAGGACCCTAATTACAAGCTAAAACCTTTTGCTGGTGGTCGAAAGAGTATCGTAATTAAGGATGTAGCAATTGGTAATTATGCCTTCAAATTTACTAGAGGAAGCTTTGATAAAGTAGAGTGTATGGCAGATGGAAGGGATACAAAAGACAGAGTGCTTGACGTTTCTGCTGACATTTCAATGGAGATAAATATTGCTGGTTGGAAAGATGATTATCCTGAGAGACCAAAACGCTATAGTGCTAGTCCTCAGGTTAAGATTATCGATACAGCATTTGCAATTCCTCAGTTAAATAGAAAGAGAAAAATTTGGATTTATTTGCCGAAGGGATATGCCGCCAGCTCCAAAACGTACCCCGTATTATATATGCAGGATGGGCAAAATCTGTTTAATGATCAAACTGCAGCTTTTGGGGAATGGGGGATAGATGAATGCTTAGATTCTTTGCAAAAAAAGATTAACCAAGAATGTATTGTGGTGGGTATAGATAATGGGGGAGACAAGAGACTAAATGAATATTGCCCCTATGATTTTTCAACAAAAGGAGGGTTTACCTCTCCTGACCAGAAGGGAGAAGGAAAGGAATATGTTGAGTTTTTAGTTAAGAACTTAAAGCCGTTTATTGATACAAGATATCGGACAAAGAAGGGGAGGGAATATACATTCATTGCCGGCAGTAGTATGGGAGCATTAGTAAGTGAATATGCTATCTTGAAATATCCTGATGTATTTGGAGCAGCTGGTGTTTTTTCACCTTCTTTTTGGATTGCTCCATCAATTTATACAGAAGCAGAAAATGCTGTTACTAAAGAACTACCCCGGTTTTATTTTTATGCTGGGGGCAAAGAAAGTAGCACAATGGTGAGTGATGTAGAGAAAATGTACGATATCTGCTTAAAGAAAAGACGCTATGAAGTTGTGAGACTCTTAAATCCAATCGGTGAACATAATGAAAAATTTTGGCAGCAGGCGTTTCCTCAATTTTATATCTGGCTTATGAACAAAGACTAAGGTTATACGATTGAGTAAAAAAAGTTTATAAAAAATATAGAAAATGAGTTGCAATTAGAAAAAGGTTCTATATATTTGTCTCGGTTTTCATAGGATATTGGATTTTAAAAACGGGGTTGCATGTCTATGCGACCCTTCTTTTTTGTGTAAATGCCTCCAATTATTACAATATGTAAACTTTTCTACACTTTTGTTTAAATCATTATTTAAACGGTATTGTATTTTTAAAACAAAATTTATTGTCAATTTAATTATAAGTAAATTGTGTATTTGCTGTTTTCTACTTATCTATTGGGTGTAAATACAAAACAAAAGGTACTACAAATGAAAAAAAGGCTGTTTAAAAGATTTTTCTTCTAAACAGCCTTTTAAATTTTAATCAAAATTATTATGCATCTTGTCCGTGACAAGACTTAAACTTTTTGCCACTTCCACAAGGGCAAGGATCATTTCTGCCTGTTTTTGGACCAACTATAATGGGTTGTTGTTTTACCGGTGTAGGATCAATATAGTCATCCTCCGATGGAACTTCTCTACCAATTGCATCAACATCTTGCTTGCGTGTTTTTAGTTGGCTCAAGTCTGTTTTTTCTTGGTGTCCTTCCCTTACTTGTCCTTCCTCTTCAACAGGAATACTTGAATGAGATAAAAACTCAACTATATTTTTATTAACTACGCCATCCATGTTTTTAAACAAGTTAAAGGCTTCTACCTTATAGATTACCAATGGGTCTTTTTGCTCGTAAGTGGCAGTTTGAACACTTTGTTTCAAATCGTCCATTGCCCTTAAATGTTCCTTCCATTCATCATCTATGAAGTTTAGGGTAACTGTTTTTTCTAGGCTATTCAACATCTCTAAGCCATCAGACTCTACAGTTTTATCCAAATTTGCTAATACTTGCAAGAAACGTTTCCCATCAGTAAATGGAACAATCACATTCTCAATCTTATTTCCTTGGTCTTTTCTAATTCCTTTAAATACAGGAACTGCATGAGTAGCAATTTCTTCCTTTTTGCGTTGGTAATTAGACATTGCTTCTTGGTAGAGCTGCTCTGCTAAATTTTGTTCTGTTCCTCTGTCAAAATCTTCTTTCGAAATCTCAGTTTCAATGGCAAAATTTACAATTACTGCCAATTTAAATCCTTCAAAATCGCCTAAATCTTTGTACGAACCAATAAGGCTTTCTGCAACCGAGTAAAATGCATTATCCAAATCAAGTGCAAGTCTTTCTCCAAACAAGGCGTGGTTACGTTTAGCATAAATTACGGTACGTTGCTTATTCATAACATCATCATACTCTAGCAAACGCTTCCTTATTCCAAAGTTATTTTCCTCAACTTTTTTCTGTGCACGTTCAATGCTCTTGGTAATCATTGGATGTTGAATTACTTCTCCTTCTTTATACCCAGCAAAGTCCATCACCTTTGCAATACGCTCGCTTCCAAACATACGCATCAAATCATCCTCTAAGCTCACAAAGAACATAGTAGATCCTGGATCACCCTGACGACCAGCACGACCACGCAACTGCCTGTCTACACGACGGCTTTCATGGCGTTCTGTACCCACAATTGCCAAACCTCCTGCTTCTTTTACGCCTGGCCCGAGCTTAATATCCGTACCACGACCAGCCATGTTGGTTGCAATAGTAATTGCTCCAGCCAAACCTGCTTCAGCCACAACCTGTGCTTCACGAGCATGTTGTTTTGCATTCAAAACATTGTGTGGTATTTGCTTTTGGCGTAGCATTCTACTCAATAATTCACTTACTTCTACCGATGTGGTACCAACTAGTACCGGGCGACCTGCCTCTCTTAGTTTTGTAATCTCTTCTATTACTGCACCAAACTTTTCACGTTTAGTCTTATAAACTAAATCCTGCTCATCTTTTCTGATAGCTGTAATATTGGTTGGTATAGTAACTACGTCAAGCTTGTAGATGTCCCAGAATTCACCCGCTTCTGTTTCTGCAGTACCTGTCATACCACAAAGCTTGTGGTACATCCTAAAGTAATTTTGTAAGGTTACAGTGGCATAAGTTTGGGTTGTTGCTTCAATGGTTACGTTTTCTTTAGCTTCAATTGCCTGATGCAAACCATCACTATATCTACGACCATCTAGTATACGTCCTGTTTGTTCGTCTACTATTTTTACAGCACCTTCCATCACTACATATTCAACATCTTTGTCGAACAATGTATAGGCTTTTAATAATTGTTGAACGGTATGTATTCTGTCTGCTTTTACAGAATAATCGTTGATAATTGTTTCTTTCTCACGTAGCTTTTCTTCAGATGGCAAGCTGCTTTTCTCCACTTCATTCAAACCAACACTTATGTCTGGGATGATAAAGAAATGTGGGTCTTCACCTGCTTTGGTAATGAGTGAAATTCCCTTATCTGTCAATTCAACAGAATTATTTTTCTCATCAATATAAAAATACAATTCTTTGTCGGCAATGTGCATTTCCCTAGACTGATCCGCTAGATAATAGTTTTCGGCTTTTTGAAGCTTCATCCTAACACCGGGTTCACTCAAAAATTTAATAGTAGCACTATTCTTTGGCAAACCTCTATGTGCTCTAAACAAAGCCAGTCCTCCATCTTTTGGATCCTCATTTCCTTCTGCTATTTTCTTTTTTGCTTCTTGAAGAAAACTATTTACCGCACGTTTTTGGGCGTCTACTAATTTTTCGATACGAGGTTTTAGTTCGAAGAATTGTTCTAAATTATCTTGTTTTCCTATTGGGCCACTAATAATCAAAGGGGTACGTGCATCATCAATCAAAACACTATCTACCTCATCCACCATCGCAAAATGATGTTTGCGTTGTACCATTTCGTCAGGATTGTGCACCATGTTGTCACGTAGGTAATCAAACCCAAATTCATTATTTGTACCGTAAGTGATGTCTGCCAGATAGGCTTTCCTACGTTCGGGCGTATTGGGTTGGTGCTTATCTATACAATCTACCGTCAAACCTAGCCATTCAAACAAAGTACCGTTCCACTCACTATCACGTTTGGCTAGGTAATCATTCACGGTAACAATATGTACGCCTTCGCCCGATAATGCATTTAAGTAAGCAGGAAGAGTACTAACCAAAGTTTTACCTTCACCAGTTGCCATTTCGGCAATTTTTCCACTATGTAAAACTGCGCCACCTATCAGCTGTACATCGTAATGCACCATGTTCCAAGTTACTTTTCCACCACCGGCAGTCCAAGTATTTTTAAAAATACAAGTATCACCTTTTATCGAGATGTAATCTTTTTTAACAGATAATTCTCTATCTAAGTAAGTTGCTGAAGACTCTATGGTTTCATTTTCTTTAAAGCGTTTAGCTGTTTCTTTTATTACTGCAAAAGCTTCTGGAAGTATATCTTTTAAAACTTCTTCTATTTGTTTATCACGTTCTTTTTTTAGTTTATCTACCTCTTGGTAAATTTCATCTTTAACATGTATTTCAGACGCAGGTAAAGCATCAGCCTCAGATTGTTTGGCTTCTATTTCTCCATCTATTGCCTTTAAATGGTCCTTAATACGCTCCTTAAAATAGGCAGTCTTACTCCTCAATTCATCGTTTGTAAGGCTTTGATATTGTTGAAAGTGTTGGTTTATTTTTACAATCAATGGCTTTATTTCCGCCACATCTTTCTCACTTTTATTTCCTCCTAATAACTTACTTATAAATTTGAACATATAATATATCTATATTTTTTTATGGAATTAACGCTTTTCAAATAAAATGCTACAACTTGGATAAAGACAACTTGTCATTTTTTTGAGCGGCAAATATAGGAGTAAGTAGTAAGTGGATTGTTGCTAGTGGTAAGCAGTAGAAAAAAGAAAGGGGAAAAGTTTACTTTATTGGAATAAGTACTTTAAAACTTAAAGGGCATATTTTGTTAGGGTTAAG
>CANCVE010000186.1 GCA_947381435.1 Chitinophagaceae bacterium
AAAAACAAAGGTATCGGGACTATACAGGTCTGAAAGAGGTGCAGAACGTTTTGCAATCCTAAGATCTGTCATTGATACTATCAAGAAAAATAATAATAATGTTTTTGATGGATTATTATCCTTGTACTACTGATGGGGTGAGTAGTTACAATCATTTTTATCATTTAACCTGTTACATTTTACCTGATTTTTACATTGTATAAGTAATGTTGAGAAAGTAGATTATGCAGCTTTAAATGAAATCCATTGTCTTTTTTACTTTTTACCTACATCTTTTTACTACTTCCTAAATAGATTTTATTAGCATGAAAAAAATATTTTACTTACTTCTTTTTGTTTCCACAGCAGCCTTTAGTCAGCAAGCAGATATGCTGATTAAGAATGGAAAAATAATAGACGGCGCAGGAAATAGCTGGACTCTTGGTGATGTGGCAATTAAAAATGGGAAAATAGTTGCCAAAGGTCACCTTGATAATTGGAGAGCAACAAAAGTGATTGATGCCACTGGTTTGATTGTTTGTCCAGGATTCATTGATGTTCATACGCACATAGAAAATCTAGAAAAGAAAGATCCTACAGCTAGGAATTTTATTTTTGATGGAGTGACAACCGTAATTACTGGCAACTGTGGTGATTCGCACACAGACATTAAGAAGTATTTTAATTATCTGGATAGCCTAAAAACATCAATCAATATCGGTTCATTAATTGGTCATAATGATGTTCGTAAGGCCGTAATGGGTAAAGTAAATAGAACGCCAACCGAAGACGAAATGCAACGGATGGAAGCATTGGTAGAAAATGCCTTGACAGACGGTGCCGTAGGATTTTCTACAGGACTAATTTATATACCAGGTACTTACAGCAAAACGGAGGAAGTGTTGCGATTGGCAAAGGCTGCCGCAAAGCATAATGGCGTATATGCTAGCCACATACGTAGTGAAGGTGATAGCGTAGTGATAGCTATTAATGAAGCAATTGACATTGCCAGAAAGGCGAAGATGCCTGTAGAAATATCGCATTATAAAGTAGTGGGCGAACAAAACTGGGGGCGTAGCAAAGCGACGATACCACTAATATTTAAAGCTAGGGAAGAAGGTATTGATGCCACAATTGACCAATACCCGTACACGGCAAGTAGCACAAACCTAGGAACTATGTTGCCTAGTTGGGCATTGGCAGACGGGCAGGATAGTATAGTGGCAAGGCTAGCCAACGCTGCAACCCGCAAAAGGATTACCAACATAATGCTGAAAGGTTTGAAAAAGAGAGGACTTGAGCATTTTTCGTATGCAGTAGTGGCCAACTTTAAGCCAGATAAAAGTTATAATGGAAAGAGTATTGAAGAAGTAAACCAAATGAAAGGAAGGGCGCACACAGCCGAGGAAGAAACTAATACCGTGATGGATATGGTGAGTGCAGGCGGAAGTAGTATGGTGTTTCATGGGATGTGTGAGGAAGATGTGAAGGCAATTATGCAATACCCTTTTAACATGTTTGCAAGCGATGGCGGCATTAGGGTGGTGGGAGAAGCAGCACCACATCCGCGTTCTTATGGTACTAATGCACGGGTACTTGGCAAATATGTGAGAGAGCAAAAAGTAATTTCACTAGAAGAAGCCATCAGACGTATGACGAGTTTGCCTGCACAAAAGTTTCAATTGAAAAATATTGGTCTATTAACAGAAGGATACAATGCAGATATTGTTTTATTTGATGAAAAAACAGTGAACGACTTAGCCACTTATGATAATCCACATCAATATTCTATTGGATTTAAGTATGTAATTGTAAATGGTAAATTGACGCTCGATAATGGTAATCATACTGGCGTTCTAAATGGAAGAACTGTAAAAAGAGGTTTATAGTTTCCTCAAATTACAGTTCCTTTTTATTTTCTTCTAACCACAAAGTGCACAAGGGTTTTAACTAAGGTCACTAATATTTGAAGAAAGAAAAAACACATTTATTTTCCTTAGTGTTTCTTTGTGTAAACCTTTGTGTTCTTTGTGGTCAATCCTTCTTATAGTTTCTCCATTTCTTCGTTAGTGAATTCCATCAATGTCTTTATATAGTCTGGCGATAAATCAAACTTTAACCCTGCAGTTTCATACAAAACAGGTAATGTCTTTGTTCCACCTAAGCTTAATGCATTGATATAATTCTGCAATGCCTGCTCAGGATTTTTCATGTATTGCATCCACAAACCAATGGCGCCAAGTTGCGCAATGCCATATTCTATGTAATAAAAAGGAACTTCGAATAAATGCAATTGACGCTGCCACGCAATTTCCCTGTACATATCCAAGCCTGTAAAATCGATGGCATTGGTAGAAAACTCTTTTAATATGGCTGACCAAGTAGCGGTTCTTTCCTCAATTGTATGCATAGGGTTTTCATAAACCCAATGTTGAAACTTATCAATAATAGCAATCCAAGGGAAGATAGTGATGGTGCGCTCTAGTTGATGTTCCTTTGCACGCTTTAAATCGTCGGCATTATCAAAAAAGCTTTCCCAATGATTCATGCTAAATAACTCCATCGACATACTTGCGACTTCGGCAATCTCCATTGGATACTCCTTAAAGGCACTCAATTCCAGATTATGAGACAAGAAAGAATGGATAGCGTGACCACCTTCGTGAACCATCGTGGTTACATCGCTCATTTGTCCGGCAGCATTCATAAAGATAAATGGCGCACCACTTTCTGATAACGGACAGTTGTAACCACCGGGGGCTTTTCCTTTTCTGCTTTCCAGATCAAAATGTTTCAATTCGTCCATCTTGCGCAAACAATCAGCGAAGAAAGGGTTTAGCTTTTCGAAGCAAGCTTCTGATTTTTTCAATAAATCCTGACCTGTAGTAAAAGGTTTCAATGGCTTGATGCCAGCAGGTTCAGCCTCTGTATCCCATGGTTTCAAGGTGTCCAATCCTAGCTTTTGTTTCTTTTTAGCATAGATTTTATCTATCAAAGGAAGTACATGCAACTTTACTGCTTCGTGAAACTGATAACAATCCTCTTTGGTATAATCGAAACGGCCAAGTTCTACAAACTTATAATCGCGATAGTTTGCAAAGCCAGCATTCAATGCTACTTGATGTCGTTTAGCAATCAAGCCTGAATATAATTCATGCATGGCATCTTTATCCTGCAAGCGGCGGTCTTGTATTTTCCGGTAAACAGTTTCGCGAAGGTCTCTGTCCTCACTTTCCAAAAACTTAGCAGCTTGTTGAAGCGTGTATTCTTGCCCATTTACTTCTACCGTCATCTTACCGGCAATAGCACCATATTGTTGTTGCATTACACTTAGTTCGGCTTGCAACGGAATGTTTTCTTCCCTAAATAAATCTATACTTTTCTTTACGCTACGCAGATACGTGTAGAATTTTTCCTGATCCAATTCCTTTGTAAATGGTGATGCTATTAACTTCTTGTTCAAAGCATCAGCATACGGTTGAAGCTTCGGCTGAATCTCCATACAAAAGAAAGTAAACGATTCTTCCAGGGCTTTATCGGTAGTGTCGCAGGTCATTTTTATTTGACGCCAGCAGGCGTCTTCACTTATCACGGCTTCTATTTCGCTCGTATCCTTCAACCATTGTTCAAGGTCTTCACTACTATTAATCTCTCTTTCAAGCAATGTCTTAAAAAAAGGCTCTAGGTTTTCCCAAGTGGTAATGGTGAAATCTTGAGGTACAAAACTTCTTTCTATCTTTTTAATATCTGCACTTAAACTCATAATAATTTGTCTTTTTTGATGGCGGCTAAATTAGCGGAAAAAGGGAATTACACTTAAGGTTTACCAAAAAGTACACAAGGAAAAAACCAAAGGACACGAAGGTTTAGAATCAATCTTGGTAATTCTGTACAAATAATATCCCACAATCCTAGTGTTTTTTGTGGTAGAAATAACCCAGAGTAGTAACTATTTAATCTTCCCAAACGGTAAGGCCTTCGCTACAATTGGCACATATATCAATGTTTTTGCGGCTCGTCATTAGTTCGCTTCGAAACTGTTTGTAGTTATCGTTATTCCAGGTTTCTTTAAAAGATTGTGTTTTTAAATTACCTAATTGATGTGTGGCATCCTTATCAAAGCAACAAGGAACCACCAAGCCATCCCAAGTAATTACATTGGCATGCCATAACTTCCAACAATGGTTTTGCAATCCACTTCTCGATTTTACCTGCCCATTTTTATCTTTCTTGTAACGGCTATATTTCTCTATGGTAGGAATCAATTGGTTGGGGTCATTCTGAAAGTCATATACTTGTGCAGTCTTAAAACGTACTTGATCTACCCCAATTTCAGCACCCAGTTTCTTTATATCTTCTATTTGATGCTCATTGGGTTTTACCACCAAGAACTGAAAGAATATAAAAGGCGTTTTACTGTTTAATTCTTTTTTCCATTTCACAATATTTCTTGCCCCTTCTAATACCTTATCTAGTTTTCCCCCTACACGGTATTGCTGATAAACTTCCTGCGTAGTTCCGTCTACAGAAATGATTAATCTATCCAAACCGCTCTCTACAGTTTTCTTTGCTTTTTCGTCAGTCAGGTAATGTGCATTGGTGCTAGTAGCTGTGTAAATGCCTTTGTCACTTGCATATTTTACCATCTCCAGAAAGTCGGGGTTTAGGTAAGGTTCACCCTGAAAGTAAAATATGAGGTAAAGAATTTCTTTGTAGATATCATCTATCGTTTCCCTAAAAAAATCTTTTTGCAACATTCCTGTGGGGCGTGTAAACTCTCTTAAACCACTAGGGCATTCAGGGCAACGAAGGTTGCAACTAGTGGTGGGTTCAAAAGAAATAGATATTGGATAACCCCATTGAATAGGCTTTCTGAGCAATTTACTTAACTGAAAACTCCCCATTACCTTGGCTGCATTCCATATTCTACGGGCAGTAAGCTTTTTTAAAAGGTTGATACTATCTGTTAAATTAAAATAAACCATGAACGTAAAAGTAAGGTTACATTATCTAATAGCCGCTAATTGGATATTTTTACTTTCTTTTATCGAAAGAAAGAGACTATCAATATTGATTAATTGAGATTCATGGCAAAGCGGAAAGTACTGAAACCCCTGGGAGCAAAGAAGCCTGCAAATAAGAGATATGGCGTATTTATTTGGTTGGGGGTATTGTTTTTTATAGGATTATTTGCATGGTATGTCGTGCATGTTTGGCAATTGCAACAAGAGGAAACGAAGGCAGAAGCAGCTATTTATGATGCTTTTGGTATTGAGATGCCAAGCAAATATTACATACATGGCATTGATGTAAGTAGCTTTCAGAACAGTATTGCCTGGAAGAAAGTAGCTTCTATGAAGGTTAAAAATGTTAGTATGGGCTTCGCCTATATAAAAGCAACAGAAGGGCTAGGTAATGTGGATGAAAACTATCGGAAAAACTATACGAATGCTAAAAAGGCGGGGATGATTTGTGGTGCTTATCATTTCTTTTTGGCTACGAAAAGTGGAACCATTCAGGCGGCAAACTTTATTAAGAATGCTAAACTAAATTCTGGCGACCTTCCTCCGGTTGTTGATATTGAACAATTGTATGGCGTGCCACCTTTGAAGATGCGTGAACGATTGAAAGAATGTTTGGATGCAATTGAAGTAGCCTGTAAAACAAAACCCATACTTTATAGTAATGTAGATTTTTACGAGAAATATTTGGGCAGTGAGTTTGATGCTTATCCGCTTTGGGTGGCACATTACGATGAACAAGATAAACCAAGAATTGGCAGAGATTGGTTGTTTTGGCAACACAGTCAGTCAGGCCATGTGAATGGAATTGCCACCAAAGTAGATTGTGATGTGTTTAATGGAGACTCAACGGCTTTTAGGAAGTTGCTTCTGAATTAGTCGAAAGTCGAAAGTTGAGAGTCGAAAGTTCGTGAGTAAAAATTGTCAAGGTTTCAACTCACG
>CANCVE010000187.1 GCA_947381435.1 Chitinophagaceae bacterium
TGCTTTTATCAAAAGCTTTTAGAATCGCATAAACAGAAATCCATTTTAAAGAATAAGGACTACCTTACTCTAGTAGCCTTAAACTTCAATATTTCGCAAAAATTGAGGAGAGGGAAAATAATGCCTATTTTTTCTCGGTCAATAATGGTTTTAAACAAATAAATTTGACTATTTAAAAAATTTATTTAAGCTCGTTGTTAAAGCGGAGAAATTTATTCAGGTTCAAGTTAAGGATGTATATTGCGGCGTATTTATAAAATTAATAATAAATCCCACGCAAATGAAAGAAAAGTGGTTAAGCTTCGGTCCTGCTAAGCAATTCATAGCTAAGTCTGTTTTGTGCGTTGTGGTTTGGCGGATTTTATACATTTACATACTTCAACCAATTCGATTTCCCGATAAGATTTTGACAATGCTAATCGGAAAAGGGACTATCATATTTGTAAATATATTTAGTAAGTCGGGGCTTCAGCCTGCTTACTGTGTAGAAAGCAATTATACTCCAGAAGCAATGTTGGTTAGGAATAACCATGTCATATTGCGTATTGGTGATGCTTGCAATGGCTTGGAACTTATGCTGATTTATGCGGGCGTAATTGCGCTTTTACCCGGCAGTACAAAATTGAAGACAAAATATATAGGACTTGGAATAATAGGACTAATAGTAACAAATATGCTTAGATGTGCAGGGTTAGAATGGGTGTATGAATTTTATCGCCCAATGTTCGAAACCACCCATCATTATTTATTTACTCTCGTGATGTACGTAATAATATTCTACGGATGGGTTCTGTATATTAACAAACTAAAAGCAAATGAAAAAGGATAGTATATTTTGGTTGTGTATGATAATAAATATGCTAGCCTTGATGTTGTTAGTTGTATTGAAACCTGAGGTTCACTTGCTACCTGCTATTGCTATGTATTTAATTATTAAAATAAACTTGATAATGCAAATTGGAGTAGGACTTTATGCACTTTGGATTTCTACTGATTCTAAACTATTTTTTTTATTTATTAAAGTTTATACAGCATTTATTTTATTTTACGCATTGACAAAAATGCCTGCATTAAGCTTTCTTGCAAAACAGACCAAAATAAATGAAGGGTTGTTTAGTCCTTTCCCATTTGTATTAGGTTGGGTAGTAAATAAAGCCTTCTATCAACTTGACAAAAAGGATGTTTAGTAAAACGATATCATAAATATCTTAACCTTGCAAATAAAAAGTTATGAAAAAGATAATAGAAATTCTCAGAAAAGGGCTTTTACAAAATATTATAATAGCGATCTACTTCATCACACTTTTGGTAGAATGCTACTTTTTATATTACAGATACTATACACAAAGAATTTATTCCAGACCAACATTGATGCCTATCCTGTTTTTAATATTCTTTCAACAGTTTATTTCTAGAAATCACTTGTTCATTTTGGGAGGAATGATTGCTTCTTGTTTGGGCGACTACTTAACTATTAGCTATTCTCCACTTTATCAATGGGCTGGATTGGGTTGTTATGGATTATCTTTCATTTCTTATGCAATTCAGTTTCATAAGTTAGAATATATAACCTTAAAAGATGGCAAAACTTCTATTCTTATTGGATTATTAGGACTAATTATCTATGCATTTGTGCTTGATTATTTTGCCCATACTCACAATCTTACATTGACCAAAAAACCACTTACACTTTTGTATGCTACTGCTATGACAATATTGGCTATCTCTGTATTTAATATCAACCTCAATAACAAAAACTTCAACTTCAAGTTTGCAATAACTGCAATAGTGATACTTATAATAGCAAATTTATTGTTTGATTGTAGCCTTTACTACTTTCATAGAAAACAAACATGGGTTGATTGCATTAGCGCATTCTCATATGGCACTTACCAATTTTTAATTGTAAGGGGTTTATTGAGAGCAAAGGATAAAATAATGGGTACTGAATATTTCAATAGGATTTAAAAGAATAACAAACATCCTTACTATAAAAAAAGAGTTTTCAAACACCATTCTAATTGAAAAGCTTGATAACTCTTTTTTTATACTTTTGAACTTTAAAGCTTTTATGGCAACAAGGAATATTTTCTGATTAAACTCACTAAACTCTACACCCAAAATAAAATTAATTAGACTCCCAATATTACCTACCTTTCTTTTTTCTATTTATCATTTGACAATTCATAACACTCTTTTGCAATTTGCAATTCTTCATTGGTAGGCACTACCAATACTTTTATTGTAGCTTTTTCATTTTGATATTCAGTAATGCCATCTTCCGAACACTTTGCATTACTTTCATGATAAGTTATTCCTAAGAAGTCTAAATCTTTTACAGTCAGTTCCCTCATTGCCCCATCGTTCTCTCCTATTCCGCCAGTAAATACAATTGCATCAATTCCATTTAGCACTGCTATATACGATCCTATATATTTCTTAATTCTATATGCGTACATTTCATAAGCCAATGTAGCCGCTGCATCTCCATTCTTTATAGCAGCTTTAATATCACGCATATCACTAAGACCGCATAAGCCAAGCATCCCGCTTTTCTTGTTTAATATATTCTGTAGTTCCGTTGCCGAAACACTTGTGCGCTCCATGATATGAAATATTACTGATGCATCTATGTCGCCGCAACGTGTTCCCATAATCAATCCACTCAATGGCCCTAAACCCATTGAAGTATCTACACAGTTGCCTTCATTTATTGCCGCCATGCTACACCCATTACCCAAATGGATGGTAATAATCTTTGCTTCTGGCTTATTTAAGTATTGCGCTGCCTTCATAGAAACATACTTGTGGCTTGTACCGTGAAAACCATATACCCTTACCCCATTTTTCTCATAATATTCATCACTGATGGCATATTTATAGGCCTTTGCTGGAATAGTTTGATGGAAAGCTGTATCAAAAACCGCGACTTGCTTAGAGGATGGAAAAAGTTTCTCTGCAACTTCTATCCCTGTTAAGTTTGCAGGAAGATGTAATGGACCTAATGGAAACAATTTCTTGATTTGTGCCTTCACCACTTCATCTATTTGAGTGGTTTCGGTAAAAGCCCTTCCGCCATGCAACACGCGGTGACCTATTACTTTAATATCATCTGCCGAAGAGATAACGCCAGAAGCTTTATCCATCATAACTTCTACCACAGCTGCCAATGCACCGCCATGATCTACATTACCAGTTAGTTTATTTAAAACAATTTCATCATTTTCCTTAAAAACTTTGTGCTTTAGCACGCTTTCATCGGTTCCTATTCTTTCTACCAAGCCACTACAAAGCAATTTTGCTTCAGGCATTGCTATCAACTGGTATTTTATCGAACTACTTCCACAGTTTATTACAAAAATTTGCATCAGTACTAGTTATTAGTTGTTAATTATTAGTGGTTAGTAGTTAGTTACCTTGTTTAGTTAATCTATATAACTAAACCCTAATAACTAATCACTGACAACTATTTATTGCGCTTGTATAGCAGTAATTACTACGGTGTTAAATATGTCTTCAATGGTACAACCCCTACTCAAATCGTTTACAGGTTTGTTCAGTCCTTGTAACATTGGACCAATGGCTAATGCACCAGTTTCCCTTTGTACAGCTTTATAAGTATTGTTTCCTGTATTTAAATCTGGGAATATCAATACACTTGCCTGACCAGCCACAGGAGAGTTTGGCATCTTCTGTTTTCCCACAACAGGGTCTACAGCTGCATCATATTGTATTGGACCCTCTACTTTTAGTTCTGGTTTTAGCTTCCTTACCAACGCAGTAGCCTCCCTTACCTTATCTACGTCCTCCCCTACTCCACTAGTTCCAGACGAATAAGAAAGCATTGCTACTAATGGTTCTATACCGAAGGCAATACTACTCTCTGCCGCCGAAATTGCTATCTCAGCAAGCTGTGCTGCTGTGGGGTTTGGGTTTACGGCACAATCGCCAAACACACAAACTCTGTCTTCTAAACACATAAAGAATACGGACGAAACCGTATTGATACCAGGCTTTGTTTTTATAAATTGTAATGCGGGTCTTATTGTGTGTTGGGTAGTATGTACTGCACCAGAAACCATTCCATCTGCATCGCCTAAGTAAACCATCATTGTACCGTAATAAGAAACATCAGCCATCAAATCCCTCGCCATTTCGAGCGTTACATTTTTAGCTTTTCTGAGTTCATAAAGGGTTTCTGCGTAATGATTAAAGGATGTAGATTTTAATGGATTTACAATCTCTACGTTTTCTGTTGGGAAGCTCAGGTTCAATCTCCTCAATGCAATTTCTATTTCATCCCTATCACCCAAAATGGTTAATCGCACTATATCTTGGTGTAGCAATCTGGCAGCAGCAGTTAGTATTCTATCGTCACTTCCTTCTGCCAATACAATGTGTTTCTTAATGCTTTTAGCTCTCTTTACCAATTGATATTGGAACATGTGCGGCGTAATGCCCGATGTATGGAAGGTCTTTATTTTTTCTTCCAGTCCAGCGGCGTTTACATATTTATCAAAAGTATTAATAGCCAATTGAATCTTAAGGCTATTGTCCATACTGATGCGTGATGGCGTTTTACTAATGTTTGTTACTGTTTCAAAAGTACCCGTTTGCACTTGCACCACCGGCACTACGGTTTCCAACCCTTCTACAAGTCTAAGGATGGGTTCATCGGGTTCAAGACCTCCTGTAAGTATCAATCCGGCTACTTTTGGATAATTGGAGGACATGTTTGCTTGCATCGCTGCCATTATAATGTCCCCCCTATCCCCTGGTGTTACTATTAAGGTATTTGGTTTTAGCCTAAGCAATAAATTTCTTAATTGCATGGCTCCAACTATCGAATGATCTACTTGATTATTCAGGTTTTCTCTACCCAATAATACCGTTCCGCCTATAGCATCTACTATTTCTTTCATGCTTGGGTTATCCAAGTTTCTATTACTAGGTATAATGCTTAGCAATAAGTCATTCGGCAACTGTTCTTCTAATATTGTTCTTAAAGGATCTACCGCATCGGGCGCTGTCTTGTTTACAATGGCGGCCAAAACCTGAATATCTTTATCGTTAAAGCTTTTACAAACGGCCAAAAGGTTGTTTACCACAGGTTCATTGTCCGTTTTATCGGCACTTACCAAAATAATAACGGGAATACCTAGGTTTTTAGCTATTGCAATGTTCGCATCAAAGTCGTACGAAACACCATCTTTCAAAAAGTCTGTACCCTCCACTACAACAAAGTCGTTATTTTCTTCCAGTTGTTTAAACTTCTCAATAATGGTATCTATCACAAAAGCATCATTGCCGGCAGCTCGGTGTTGCAGCACTTCTTCCCGAGTAAAGGCGTACATATCCTCATAAGGAATGTTCAATTTGAAATAAGAAGAGATCATTTGGATATGATAATCTTTCTCTTTTTCATTGGGGCGATAGATGATGGGTTTAAAATAGGCCACTTTTTTTGTTTTGCCATAAAGCATGTTTAGCAAACCAAGCGCTACCACCGATTTTCCACTATAAGGTTGGTTTGTTGCTATATAAATTGCGTTGCTCATAACTAAAAGTAATTGAATTATTGCTTACAGAAGATATTATTTTCTCCAAGTGCAAATGTGCTAATATGATGCAAACCTAAAGCTGATTAGAATCATACTAATTACTTCTAATTATCAGAAATTACTAGTGATAAAGCGGAAAGGTTTCTAAAATCGCTTAAATCTCCTTGTCATTTCGACCTTAGGAGAAATCTCATTGAAGCATAGAGGCTAACCAGTTGGTTGAGATTTCTCCTAAGGTCGAAATGATTGCTATGACATAAACAAATTTTTTTCAGCAATAAAAATTAACAAATCAGGCTGCCACTTTGGTGTTATCCACATAAGGCTGCTGCTTTTTTATTACTGCCACCACCCTTAAA
>CANCVE010000188.1 GCA_947381435.1 Chitinophagaceae bacterium
TATCAGAATTATTTATAAGCAATATTGAAAAATGTGAATCATCTCAAATTTATGTAAATGAGAAAGGGATAGGCAAATCAATAAAAGGACGCTATTTTGGGTAATATTTATTTATAGTATAAATAAATATTATTAAATAAGTAATTGAAATACAATTAAAATAATTATAAAATATTAAACGTGTAATAGTCCCAAATTGCAAGAAATATACATTCCTTTTGGGGTTAAAGCATAATGAAATTGGGCGCAAGTTTGTTTATTTGATTGATTATATGTTTGAAATGTAAAGTGGTTTAATTTATTTATTTTATATTTTATAATATTGAAAATCAAATGTTATTTATAATTAAAAAATGCATTTAATTTGGATTGATTATAACAACACAATTCCTATTGTATTCATTCTATCATTTTTACAGGTATTAAAGCTAAAAAAATTATCCGCCTAAAATGTGTTTTAAATACATTAATAATGGCAAAATATTTTTTTAATAAAAATTAAAAGATTGCATTTTAAGCAATTGGTTATTCAGGATTATCACTAAACTCTTGTGAAATTTCATTCAGTCTTTTACAAATTGTAAAGAAACTTGGTCTCTCTGTAACAGTTGCTTGCATACAATCCTCTTTTAATTGAAATAACAATTTTATTAACCGCAGAACAGAATCGTCTGCTTTGGTGTACGTAATTAAATCTTCAAGTAGGCAACCAAACGCATTTACCTCTATTCTTTCCAAAAGAAAGGCACTAGGATGATTGGTATTATAAAAGGAAGCAGCGCCAAAATCGCCAAAGAGTGGATGTCCATCATTTCCAATCAAGGTGTTGTGTGCATATAGATCTCCGTGCAGTATTCCTTTTTCATGTAGCCTAAATGCAACAGAAGAGATGCCTTTCGCAATGGTAATCGTATCATTTAGGGAGAAGGATGTCTCCTCTTTATAAACATCTCTTGTGCAGCTTTCAAAACTAGGCGTATTGCCAAGAATGGTGTAATGTGGTGGAATTAGTGATAAAACTAAACCCTTATTTCCTTCAGGATGGTTAACTAACTTTCCAATTAAATTAACCAAATTGGGATGGTTGCCTGCCAACATACAAGCATTCATTTCATCATCGGGTAATCCATCACTCGTAATAGCTCCTTTAAAAAGCTTTATTGCCACTTCTTCCACCCCAGTTTCTTTTTTCCAAGAGGCTTTCCAAATGATACCTGATGCTCCTTCTCCTAATTGTTCCAAAAGGGTAAGTTCATTCCAATTTATTGCAGCTAATTGAGTTTCCTCTGCATCTTTTTTAATACTAAATGGGTTGCCCGAAAATGCAATCCAACAAAGCTTAGGCATGGTAAGCAGCCAATCGGGTAAATCAGTTAGATTATTTGCAGCAATACGTAGCAGCCCAAGATTCTTACATTCTTTTAATTCGCTTGGCAATGTTTTTAATTGGTTTCCAGCAAGCATCAACTTTTGCATTCTGGCACATTTACCAATAGATTTTGGCATTTTCTGTAGTTTATTATTGGTCAAAATTAACCATCGAGTATTTGCGGGAAGTGCTTCTTCACTGATAAATTCAATCTGATTAGCTTTAAATCCAATCATTTCCAGTTGCTTGCATTTTCCTAGTGCTTCTGGAAATACAGTGAACCTATTTTCAGACAAAAAAAGAATTTTAAGTTGATGAAAGAGATGAAAATCTTCAGGAAGTGAAGATAGATGGTTGCCAGATAGGTCAAGAATCTCTAAAGTATTTGCCAAACTAAATAGTTCTCTTGGAAACTCGGTTAATTCGCATGCCATCTTAACCCTAGTTGCGCCTTTTAGTTTTCCTGATTGTAATTGTTCTAATGTTTGCAAAATAATATGAGTTGATAAAATTGAAAAGTAAGTAAAATTGGTGCAAATTAAACCCAGTTTATGCAATAGACTCGCCACAGAATTAACAAATACAATAAAGGCAAGTTTTTGTAGAGATTTTTTGAAGCCTTTACGGAAGAAATATTCAGTTGAACGGAAACTCTGTAAGCCTATACGGAAGAAATGTTCAGTTGAACGGAAACTCCGTAAGCCTTTACGGAAGAAATGTTCAGTTGAACGGAAGTTCGGTAAGCCCTTACGATTGAAATGTTCAATTGAACGGAAGTTCCGTAAGGCCTTACGGATCATTTGTTCAACTGAACATTTGATTGATACGACTAATTTTAAAGTGTAATAACAATTAAAACAGGCTGAAAGCATGTTAAATTAAATAAATCAAACATTCATTATTTGATTCCAATCATTTAATAAGCGGTTTAAAACATAACACCCGGTTCATTTGCTTATTTTTGCCGCCCGCTTATAGAGATTGCGGTTAAATTATTATGGATAACACAACGATAAAACAAGAGAATACTGAGAAAATAGGCAGATATCTCATCACTGCCGCATTACCTTATGCAAATGGATTGAAACATATTGGGCATTTAGCGGGTGCTTACATGCCAGCAGATATATACGTTAGGTACCTGAGAGCCCAGAAGAGAGACGTGGTTTTTGTATGTGGTAGTGATGAACATGGTACGGCAATACCTATTCAGGCAATGAAGGAAGGAACCACTGCACAAGCTATCATCGATAAATATCATCCAATAATAGAGCAGAATTTTAAGGACTTAGGTATCTCGTTTGATATTTATCACCGTACTTCCGACCCCTTGCATCATGAAACGGCACAGGAGTTTTTCTCGGTATTGAATGATAATGGAGACCTTGAGGTAAAAGAAAGCGAACAATATTATGATGAAGCTTCCAATACATTTTTGGCGGATAGGTATATAAAAGGTACATGCCCTGTATGTGCTAATGATAATGCCTTTGGTGACCAATGTGAGAAATGTGGGAGTACGCTTAGCCCTGATATGTTGATAAACCCCGTGAGTACACTAAGTGGTAATGCCCCAATAAAGAAAGCAACTAAACATTGGTATTTACCGCTTGATAGACATGAAGATTTTTTGCGTGAATGGATTTTAAAAGAACATAAAGACGATTGGCGTACTAGTGTGGTAGGGCAATGTAAAAGTTGGATTGATGGAGGATTGCAACCAAGGGCTGTAACAAGAGATTTGGATTGGGGAATTAAACTACCGCTTTCTGTTGACCGTTTACCGTTAACCGATGGTGAGTCCGACAATTCCGTAGACGGTCAACGGAATGCGGTAAGCGAAAAAGATGCGGGGAAAGTTCTTTATGTTTGGTTCGATGCGCCAATTGGCTACATAAGTGCTACCAAGCAGTGGGCATTGAATAAGGAAAAGGATTGGAAGCCCTATTGGTATGCGCCCGATACTAAATTGGTTCATTTTGTAGGTAAAGACAATATTGTTTTCCATTGTATCATCTTTCCTGTAATGCTTAAGTTGCATGGAAATATATTGCCTACCAATGTTCCTGCTAATGAGTTCATGAACTTGGAAGGTGATAAAATGAGTACTAGTAGGGGATGGAGCATTGAGATGGATGATTACATAAACGACTGGGTGAAGAAGGATAATGGGGGAGAGGGCATGGCAGATGTGTTGCGCTATTATCTAACTCAGATTGCTCCAGAAACGAAGGATAGTGAATTTACCTGGAAAGGCTTTCAAGATGCTAATAATAGTGAGTTGGTTAACATATTTGGCAACTTTGTAAACAGAACTTTTGTGCTGATGCATAAGCTTTGTGGTGGCAAAGTTCCTGTGTTTAGTAATGAATTATTAGATGATAGTGATAAACAATTAATATTGGATATCAAATCTTCTGCATCAAAAGTTAAAAATTTATTAGAATCTTATAAGTTCAGAGATGCACTATTTGAAGTAATAGATCTTGCCCGTAAGGGAAACAAGTTTATGCAGGATAAAGAACCTTGGATGGTGGCAAAACGAGAGACTGTTGATGGTATTCTATCTGAGAATGGTAAGAAACAAATTGACAACTGTTTGCATTTGTGTTTACAATTGACGGCCAATCTTACAATACTTATCAATCCATTTTTACCTTTTACTGCTAGCAAACTTTGCAAGATGATGAAAGTGGTAGAAAGAATGTTGGAATGGCAAAATGCTGGAAGGATTGATTTGCTGAAAGTAGGATATAGCTTAAGAGAACCTCAGCTGTTATTCAGAAAAATAGAGAACGAAGAAATAGAAGCGCAATTAATTAAACTGAAAGAAAAAGCTGCACAAGTAAATAGTAAAAAAGACGTAAACGTGGAAGAAAATAAGCAAGCAACGGAAGTAAAAGAATTGGAACCAGTAGGGGCAGAGATTGTATTTGATGACTTTGCCAAGATAGATTTGAGGGTGGGTACCATTGTAGCAGCCGAAAAAGTGCCAAAGGCCGACAAGTTATTGAAGCTTTCGGTTGATCTTGGTTTCGAAACAAGAACTATTGTTAGTGGTATTGCCCTGCATTTTGTACCAGAAGAAATCGTTGGTAAGCAAGTAACCGTTGTGGTAAACTTGGCGCCAAGAAAAATGAGAGGAATAGAAAGTAATGGTATGATTTTAATGGCTGAAGATAATAATGGTAAGCTGCATTTTATCAATCCAGAAGCAGTTATTAATACAGGAGCTTCAGTGAGATAAATGGGCAGAAGTAGCTTTGATAACCAAAAAGTGATAGTTTGATTTAAAACCAAACTATCACTTTTTAATTTGAAAGTTGACTAAATTTTTCTTTGTATTTATCACTCCATTCTGCTGCTGCTTGTTGTGGTGGATGAACTGTAGCACTAAAATAAATAGTAGCTGCACTTTTATAAAATAAAAATATTAATTATCCTATGTTCAAGATAAGCTTCACAATCAAAACAAAGAGCATTTAGAACTTATTGAATAGATTGCGAATGCTATAAGCTTTTTAATATTAACCTGAGTTCGTTTTAAGCAGCCAGTTGCAATTTTGCTTTTGCAGCTTCAATTATTTTAGGATTAGTTTCTTCTATATCTTTTTTTATTGATGGTTTTTTGGGGAAGAAAGAGTATGCAGCGATTGCAGACATTATATTGAGAATAAACCCACTTAAGGAACGGTGTCTTGTGTGTTCTACTTGACAAATATTTTTCAATTCATCATTAACAGTTTCTATTACAGACCTCTTTCTAAGTGTCAGTCTTTCCTCATTGCTCAATGCTTTTGATTTCATATTTTTTCTAACCTGTGTAATTAGTTGTATACCATTACCAAATAATAAATCACTCAATGCCTGTGAGATATATCCCTTGTCTGCAAAGAGTTTACCAAAGATTTCTTTTGTCATATTGGTAATTGCCTGTGCATCCCTATCATCAACATTACCTTTTGTTACATAAAAAGAGAGTATTTCTCCTTTATCGTTAATAATTAGGTGTAGTTTGAAGCCAAAGAACCACCCCATTGTGGACTTTCCAACTTCTGCAATACCTTTAAATACTTTATTGCGTTTAATTCTTTTATTGTGGCAAACCCTTAGAATAGTAGAGTCTATAAAGCTGATTCCTGTACACTCTCCTCTACAGCAATGATGAAGAAACAGCATAAATGCAATAGCACTACGATGACTCAATAAATCTGTTATAGGAAACCAATTCTGGAAAATCTTCTTTCAAGTGAACAGAAATATAATGAATATAGAAGTGCTTAAAATTTCTGAATTGTCCACCATGAAATGCGATGAGCAAGGTGATAATTTCTGAGTCACAAAGGCCGGACTTTCGGTTTCTCTTTTTTGCTTCAGCA
>CANCVE010000189.1 GCA_947381435.1 Chitinophagaceae bacterium
AAGAAAAGGGGTTAAAATTTGAAAATAATGAAATTAAAATGACTAAAAGTTTTCAACTATTTAGATTGTGGAAAATTAATTAATTGAAAATTAATGTTTTATGAACTTCAAGATTGCTTGTAACCTATATACGAATTCTAATTGATATAAACTCTAGTATAAACCCATTAAAATCTCAAACTTAAATACTTTGTGTTACGGCAAATCAAAGTTGAAGCCCTTCAGTTCACGGAAGTGCCCATTCAGTTGTATCTTCTCTTTTAAGCTTTCCGCATCCTTAATGATGGGTATTATCTTCTGTAAGTGTCTCCTGATATATTCTAACCTTTGCGTTTCAAATAACAATCCCAACAATTCATATTCTTCTTTTACGGGCAAACCAATATGATGCGCTATATCGTAACTAACCAACTCAGCTTCTGTCTTTTTAAAATCCTTCTTTACATCTAATAGTCTATGTAATTCTTTTACTAATGGGAGAATTACTAGCATTAACGAAGAATTATATCGGGTAATGTTAGAGGGATAATTAACGATAGCGCCATTGTAAAGCCTATCTGGTATGGTCTTGACGAGCTCCAACGTCTTGAAAACCTGCACCCCTTTAATCCTTATATCCATCTTGCCATCAGGATATACTTCCACAATCTCTACTATTTCTACCAACGTACCTAACTCATTTACTCCATTCTCTAAAACTGTAGGAATGCCAAAGGGCTTAGCTTCTGCATAACAATCATTTACCAACTGCTTATAGCGTGGCTCGAAGATGTGCAGATTGAGCACTTCATCTGGAAAAACTACAACCCCCAAAGGGAATATGGGAATAAAATTTATCATGTGTTCAATGTTTACCGTTGACCGAAATACCGTTAACCGCTTTCCGTCGACCGAAATACCGTCAACAGTTTACCGAAGGAGAGCCCTCGGTTAACGGAAAACGGTTATCAGAACGCGGTCTATTTCATCTCTTGCATTTCTATCAACTTCTTATACATACCATTTGCTGCTAGTAACTGTTCGTGGTTGCCACGCTCAATAATATTGCCTTTTTGCAACACTATTATTTCGTCGGCGTGCCTGATGGTACTTAGGCGGTGTGCAATAACGATACTTGTGCGGTTTTGCATCAAGTTATTGATGGCATCCTGTACCAAACGTTCGCTCTCCGTATCCAATGCAGAAGTGGCTTCATCTAAAATTAAGATGGGTGGATTTTTTAGAACAGCCCTTGCAATGGTAAGCCGTTGCCTTTCACCACCACTAAGCTTGGCTCCCCGGTCTCCTACATTTGTTTCAAAACTGTCTTCCTTTTGAATGATATAGTTATAGGCATTGGCAATTTTTGCGGCCTCTTCAACTTCTTGTTTTGATGCATCTTGTTTGCCCAATAAAATATTATTGGCGATGCTGTCGTTAAATAGTATAGGGTCTTGCGTTACAATGCTGATTTGAGACCGTAGACTCTCAAGTGAATAGTCTTTAATGTTAATGCCATCAATCAATAATTCCCCACTATTTACATCGTGGAATCTGGGTATTAAGTCTGCTAAAGTACTTTTTCCGGCACCACTACCACCCACCAGTGCTACTGTTTTGCCCTTATGGATTGTAAGGTTTATATCTTTTAAAATAACAGTATCGTTATATGAAAAACTTACATTCCTAAATTCTATTGTGTTATTGAATGTGGTTAGCTTCTTGCCATTTTCCTTGTCAATAATTACATTGGGGGTGTTTAGTATTTCTTCAATCCGTGTAAGCGAAGCCTTGCCCCTTTGTATATTGGAAAAGGTGGTACTTAAGCTTTTTGCAGGATTAATTATTTGGCTAAAAATGGCTATGTACATTATGAATGCAGAACCATTTAGTCCCAATGCTTCATTTTGCAATACCAAAGAACCGCCAATCCATAAAATTATTGCCAATACCACTATGCCAAGCACTTCACTTAGTGGACTAGCCAATTCTCTTCTCAAGCTCATATTGTTTTTTAAGGTGAATAATTCTTTGTTCACAGAGAAGAACTTTTCTCGCACCTTATCTTCTGCATTAAATGCCTTGATTATTCGTACTCCTGATATAGTCTCTTCCAATATGCTTAGACCCTCCGATGATTTTACTGCGGCTGCATTACTCTGCTTTTTCAATGTTTTACTAATCCGCCCAATAATAAAGCCTGATAGCGGAAGCAGTATCAACAAAATTAAGGATAACTTAGGGCTAAGAAAGATGAGCGTTGCCAAGTAGAAAATAACATTCATTGGGTCTTTTATTAAACCATCCAATATACTACTAACCGTATTTTCCAACTCCCAGGTGTCATTGGTCATCCTACTCATCAAATCACCTTTACGCTGTTCTGTAAAATAACCTATGGGTAATGTCAATATCTTACAATAAAGTTCGTTTCTCATCTGAATAATCATTCCATTCTTTATGGGGCTCATCATGTAAACACTTAAGTATAGAAAGAGGTTTTTTAAAAGAATAGCAATCACTATGAATATACACACCATTGCTAAAGCAAAAACTTTACTGTGGAATAGTATCAACTGACTTAAATAGTATTGCAACATACTTAAAAAAGACAGCGCATTGAGTGATAATTGGGGCTTAGTGTGAATAAGTGCACTAGTATTGAATATTATTTGTAAAAAAGGAAATAACATAGCAATAGAAACAACACTAAAAACAACCGAAAGCAACACAAAGAAAAAGTAAAAGACAATATTCCGATTGTAGGATTTTAAATATTTTAATAGACCAAGATAACTTTTCATTATTTTTTATGATTATTGTAACAGTAGAAATAAAAGGCGAAAATTACTAGACAACGAGCAAATTATTTATTCGGTCATTGAAAATCGCTTGGGAACAATTTCTTCATTTGCAAAGTAAGGGCTTGATTCATGAATATTATGTCCATTAAGAACTTGTTCATATAGGCTGACATACTTAGTGCACATGGTGAGAGAATTAAAATATGACACTGCATATTCGTTAATTTGTTTTGGAGAAAACATGGTTGCGCATTTGAGAGCACTCGCCAAAACATTGATACTGTTAGAAAGCACCCCCAATTGAGGTAAAACCAACTCTGGTAGTGAACCATAAGTTGTTCCAAAAACAGGGCAACCATAATACATACTTTCAATAATTGCCAACCCGAAAGGCTCATGCCATAAAACAGGAAAGATTAATCCTTTTGATCCGCTAAGCCATTGGGCTTTTTGTGTATTATCAACATCTCCCTTAAACCGAACATGCAGATTAGGTGTAAACCTAAATCCCATATTAAAGTTTATTCTATTACCCCCCAAAACAACTAGCTTTTCTTTAGCTTTTTTGGTAATTTCAATTGCTCCCCTCACATTCTTTACTTTCCAAGATGCATCTGCTAAAAAATGAAAATAAGCTCTCTTCCCATCTAGTTTGGGCTTAGGGTAATTATCCCAATCTAATCCGTTGTGTACGTAAATAGACCCATGAAAACGGCTAGCTTGATTTGCAGAAATAAACACAGTATTTTTATCAAATTCACATGAGGTATTTGTATTGCCATGAAAGCTACATAAGTAAGGCTTTTTTAAATTGACGGATGGTTGAAAATTTAGGTGAACAATATCTATGTTCTCAGGAATTTGTTTATTCAAGTCAATAGTTTCGTCATAATCATAAACATGTTCGGCAAAAGGGCAAGATGAACCTTTTGCAACAAGGTAACTCACTTTGTGCCCCATCTTGTTAAGTTCTTGTCCCAAATCCCAAATTACCCGTTCCGTTCCACCGTATTTAATTGCCGGAATCCTGCTATTATTAACTATTAACACCCTCATACACCAAAGTGATTTTTTATATTACCAAACGAAAATATGTTATAACCATTCATCTGACACCTCAACACCTACATTGGGTGTAAATAAATATTTCGTTTTTAAGACGCATTAATATGCGTCTCTACATTTGAATGATAATCCAAAAGCGAAAACCTTATTTCACCCTTCATTTTTAGCTTTCATAACTGATTACTTGCTATCTTTTTGCTCTACACTTCATTTTGAGCATATTAATAGTAAAATTGCCCATTGTAATAGAAAAATAAAAAAGTGGTAAAGTTATAGTTAAGCAATCTTATTAATAATTCATTTCTTTGCAACCATTCTAATTCTCATTTATGATAAAATCCGATTGGATATTTGGGCACGTTCGCTTTGGAAAAAAACAAGTTTCGTTTATTACTTTGGTCTGGTTCTTATTATCCGCCATAACGGTATTTTCAGAAGTATGTAGAGGCCCAAGTTCCATTAATAATTTTCTTGTTTACAAAGGTGTTTATGAACATTTGATCTCTAACAAGAATTTATATCTAGCTTATCCTGCGGAATATTTCGATTTAAATCATTACGGGCCTGTTTATGGTTTATTAATTGCCCCATTTGCACTCATGCCACTATTTGTAGGGTGTTTCTTTTGGGGAATGCTGAATGCTACGTTTTTATACTTTGCCATCATCAAACTAAAGCTAAACCCGAAAGAAACCTTGGTTGTTTTACTCATCTGTATGGTGGAGTTGATGACTTCACTGCACAACGTACAATACAATCCTTTTATAGCGGCATTAATCATATTAGCGTACGCATATACAAAGGAAGAAAAGGATTGGCTTGCCGCTATGTTAATAGCCTTTGGGTTCCTCACAAAGCTGTATCCAATAGTTGGTGTACTTTTCTTTTTCTTTTCCAATTATAAAGTAAGGTTCATTTTGTGGGGATTGTTTTGGATGGTTGTTTTCATTGTATTGCCAGTAGTTATAACATCTCCCCAGTTTTTATATCAAACCTATTTTGATTGGTATCATTCTTTGCTAGACAAAACAATCGAAACCAAACTATCTTCTATGCACGGCGGAATGGGAGATATATCCGTGATGGGATTAATAAAGCGTTCTACCAAATTATGGGATTTACCAACAGTTTGGGCAGTACTCCCTGCCTTTTTAATGATTATCATTCCGTTGCGGAGGATTCAATTATACGGCAACAGAACATATCAACTATTATACCTAGCCTGTTTGTTAATTGCTACGGTAATCTTTAGCTCTTCGGCAGAGTCGCCTACTTATATCATTGCTGTTGCAGGAGTAGCTATTTGGTGGATTGCGCAAGAAAAACCATATACGGGTCTACATAAATTTGCATTGGCATTTGCAATCTTACTTACCAGCTTATCGGCAACCGATCTTTTCCCTGGATATATCAAAGTTCATTACATCGTTGCGTATAGCCTAAAGGCGCTACCATGTTTTGTGGTTTGGTGTATCATTATCTATCAACTAAACACCATTACTGTCCGTAAAGAAAGCCCTTTTATCAATTAATTAGGTAGATGCCCTAAACAAATATAAAAATCAAAGACTGAATAATAAGCACAAAGAGGACACTTTGCCCAATGAAGAGCACACATTGACTGACGAAGAGGACACTTTGCCCAATGAAGAGGACACATTGACTGACGAAGAGCATACATTGCCTCATGAAGAGCATACATTGACTGATGAAGAGAGAGTATAAAGTAGTTTGTGTAAACTGGCTTTTTAAATATTACATCTTGCTTCAAAAATAATTAGAAATTGGTTTAATATTAATTGCCAGTTTGCAATAGGGCGTGTCCATGCTTTTTCAATGTTTTTAATAGCCATGAACAATG
>CANCVE010000190.1 GCA_947381435.1 Chitinophagaceae bacterium
AACAGACCGTTATTGAGGAAGACAGGCATTGTTAGTGGTTAGTGGTTAGTGGTTAGTTGTTAGTGATTAGTTTTTAGCGATTAATGTATTTTGGAGAGTAATGGTTAACATCCCGAAAGCTTTGGGTTTTCGGGATGTTTTGTTTTATAAGCCAAATTTAATGAAGACACCATTATGATCTGACATTAATTTATCCTCTTCATTAAAATGATTCCAAGCTCCAATTTCATAATGAGTAAGTTTATCAAACCAATTTCTCGAAGTACAGATGTGGTCAATATTTTTTCTAACAGTTCCTTTTCGTGTATCAATCGTTAAGTAGTTTTCTGAAAAATCATTTTCAGTAACACAAACTAAACCATTTTCACAAAGCTTTTCGCTGAGAAGCCGCTTTACCTCGGGAGTGCCGTACCCTTTTAATCCTTCTGTTCTACACTGGTTAAAATCTCCTACTACAAAAAAGGGGGTATCAATATTTTGTAAGATTAATTGTTTCCAGTCTTCAGCCTGTTTATAAATATCTTCTTCATGATACTGCCACATCTTATAGTTCAAGTTTCCGTATCTCTCGCCACTTACACCTGCCATGTGGTAGGGAATAATAGTTCCGTAGATAATAATTTCTCCAAAGGGGGTTTTTATTCTTCCACAAGCGGTTCTGTTTTCATTAAAGGTTTTAAGATGTTGGGTAATTTCCCATTTCGACCAAATAGTAATCCACTGTTCATTTGGTGTCCTTTCAAAAGGGATTGATTTTAATGAAAACTCAAAATCAGTACCTAAATCAATTGCATTTGATGTTTCAGTCAACACTATAATATCCGAGTTAGTTTCATAAATTTTCTCTAGAATTAATTTTGTTTTTTCTGTATTCAACCTTGGTCTGTCTACATTCCAAGTAGATATTTTGTATAAATAGTCTTTCATTTTGTTATTAAAGGTTATAAATCGTAATGATTTTAAATTAAGCAACCTAACTACTCTTACTATCACCCATTGTTAGATAAAGTATTGGACCAAGCAACCACACAAACAATATAATAACTACCCAAAACAATTTTGTGGAAGGGGCTAGTTTTTCCTTTTTAATAAGCTTTATTAAGGCTACGATAAAAAGAACGATAGAAATTGCTGAAAGGAAAAACAAAAAGAAAAGCAATCTTGGGTCTGGTGTTAATAATTTCATGGCACTATTTATTAAAGGGAAATTGATTTTTCAAAAGTATATAAAACACCAATACAATCATACTTGGGCATTTTATATCCCATAATTCTTATCATCATCCGGCTCTAGATGAGTATGTAAAACCGCCGTCTGACCTCCCGCACACACAATTATGCCCAGACGGTTGCCGTCTAGGCTGAATCGGACACAATTATGCCTAGACGGTCACTTTCTAGGCTGCCGCGAACACAATTATGCTCAGAAAGTGACCATCTGGTCTGCCGCATATCATTTTCTTATCAGATTTCAAAATTCTAATCATAGATCTATTCATCCATAACCTTCCTCTTGTACCTTGTTTAAGTAATCACGTTTCTTGCTTTTCGGTCAATAATTCAGTCGCTAAATAAGTTCATTCTGTCACCCAAAAACAATCAAAACTGCTAAAGCGGCTTGAATAGATAAGCTTAAAAACAGTTTACTAAAGCTGGCCTGCCATTTTTGCATTTAAAACTGTGATGGCACAATGATTGACTTTTCGGCAAAAGAAAAAATAAATGTTATGGGCAAAATAATTGGTATAGACTTAGGTACAACGAATAGTTGCGTATCTGTAATGGAAGGTAACGAACCTGTTGTAATAGCTAACGAAGAAGGAAGAAGAACCACCCCTTCGATTGTTGGTTTCTTGAAAAATGGTGAACGTAAAGTGGGTGATGCTGCAAAACGTCAGGCAATCACTAATCCTCAAAACACTATTGCTTCGGTAAAGCGTTTTATGGGTCGTCGTTTTGATGAAGTAAGTGAAGAAATCTCACATTGGGGTTACAAAGTAGTTAAAGGTGACAATAACACCGTGCGTGTTGATATAGACGGTCGTTTATATACACCACAAGAAATTTCTGCAATGGTTTTGCAGAAGATGAAGAAAACAGCAGAAGATTATTTAGGTGTTGAAGTTACAGAAGCTGTTATTACTGTGCCTGCTTACTTTAACGATGCACAACGTCAGGCTACTAAAGAAGCTGGTGAAATTGCTGGCTTGGTAGTTAAGCGTATTGTAAACGAACCTACAGCTGCTGCATTGGCTTACGGTTTGGATAAGAAACACGTAGACCAAAAAATCGCAGTATTTGACCTTGGTGGTGGTACTTTCGATATCTCTGTTCTTGAATTGGGTGATGGTGTATTTGAAGTAAAATCTACTAATGGCGATACGCACTTAGGTGGTGATGACTTTGATAAAATAATCATGGATTGGTTGGCTAATGATTTTAAGGCAGAAGAAAACATCGACCTACGTAAGGATCCAATGGCTTTGCAACGTTTGAAGGAAGCTTCTGAAAAAGCTAAGGTTGAATTGAGTTCTTCTACAGAAACTGAAATTAACCTTCCTTATATAACTGCTGTTGATGGAGTTCCTAAACACTTAGTTAAGAAATTGACTCGTGCTAAATTCGAATCATTGGCTGATAATTTATTTGCTCGTTGCTTAAAACCTTGCGAAGCTGCATTGAAAGATGCTGGTTACAATGTTTCTCAAATAGATGAAGTTATCTTAGTAGGTGGTAGTACACGTATCCCTAAGGTACAGGAATTGGTAGAAAAATTCTTTAACAAGAAACCAAACAAGGGTGTTAATCCTGATGAAGTTGTAGCAATTGGTGCTGCTATTCAAGGGGGTGTATTAACAGGAGAAGTTAAAGATGTATTGTTGTTAGACGTTACTCCACTTAGCTTAGGTATTGAAACAATGGGCGGTGTGATGACAACCATGATTAACAGTAACACAACTATACCTACCAAAAAGACAGAAGTTTATTCTACTGCTAGCGATAACCAACCAGGTGTTCAAATACACGTTCTTCAAGGTGAAAGGCCAATGGCTACACAAAACAAGAGCTTGGGAATGTTCAACTTGGATGGTATTCCTCCAGCACCAAGAGGTGTTCCTCAAATTGAAGTAACTTTTGATATTGATGCAAACGGTATGCTTCATGTAAGTGCAAAGGATAAGGGTACTGGTAAGGAACAAAAAATCCGTATTGAAGCAGGTAGTGGTTTGAGCAAAGAAGAAGTTGAAAAAATGAAAGCTGAAGCTAAAGCCAACGAGGCTGCTGATAAGGAAGCTCGTGAAAGAGTAGAGAAGATTAATGCTGCTGATAGCTTGATTTTCCAAACTGAAAAACAATTTAAAGAGTTTGGTGATAAGGTTCCTGCTGACAAGAAGGCACCAATTGAATCTGCTCTTGAAAAATTAAAGGAAGCACACAAGAATCAAGATATTCCTTCAATAGATAAAGCAATGGAAGAATTGAATGCTGCTTGGACTGCTGCAAGTGAAGACTTGTACAAGGCACAAGCTGCTGGTGGTGCTCCTCAAGATGGTGGACATCAAGGTGAAGCTCACCAAGATTCAAACGAAACAGTTACTGACGCAGAATTTGAAGAAGTAAAATAAAATAAATGTTGTTTTGAGTGAATAAGGCCTCCGCAGTTTTGCGGGGGCTTTTTTATTGAATTTATAATTGATAATTTAAGATTGAGACGGCTACTACATTTGGTGAGATGACTACTTTGAATGATGAACAGGAAATAGGGACTCTTTATTGAGATCACAATACTTGAAAAGCCATATGTTTATCGACAGTTTCTTAAGTTGATTGCTAGCTAAGGCCATTTTTCAGCTTTACTTTACAGTAAGATTGGCATTCATGTCTAAAACTTGAGTATCTTTACTTCAGTACGTCTATTGGCTTGGTGATCTTCTTCGGAACAAGCAACTCCATTGCTACAACCATTTAACAGCACCATTTCGCCATAACCTTTTGCCAGCATCCTACGTTTTTCTATGCCATGACTAATAAGGTAGGCAACAGCCGACTTGGCCCGTCTGTCGGCAAGGTTGAAGTTGTATTCATCACTACCGCGGGAGTCTGTATGCGAGGAAAGTTCTATAACCATTGATGGATATTGTTTTAGAATATTTACTAATGTATCTAATATTTTAGCTGCATCATGACGAATATTGTCCTTATCAAAATCGTAATGAATATTATTAATCCTAAACCTATCTCCTTCATGTAAGGTGGTCAATGCATCTGTAAGCTTATAGACTTTAGGCGTTGGTCGAATACCAGACTGATTATCGAGTGGAATAATTACCTGCATAGTATCGGCATTAGCATTCTTTGTATTGATGGCAATAATGCTAGAATAGTAACCCTTTTTGTTTGCCGTAATGGCATAGGGTGTTGCATTGTCTACTTCGTGCCATGTATTGCCATCAGTATTTGTTTTCTGCTCCCATTTCCTATCCGAATTTGTATTTAAAAACGTTAGTGAGGCATCGGCAATCGGTTCTTTAGTGGCATTATCTATCACAGTGGTTTCTAATATCAGTGGTCTATTGCTGCGTACTGCTGGTTGTGCGGCAGTAATAAATTGGTAGATATCATCATTGCCCATGCCTCCCTTTCTATTACTTGCAAAGAATCCACTGGTGTCATCTTTTGCGAAATAATAAAAGTCATCGCCACTAGAATTTAACGGATAGCCCATATTGATAGGTGTAGTCCAATTGTTTTTTTCGCCGGAGGCAACAAATAAATCATATCCACCCATACCCGAATGACCTTTACTGGCAAAGAACAAATTGCCATTTGGAGCCACAACGGCAAAAGCCTCATCATCTTTGGAATTGATAGTTGCTCCACAATTTTTGGGCAGCCCCCAATTGCCGGTAATCAATCTTTCACAATACCATAAGTCCAAACCACCTTTGCCACCTGGCATATCACTAGTGAAATATAGTACTCTTCCATCGGCGCTTAATGCTGCATGGCCCACAGAGTAGGCAGCAGGATTATTGTATGTAAATGCTACTGGCGTATTCCACTGACCAGCTTTGTTCTGAGTAGAAAGAAATAACTGCAATCTTCTAGTGCCGAGTGTTGTATTTTTAAATAATTTATCATCTACTTTATCCTTTGCTTTAATATCATTACCATCATAAGTGACTGTGAAGTAAACGCTATCGTAATTGGTACTGAAAACAACAGGCCCCGTGTGATAGGAGAATGCATTAATAGTGGCATCAAACTCATGAATTTGGTTATTGAAAGGATCGTGTTCTGCATTACTAATGCCATATATTTTCTGAAAATAATTGTCAGTTCTGCCATAAAGAGCATCATTAAACGACTTTTGAAAGAAGTTCTTTTTGGTATTACGTAAACTATCAGAAACAAAAACGACACTACTAGTAACGGGATTATAGACAGCACCCCAATCGGACTTGGTTGTATTTAGGTATGCCATATTTTCTATAGTGTACCCATCCGGATGGCTTATCCAATAAAGGGCACTATCAC
>CANCVE010000191.1 GCA_947381435.1 Chitinophagaceae bacterium
GCATTGTTCATGGCTATTAAAAACATTGAAAAAGCATGGACACGCCCTATTGCAAACTGGCAATTAATATTAAACCAATTTCTAATTATTTTTGAAGCAAGATGTAATATTTAAAAAGCCAGTTTACACAAACTACTTTATACTCTCGTCGAATTGGGAAGATGACACATCATATTTGGTTAATGGATGGTGATTTTCTACCAAAAATTCTCACTCTCAAAGCCGCAAAACAATAAATTGTTATATCTCATCGTTTGATTGTATTACTTTTCCGCTCTTTTTTACACGGTTCATTTAGGATTATTGCCTCATGCATCTATCAATCATTATTGTTAATTACAACGTAAAATACTTTCTCGAGCAATGCTTGCGCTCTGTAGAGAAGGCGATTGCCAATATTGATGCACAGGTATTTGTAGTAGATAATAACTCCTCTGATGATAGTATTGCGTACCTAAAACCTAAATTTCCCTTTGTAAAATACGTTGCAAATACAGAAAATGTAGGTTTTGCGAAAGCCAATAACCAGGTATTAAATGATTGTACGGGGGATTATATTTTATACTTGAACCCAGACACGATCATTCCAGAAGACTGCTTGGAAAAATGCATTGCCTTCTTTGAAAGCCATGATGATTGTGGCGCATTGGGCATAAAAATGATTGATGGTAGCGGTACGTTCTTGCCCGAAAGTAAGAGAGGATTCCCTTCACCGGTGGCTTCTTTTTTTAAACTCACTGGTTTATCTGATATTTTTCCTAAATCAAAGTTATTTAACCAATATTCTTTAGGCTATCTAAGCGAATTTGAAAACCATAAGGTAGATGTGCTAGCTGGCGCATTTATGATGGTTAAAAAAGAGATTGTAATAAAAACCGAAGGTTTTGATGAAGCTTTTTTTATGTATGGAGAAGACATAGACCTCAGCTACCGGATTCAACAACTGGGGTTTAACAACTATTATTTTGCCGATAGTACCATTTTGCACTTTAAGGGGGAGAGCACCAAAAAGGGAAGCCTCAATTATGTAAAAATGTTTTACAGTGCCATGAATATCTTTGTAAAAAAGCATTATTCGGGCAATAAAGCAAGAATATTTACGCTCTTCATACAAGGCGCCATCCTTTTTAGGGCATTGGTGTCGCTGCTAAAATCGGTTGTTGTAAGTATAGGATTGCCGCTATTGGATGCGATAATAATATTCATTTCTCTGTGGGAAACAAAGAACGAATGGATAAGATGGATGCGTAACGGACAAGGTTTTGCAATAGATAATTTTCCTTTAATGTTCCTATCATTCACCATTATTTTTCTAATATCTGGTGCTTTGTCGGGTATGTACGACAACCCGGAAAAGCCTTCAAAAACATTTGCGTCGGGTATTACCGGAATTATTGTAATGATGGCAGTTTATGGTGTTTTGCCAGAACGTTTTTGGTTTTCTAGAGCAGTAATGATACTCGGCGGATTTGCAGCAGGTGTAGCAATTACTATTTTTAGACTGATTTTGTTTAAACTAAAGTTTCTAGAACCTAGCGATGAAGAATATAAGTTTCAGCAAACTGCCGTAGTTGGTTCAAACAGTGAATATGCTGTTGTTAGAGAGATATTTCATAAAGCAGGTCTAGAAGAAAGGTTATTGGGTAGAATAAAAATAAATGGAGAAAGTGAAAATGCTGTTGGCGACATAAAGAATTTGAAAGAGTTTTTGGTAAGATTAAATATCCGTGAAGTAGTATTTTGCGAAGGGGCATTAACCAATCATTTAAACATACAGTTGGTACAAACGCTTCCAAGAAATATAAGTTATCGATTTATAGGGAGTAACACAAAAAGCATTGTGGGCAGTGATAGTAAGGCTACGGCGGGAGAAACCCTGGCGGCAGAGGGCTTTTACAGAATTAGTGAGGCCTACAACAAGCGTATGAAACGAGTGGTAGACATTGCGTTGTCGCTGTTTTTGTTGTTTTCATTTCCTTTGCAATTATTTTTTATCAGAAAAAAAGGCTCTTTACTATTAAACATAATTAATGTTTTAATAAATCAGGCTACTTGGGTAGGGTATGCTAAAGAAGAGATTTCTCTACCGACAATAAAAAAAGGAGTACTCACCTGCTACGGGTTTCCTAAAACAATTGCGCCTTCTTTAAACGATGAGGCGATGCATCACTTAAACATTCAGTATGCGAAGAATTATGATTTCTGGATGGATGTAAAAATTGTATTAAAAAACTACAAATACCTTGGAGGGTAGAGGTCTACTTATAGCGAAATTGGCAACCTAGATTGTGCTGCTTATACAATCTCTTTAAAAAAATTAATCTATTTAGTTTATTTTCGTCGAAATACATACAAATATCTACTGCTAACGATGGCGATAATTGATTTTAAAATTCCTGCACGCATCTCAAAAGCTCTTGGCTTACCTAAGAGTACGCCTCGTACAATGCAGTTGCGTGTATTGAAAAAATTGCTTAAAAAAGCACGCTTTACCGAATTTGGTCAGACATATCGTTTTGATGAAATTTTACTCGCTAAGCACCTAGGTAAAAAATACCAAGAGTTTGTTCCTACATTCAATTACAATAAAATACACAGAACTTGGTGGTACAAAACGCTTGAAGGTGTACCCGATGTATGTTGGCCAGGAAAAGTAAAGTTCTATGCACTTTCTTCTGGTACATCCGAATCAGCAAGTAAGTATATTCCAATAACAAACGACATTCTTAGGGGTAATAAGAATGTTATGATTAAGCAGTTAATCAATCTTAGAAATTACGACGATTTGCCTGTAAAGTCTCTTAGTAAAGGGTGGCTTACATTGGGTGGAAGCACGCAATTAGATAAATATTCGGCAGGATATTATGCAGGCGATCTTAGTGGTATCACTGCTAAGAAATCTCCTTTTTGGTTTCAGCCCTTTTATAAGCCAGGAAAGAAGATAGCTAAAGAAAAAGATTGGCAAAGAAAGTTGGAAGAGATTGTAGAAAAAGCACCTGAGTGGGATATCGGCTTTGTAGTGGGTGTTCCTGCTTGGATTCAGATGTGTATGGAAATGGTTATTGAGAGATATAAGCTAAATACCATCCACGACATTTGGCCTAATCTCGCTTTTTTTGTTCATGGGGGCGTAAGTTTTGAGCCTTATAAGAAGGGTTTCGAAAAATTATTAGCAAAACCTTTAATCTATATTGAAACTTATCTAGCTAGTGAAGGATTTATTGCCTATCAGGAATCTCAGTCTAGTCATGGAATGAAATTGGTGTTGAATGAGCACATCTTCTTCGAGTTTGTTCCCTTTACTGACGACAATTTTGACGCAGATGGAGAAATGGTTGAGAAACCGGAAGCCTTACTGATTAACGAGGTTGAAGAAGGTAAAGACTATGCCTTATTAATTAGCACTACTGCGGGTACTTGGCGTTATCTTATTGGCGATACCATCAAATTTGTAAACAAAGCCAAGTCGGAAATAATTATAAGTGGGCGCACCAAGCACTTCCTTAGTTTGGTTGGAGAGCATCTTAGTGTAGATAATATGAATAAAGCCATTCAGATGGCAGGGCAGGAACTAAATATTTGTATTCCTGAGTTTACGGTTACCGGTATTCCTTATCAAGGGTTCTTTGCGCATCAATGGTATGTGGCATGTAACGATGCTGTTGATAAAGAGAAGCTAATAACATTAATAGATAGTAAACTTAAGGAATTAAATGACGATTATGCCGTTGAGCGTAAGAGTGCATTGAAAGCCGTGTTTCTGGAAGTGATGCCTGAGCAAGCTTTCATGGACTTTATGAACTCTAAGGGCAAAATTGGTGGTCAGCACAAGTTTCCTAGAGTACTAAAAGGAAAGATGCTAGAAGATTGGAACCTGTTTATTGGGCAATCTAATAAGTAGTTGTTCATCTTCAACAGTCTCTATTACATTTTTGGATAATCGAAAAACCAGAATGATTTCTTAGCGTTCAAAAAGTCACTCCATTTGTCCGTTTCTATTTTTATTGCAAATACACTACAGGTAGGCATTTCATCTATTTTAGTACTTGTTAGTGTATTTGCAAATTCTGTGATGCCAGGATTGTGAGAAAATATGGCAATGGTGTTCAATGCATCATTCGTATCCAAAATTGTGTTCTCAAATGCACTTGGCGAGGCCATATAAAGTTCCGGCACACCAATTATTCCTTGTGTTTTATGACCATTCTGTTTATATTGATCATAAAAAAAGCTAGCAGTAGTTAAAGCCCTCTTTGCTGTGCTACTTATAAAGGCATCTATTGCAACTTTTCTATCTAGTATTTTCTTCGCCATGGCGGGCGCATCTTTAAGTCCTCTATTATTTAGGGGTCTGTCAAAATCTCTTGGTATAGATGCCTCCCAACTGCTTTTTGCGTGGCGAATTATTAGTAGTTGTTTCATTCTATTAATCTTATAAAGGCATTTAATCAAAAAAGGGATGAGTCGAAATTAAAAAAGCACCTACACGTTTATTAGTGTAAGTGCTTCATTTTGTGTGGGCCCACCTGGGCATGATCCAGGGACCCCCTGATTATGAGTCAGGTGCTCTAACCAACTGAGCTATAGGCCCGACCTGAAAGGTATTCCCTTCAGTTTTTCGGACTGCAAATATAGATATTTGAAAATACTAACCAAACCAATTATTACATTATTCTGCATTTTATTGTACTTCAATTGAAAAATAGAACTATGTTACCACTACTTTTGCCCAATGCAAACAGTTAAAAACATAATATTCGACTTAGGAGGAATCTTTCTAGCGCTCAATTATCAACTTACTAAAGACTTATTTATAGAGTATGGTGTTACCGAGTTTGATGACTTCTTTACACAGCACCATGCTAATGATTTGTTCGAAGATTTAGAAATGGGAAACATTTCTCCCGAACAATTTTACGATGTTTTCAGAAGTGAAACAAAAACTAACTTAACGAATGAACAAATCAAGACCGCTTGGAATGCCATGCTCATATCATTTCCTAAACAAAGAATTGATTGGTTAAGAGAAATAAAAGAACGCTATAATATCTTTCTCTTTTCAAATACCAATCAAATACATTACGATCAAATCATTGAACTTTATAAACGAGATTTAGGTGTAGAAGATTTTAATAAATTATTTATTAAACCCTATTATTCTCATGAAATGAGATTGCGTAAACCTTACCCTGAATCTTTTCTACACATCATTAATGAGCAAAATCTAGACATTGCTGAAACTTTGTTTATAGATGACACAATTAAAAATGTAGAAGCCGCTAATGCAATAGGATTGCAAACGATTCATTTAGTGGGTCCACGTACTGTTTTAGATCTGGATTTGTAAATTCTTCATTAGCAATAGTCATAATTTAAAAGCTAAATATTCATTGGGTATGCTAGAATCTTTTTAGTATTCCATTTTAGAAAAATGCTACAATGTTATATCAAAATGACGAATCAAAACAAGATAGGTTATAACACCTAATAAATTT
>CANCVE010000192.1 GCA_947381435.1 Chitinophagaceae bacterium
AATCACTTTTAAAGAACTTCCCGCTTTTTCGTTGGGGGTGCAAATATAGGAGCCTTTTTGTTAACAGACAAATCTTTTTTTACTTTTCTTGCATTTTTCTTGAAAAAAGGTGGATTTATACCGGAAATAGGGTGGTTTTGGGGGCTAAATTGGTTCTGAAAACCCAATCTGGAGTAAAGGACGGTCTGTAGAGGTCTAAATCAGACCATTTTCATCTTCAAGCAAAACTACTTCGGCCTTAGCTATATATATATATGTATATACCACTTTTATTACTTTAACTATTATGCTTGGCTGATATGAGGACGTGGGCATTAATCTAGCAACTGAAGTAATCATAAACACTAACTCAACTTTGTTTTTGAGGCATATTGATTTTAGAAGTCAAAATCTTCAGGCTCGTTATTACACTTCCTCCCTGCCAGTATCCTACCTTTAATTATATCAACAATATAATTGTTATCATAATTTGAATCCTTTTCAAAAGGGATACCCATTTCCTTATACATCTTGTATTGGTTGTAAGCCAAAGGTAATGCCTCGGTTATTTTAGATTTGGAATATCTTTCAAGACATTTATTTAGCGCTTCCCTCCAATCGTAATGGTCTTCTATTGGCCATATCTCACAATGCTGTGATAATATACCTAACATTTCATAATAATCATATTCCTCGTTTTCCAAGTAATCGAACATCTTACTTTGTTTCCTATATATATTCTGCGTTTTCTTATCTTCAAAAGTATTTACAAAAAAGCTAATAACACTTTTATCATGCAACTGCAAATCGGGCTTTTTATTTATAGGAGTGGGGATAATTGCAGCTTCCTTATCTTTTGTTTTAGCCTTTTCCTGCTTAATTACTTCTTCAACATCAGCACCCAATCTTTGATAAAACATTTCCTTCTCACCACGCACATCAGGAAATGTCATATAAACACCTTTACCTGTACGCCCATTATGAAAGTCGTACCATTCGGGAATATTAATACCTTCCTCGTCATCATCTCCATTGTAAGCTTCTCTTAAACGCTCAAAACTTGAAAAGATACGTCTGTAAATGTCTTCTCCGGCATCAAGTTCATAATTGTTGCTTTTTAAATATTGCTGATAAATTTCTATATCCTCATCTGTTATTGGGTCGAGATATGGGCAGTTTAAAAGATCATCCTTATAGGTCATAAAATCTATACTGGCGTCTACGTTTGGGATGGTAATTTTTTCGGCGTGCCAAAGACATTGCATATCAAAGAGTTTTTTCTCTTGTATTTCTTTTAAACAAGCAAATGCACTTGCCAACCATTTGCCCTCTGCCTTCTGTTTGATTCCGTAGTACATTGCCCCATGTTGAGTATAATTATACTTTTCTTGGGCTAAATATTCATAGAAGTTTTTATCAGTCCCTGTAATGTACACTTTCAGTTCCTCAGCAAATGGTTTCAAGCTATTAATTTCTGCAACTATTTGCTTATTAAGCTCCTCTGCTTGTATTGCCTTTTCCAAATCTGTCAACTCTTTACCTTCTTCCATGTTAGTATAAATAATGGTTATAAAATAAAATGCCGTCTAGGTTTACTACCAAAAATCAAAGTTTTCAGGTTCATTATTCAATCGCCTACCTTCCAATATGCTGGCTTTGTGATTAGCTATGATAGTGGCATCTGTATATGATTCTTTTTGTTCAATCCAATCTTCAAAACCAAGCTTATTTGCCAATAGATAAACATATTCATCATAAGCATGAGGTAAGGCATCCACTATTTTTCCCCTTTCAAACATTTCTTTTGCTTGACTAAGTCCTTCTCGCCAATCATCATTACTTTCTACAGGTACATATTCTTCCTGTTCCTGCAATTCATAAACAATGCCGTCTATTCTTTCAGTAAATTGGCGGGTAGTTGTACACCACCGCCACCCTTCATAGCCAATCTTATTTTCATAAGTTTCGTATTGTTTAACATACCTATCTATCAACGCTCTCCTACTCTCAACGCTTAGATGTTTTGGATATTCGAAGCCCTCTGCTTCCCAATAATTAATTGCGTTTGAATTCTTTTCTAAGTTAGTTTTATAACATTGATAAAAGGACTCCCTATGTATTTTACTTACCGGCACATATCCTACAAACTGCGTACTAAATACTTCATCATAGTATCTAAACCACCTGCTATAATGATGGTACTTGTCCTCTTCATCTTCTTCTGCAAGCACTTTGCCATTTGCTATATCTTTTAATTCATCAGTATGGGACAGGGGTGTATGGTGAACACAATGAGAATAGTCATCATAAGGAGTGGATGACTCTAGCGAGCCAATGAAGTTAATATAAGCATCCACTTCCTCCTTTTCGATTGGCTCAGCAAATGGAAAATAGAGTGGATTGAGAAGCCACTCATCCCAATCATAAGAAATTTCAATGTCAGGAAACGATACTTCCTGCATTAACCAACGGCACATTTGGTTATACACTTTTTTCTGAGCAATTTTATTTATAGCCTCTTTTGCCATTGTGTACCACTTACTATCCTTGTTTTTAGAAAGATGCCAATAGCTGTTTACACTTTCGAACCATGTGGCTTTCTGTTTGGCATAATGATTAATAAACCGCTCAACAGACTCTTCGCTATAGTTACTAAAATACTTTATAAACCTTTCTTCTGTTCTAAGTTGTTGTTTTACCTCATTTTCAAAAGCTTCCATCCTTTTAGCTTTTATCACTTCATCGGCATAATATTTTTCCACTTGTTTCTATTTTATAAAAGTATTGAATAAATGACAAAAATGAACCCTTACCCCGAAGCCAAATGAAAACTCTTTACGTAAAGAATTTCTGCCTCAACAAATACAAACCATTACACAGGAAAATTGAATATGGGGTTAATTGCATCCATGAAACCATCCATGTCTTTAGCTAAATTGTAGAACTCTTCTTCAATACTCTTAGCCATTTTTAACATATAATCTCTCACTTCACTTACTTGCAAGTCCTGATTGTTTAATATAGTATCTGCAAAAAAGTTATGTAAATGGTCTCCTCCATCTGAAAAGAATGACTTTTGGAATATGTTGTTCAGCATTAAGAACACCACCACATCTCTCAGGCTAAAATAGGTACGCCGTTTTTTGTTGCGTTTGGTAGCCTTTACTGCTTTTGTGAACATTTCCCTTACCTCATTGACGTCTGTTATGCAACAAAAAGCCGACTCCCGCACACGATTACTAAAGTCTGATTGACCATTAATTATAAAATAATCAAAAAAAGCAAAGAGTGATTTAATATGATGCACCATATACTGATTAGTGAGCTGTACATATAGTATATGTGTGGTTTTATCTAATCCTAACGTTTTAGCTTCATCCTTCTTCTTTTTCTCTGCAATCTCTTCTTGATAAAAAGGATCTCTAATGGATGGAAAAAGCAGAAAAATGCTATCGGCTATTTCTGTAATATGCTCCATCAACATCTCACAGGCCTGCCGTGTTTCTGTTTCTATATCCGTTAAGTTTTCTTTGCCTTCTGTTTTTGGTAAAACTACATTTTGAAAATAGAATTTCATCACGCTCATGGTTTGGGATAGCGCCAAACACTCCATGAAGTTTAGCCTAAAGTTGCTTTCAGGGTCGGTTTCATTTATCCGTGTTATCAAAGCCACATTTTCATTCTGAAATGGAGTGTTTACGGCTAGTTGTGGTACAGCCTTGTAAATATGTTCAACATAGGTGTATATGGGTAGTACTATCCCTTGAGCAAAAAAGGGAGGCATTTCGTAGTAAACAATATCGTTTGACGGATCCATAAATAAGTTTTGTGCAAGGTAAGTTTAAGCACCTCGCTGATTTTTTAATAAATAGGTTACAAATAAATATTGCACTTACAGGCAAAAAATTATAAGAACCAGTTTTGCTTATATAACATTTAAAAGTATGACTGAAACTTCGTGGGTATCGCCGAGGGTGAATGTGGTGGGAATTGTTTGCGATATATATCCGGGGGCAGAGTAGGTGACATTGTAGGTGCCGGGGATGAACTTTTCTATTTCGGCTATGCCTAATAGGTTTGTAATGGCAGATTTTATTAATCCATTGATGTCTATTTCTATTAAAACACCTAGTAATGGTTCATTGGCAGCATTGACAATGTTGGCTAGAAGGGCAGTGTGCTTGGTTAATCCCCTGAGTTTTTTTGCTGAATCGAAATTGCTTATTAAAGAAAGCTTTGCTGATACACCTGATTTGAAACGCCCGTAAATGGATTTTTCTAATAAAAAAACCGTAGAATCTACCAATTTGAAGGCTTCCTCTATTTCTTCGTTGGATGTTTTATTGCTGCCAATAATCGTACTTGGACTAGCTATCAGGTTTTGTACGACAGTAATATCTGCACCGGCGGTAGTTAATTCGGCCGATGTAATATCGTATCCTGCAATTAGTGCGGTACTATTGGTATTTAGGGCGGCTAGTATATTCTGAGCAAGAAGTATCTTTTCTGCCTCTACAAGTAAGTAAAAATCATTTTTCTCGACTTGAAATGTAGCCAAGAGCGTTTCGTTTGTGGTATCTACGGCAAATAGATAGGCACGATTTGCAAGGGATAAAATAGAATCTATCATTTTGCCAAAGTCTCTGTTTTTGATGATGGTAGCGGGAGAGGATTTAGTAGCGGTGGAGGATGGCAGTAATACTTTTAGTGCTGTGAAGGCAGCTTTAAAGTCGGTAGCACATTTTAATAGCCTTACCAATCCAGTGAAAAGCGCTGAATACGCAAAAAGAAAGTTGACAATCCTGTTGTAGGAGGAAAATTTTGCTGCTTGAGTCTTTGTCATTTTTTAAATTTTAAAGGTGAATTGTAAATTTTACGGTTAGAAATATGCTTAAATAGTAGAAGTATTGGGAGCAATTGGTGTTCGTCCGGATGACAAGCGTGTGCTTCAGGTGTACATGAGAAAGCCATCCGGCAAACATTGTTGAAGCTCCGGCTTACGAAGTGACCATCCGGCTCAACACAATATGGTTCCGGGAGACATTGATGAAGTTCAGGCGACCTTGTTTGCGATTTGTGTGATACCGTTTGTGTGAAAAATACTAGTGATAAAATTGGCAGCGAGGTATGGGGATACATCTTTTTGACCGGATGGGTGTGCATGAAAGCAACTAACAAAATAGATGTATATATATGTAGGTGGTAAAGATGAACTATTTAATTGATAGTGGAGGTTTTATTATTTGAGGGAAGGAGGGGGAAGAAGGCAATGAGGAGATAGGATAAGAGGATAAGAGGGGTGGAGGAAAGATTGTCTCGTCCTAAAAAAAGTTTACATGTTTGTTAGCTAATCCTGTAATAAGTTTACAGGTGTTTTTAATCCTGCAATTGGTTTACAATAGTAGGTTTTTTTCGATAATAATTCTTCCATAATCTTTCTGTTTTAATGGGTTGATTTGAT
>CANCVE010000193.1 GCA_947381435.1 Chitinophagaceae bacterium
AATAAAGTAAATCTTTTGCATAAAGAAGGGAGAATAGGTGATGCCCATTTAATAACCCTCGATGTAGAACTAAATGCATTCATGGACATCTGTGGCACTTGCGAGCGTATAAAAAACACTCCCATCCCTTATTCTTATAGCTCCTTTATCAAGAAATTCATTTTTGCCTACATGCTCACCATGCCGCTTGGGCTTGCACTTAGTTTGGGGTATATTTCCATCCCAATAGTAGTGTTCATGTTCTATATACTCGCAAGTTTAGAGCTAATTGCTGCAGAAATAGAAGACCCTTTTGGAAAAGATGAAAACGATTTGCCCATGCAGCGCCTTGCAGCAACCATCAAGAAGAGTGTAAGAGATATTATATATTAGCTTAATGAATGAACATTTAATCAGTAAACTTTATTTATTCCAACCTTTTCTTTTAAAGAACTGTTGTTAGTTGGGCGCATAAAAGTTTTTCGCTTTATAAATTATGTTGCGAATGTAGAGACGCATATCAATGCGTCTTAAAAGCGAAAATCTTTTATGCACCCTGTTAGTTTGTAGTCTATTTTATTAATTAATTTTAAGTATGGTTCAGGCGTATAATTTTCTTGCCTCTTGGCAATTGTTTCCAGAGAAATGTAGTTTTCAGTTCGGCACTATCCCAAAGAGTGGTAATTATAAGATAGAAAGTACAAAAAACGGGCATGAATTGAGTTTAAGCATCAATTGGGTTTCTATTACTAATGATGCATTCTACACCCAATACGAAGTAAAACCCGATGGAGAATCCCATCCTTTCGATAACCAAGAAATGGCAGATACCATTAAAGCCTCAATAGTAAATGCGTCCAACATTACTACAGAGTTTATAAAAGAAGAGATAACTATTCTAGAAGTTATTCATGAGATATTACCGAATGGCTACATGAAAGTAACACATAAAGGACTGAACGAAGCGAAAGAACCCTTTACTAACACAGAAATATATCACAAACAAATGAGTGTATTGCCATATGCATCCAGCATAAGTGGCGTAGCAATAAGGCCAACAAAAGAAGGCGTAATCAAGCATAAGGCGCTAACTGCAATGGAAGAGCAGACCAATATGCACCTCGAGCAGATAAAACAACAGATAGAACTATTAGCAAGGCAAGCCCAAGAAATAAATAAACGTAAGGAACTTAGCTTGATGATTTACGAAGCTACCCTACGATTTAAACCACAAATAGGACATACCTATCATCTTTATGAACAAAAGGATGGCACACATGCCCTCTCGCTAATATCGCCAAATGAATGGGGAAGAGGTGGTGCTTTTAATCAGTTTATTGCATCAGTAAGGCTTTTGGCAGATCATACTTGGATTGAAGTTTAGTAAATATCAGTAGCAACCCCTATAAAGGTTTCGAACCTTTGTAGGGGTTAATTAATTGAAATAAAAGGATAGAGAATAAATTATACTAACTTTATTCCTCAATATATCAACGATGCGTATACATACTTGCCTTTTAATAATAATAGCTTCCATACAGGTTAGTTGTAAAAAGAATGACAACACAAGCCCAGTTACACCCCCAATACCTTTTGTGAATTATACCATTCCTAAAGGTGCGCATTACGCAACAGGATACGATTCCACTCATTTTGAAATAATACAAGCTAACCATCTGCACTTCACTGCAATATTCGATAGCTCTGCCATCTACACCACATCAATAGGTAATAACCAAATAGATGTAAACAAGTTGTTTGGCTTTTCCGACAATCAAGGTTCTCATCATGTTTTTAGTGCACGAATTGGTTGGTCTTGGAACAATGATTCATTAAGGCTATTTGGATATACGTACAATGATAGTGTAAGAACCATTAAGCCCTTAGCAATAGTCTCCATCGGAAAACAGATTGACTGCTACATCAGTATTGATACCCTGCACAAACAATATTTATTTACCATAAATGGACAAACAACACCAATGCCCAGAACAGCTAAAACTCCATTGATAGTAGGTTATAAGTTATTCCCTTATTTCGGCGGTGATGAAGTGGCACCTCATACAGTTACCATAAAAGTTAGAGAAGAATTATAGATTGAAAAGAGTTTTGGTTGAACATAAAAAATCCCAAAAGCTTAGTGGAAACACACCGCTTTTGGGATTTGTAATTATGTAAAAGTATTCAATAAAAGAGTCAAAATTCAAGAAAGAACAAATACAAAGTTTATTATTGACTGATAGGATACGAGGAATATAAATTTGATTAAAATCCCTTGTGTTCCTTGTTCTTTTCTTTGTGATACTTTGTGGTAAATACTCCAGAAAAAGTATCTAGTTCCTAAACTTCTTAAAGATGTTTATCAATGCATTGGTAGAACTATCATGACTAGAAACAGGTTCTTTTGCTTCTAGTTCTGGCAATATATTATTAGCCAACTGTTTACCCAACTCTACACCCCATTGATCAAAGCTAAATATGTTCCATATCACACCTTGAATAAAGATTTTATGTTCGTATAATGCAATCAGGCTACCCAATGAATAAGGTGTTATTTCTTTAACCAATATTGAATTGGTTGGTTTATTACCTGAAAATACTTTAAAGGGAACAAGCTTTTTGTTTTCCTCTTCCGATTTACCTGCTTTCATCAACTCTATTTTTACTTCATTTTCACTCTTGCCATTCATCAATGCTTCTGTTTGTGCAAAGAAGTTAGACATCAATTTAAGGTGATGGTCTCCAATAGGGTTATGACTAATAGCAGGTGCAATAAAGTCGCAAGGAATAACCAATGTTCCTTGGTGTATTAATTGATAAAACGCGTGTTGACCATTTGTGCCAGGTTCGCCCCAAATAACTGGGCCTGTTGCATAGTCTATGCTGTTACCATTTCTATCTATGCTTTTACCATTGCTTTCCATATTTCCTTGTTGAAAATAAGCAGCAAAGCGATGCATGTATTGGTCGTAAGGCAAAATAGCTTCACTCTGTGCACCAAAGAAGTTAGTGTACCAAACCCCAATCAAAGCCATCAATACAGGTATATTTTTATCAAGCTTTTCTTTTTGTACATGCAAGTCTACAGCGTAAGCACCTTTTAATAGTTGTTCAAAATTGTCATATCCTATTGTCAAGGCAATAGATAATCCAATGGCACTCCACAAACTATATCGACCACCTACCCAATCCCAAAACTCGAACATGTTGGCTTTATCAATACCAAACTTAGTAACGGCCGCTTCGTTTGTACTCAATGCAGCAAAGTGCTTAGCCACATGTGCTTCGTCTTTTGCTGTTTCCAAAAACCAAGCCCTTGCAGTAAGTGCATTGGTCATTGTTTCTTGCGTAGTAAAGGTTTTAGATGCTACTAAAAACAAGGTTTCATCGGGTGTAACCTTCTTCAAAGTCTCAGCTATGTGCGTACCATCAACATTACTTACAAAATAGGTTTCAATACCTTCTACCCAATAAGGTTTTAGTGCTTCTGTCACCATTACTGGTCCCAAATCGCTACCACCAATGCCAATGTTTACAATGTATTTTATTTTTTTGCCAGTATATCCTTTCCATTCGCCACTATGAATCTTGATGCAGAAGGCGCGCATTTGTTTTTTCACCTTTTCTATCAAAGGCATAATGTCTTTTCCATCTACCAATATTGGCGTATCAGAAAAGCTTCTTAGCGCAGTATGCAATACACTACGTTGCTCAGTTTCATTAATCTTAATACCCGCAAACATTTCATGAATAGCCTCAGTTACCTTGCATTCCTCTGCCAATTGTAATAACAGCTGAAGTGTTTTCTGGTTAATAATGTTTTTCGAATAATCAAAAACGATCTCTTCTAAACAGATAGAAAACTTTTTAAAACGTTCAGGATCTTGAGCAAATAAATCACGCATGTGCTTACGACTCATCTCATCTTGATAGTGTTTTCTTAGCAGCATCCACGCCTGCGTATTAGTCGGATTAATTCTTGGTAACATAAATAGACTTTATTGATTAATAACTTAATGAACAAATGGTAACCTCTTTATTACAGTTTCTCGATGGTTTGAATGATCTTTTGAACCATTTCTCTCGAAACGTCCAAATGTAACACCATTCTTATTTGCTTTGGCGATATAGCCATCAAACTTATCCCCGCTTCTTGCATTTTTTGCGCAAACTCCACCGAATTTAGCGTTCCTATTATTTCTGCAATAATGATATTGGTTTCTACCGGCAATATTTCTCCTACAAATTCCTTGCTTGCTAATGCAGTAACTATTTGTTTTGCATGTAAGTGATCTTCCCTCAATCTGTCAATATTATTCTCGAGAGCATAAATACCTGCTGCCGCCAAAAAGCCAGCTTGCCTCATGCCTCCGCCAAATACTTTCCTTATTCTTCTTGCTTTTTTAATGAATGTATGAGTTCCCAAAAGCACACTGCCTACCGGTGTACCTAGTCCTTTGCTCAAACAAATAGAGATACTATCAAACACTTCACCATATTGTTTAGGGGTTTCATTCTTTTCTACAAGGGCATTAAATAGCCGTGCCCCATCTAGGTGAAAACCTAGATTATGCTGGTTACAAACTTCTTTAATGGCAATAATGTCTGCAAAATTGTAACAACTGCCACCACCACGGTTAGTTGTGTTCTCTAGTGCAACTAAACTAGTTTTTGCCTTATAATCATGGTCTGGATTAATGGCTTCCAGTATTTGCTGTGCGGTAATCCTGCCCCTATCACCCTCCAAAAGGCTCACCGAGCAGCCACTATTAAAAGCTATTCCACCGCCTTCATACTGATAAATGTGTGCAAGCTTATCGCAAATCACCTCGTCTCCCGGCTGTGTATGCACTTTAATGGCAATCTGATTGGTCATAGTTCCACTAGGGCAAAATAGGCCAGCTTCCATTCCAAACATAGCAGCCGTCATGCCTTCCAGTTCATTCACAGTAGGGTCTTCTCCAAAAACATCATCCCCCACTTTGGCCTTCATCATTGCTTCAAGCATTAAGTGTGTAGGACGGGTAACGGTATCTGAACGTAAGTCTATCATTTCATCAAATTATAATAAAGAATATTTCTCAAGGGTATTTTAACCCAGATTATACTATGAATTTCACAAAGAACATAAGAATTGTGTGAAAATACGGCTCACATTCATTACTTGGGGAGTAGTTATACTTTTGCAATCAACTTTCATTGATGGATACAGATATCATTAGTCATTTTTTACCACAAGGCTTATTGGAACATTTTAGTATTACTTCGGTGTTTGAGTTGTGCTTTGTGAAGGAA
>CANCVE010000194.1 GCA_947381435.1 Chitinophagaceae bacterium
CGTGAAGAAGAAGGACACCGAATAAATGTACATGAAGACCAAAGCGAAGGCTATGCTAATGCCAAACTAAAACACCTTAAAAATGAGCCCCTGCCTTTTGTGTATATCAGCACAGGAGAAGTTACCAAGTTCACCGATTTTACCGACCCCAAGCCAAGGGCTAGGGAAGTTTTTAGTTTTCATAAGCCTGAAACTTTAAAAGACTGGGTAAAACGTGACAAATCGCTTCGTAAAAGATTGTTGGATTTACCTGCATTGCCCACTGATGGTTTGCGTGAATGTCAGATAAATGCTATTACCAAACTAGAATCATCGTTTAAAGAAAACAGACCGAAGGCATTGATTCAAATGGCAACGGGCAGTGGTAAAACATTTACGGCGATTACTGCTATTTATCGTTTGCTGAAATTCGCCAAAGCAAAGCGGGTGTTGTTTTTGGTAGATACTAAAAATCTGGGGGAACAGGCGGAGCAGGAATTTATGTCATTTGTACCTAATGACGATAACAGAAAGTTTACAGAATTATACAGCGTACAAAGATTAAAATCTAGCTATATCGCTACGGATAGTCAAGTTTGTATCAGCACTATTCAGCGTTTGTATTCGGTGTTGAAGGGTACAGAACTGGAAGAAAGTGCTGAGGAAGAAAATCCAAATGAAAGAAGCTGGCAGCCTAAGGAAATACCACCTATTGAATATGACCCCAAAATGCCGATTGAGTTTTTTGATTTCATTGTTATAGATGAATGCCATAGAAGTATTTACAACCTGTGGAAACAGGTGCTAGAATATTACGATGCTTTTGAAGTGGGCTTAACTGCCACACCCGATAAACGAACGATTGGTTATTTTGACCAGAATCTGGTGAGTGAATATTCGCATGAAATGGCGGTTGCCGATGGTGTGAATGTGGGCTTTGAAGTATTTATTATTGATACTAAAATAACACAACAAGGTGCTACACTCTGGAAGGGCGAATTCATAGAACACAGGGAAAGACTGAGCAGAAGAAAAAGAATGGAGTTGCAGGATGATGATGAAAATTATACCAAGCAACAACTAGATAAGGAGGTGGTGAACCCCAACCAGATAAGAACCATAATTCGCACCTTTAAAGAACATTTACCCAGTATTTTTAAAGAAAGATACGATGAAAATGGGGTGTTTGAAGTACCGAAGACTTTGATATTTGCCAAGACAGATAGCCACGCCAATGATATTATAGACATTGTGCGGGAAGAGTTTGCCGAAGAAAATAAATTCTGCAAGAAGATAACCTACAATAGCGAAGACCCTAAAAGTACACTGGCACAGTTTAGAAACGATTATCACCCACGCATTGCTGTAACGGTGGATATGATTGCCACAGGAACGGATGTGAAGCCTTTGGAATGTCTGCTGTTTATGCGCGATGTAAAGAGCATTAATTATTTTGAGCAAATGAAAGGCAGGGGCACCCGAACTATAGATTTGGATAGCTTACGAAAAGTGACACCTACCGCAAAACATACCAAAGACCATTTTGTAATTGTGGATGCTATTGGTGTAACCAAAAGTTTAAAAACCGATAGCCGACCACTAGAGAAGAAACCCGGTGTGCCGCTAAAAGAGTTATTACAAGCTATTGCTGTTGGGGCAAGAGAGGAAGAATTGTTTACCTCTTTAGCTAATAGGCTGACAAGGTTGGACAAACAAATAACCGAAAAAGAGAAAAAGCAGTTTGCCGAGAAGGCTAATGGCAAAACGGTATCGCAGGTGGTGAAGGAATTGTTGAATGCCTTTAACCCCGACATCATGGAGAATTTACAATTGAAGATTGAACATGAAATGCGGGGCGAAAGTCCCGATGCCATTCAATCGGCTTTTAAAGTTCAGCATGAACAATTGTTGAATGAGGCTGCAAAGGTATTTACAGGCGAACTGAATGAATACATTGAAAATGTGCGAAAGGCACACGAACAAAAAATTGATCTGGCAAACCCCGATGAAGTCATAAATGTGGGTTGGGATAAAGACAATGCAAACAAAGCACAAGAAATTGTTGCTGGTTTTACCGAATGGATGAAGGAACATAAGGATGAACTAACTGCATTGCAACTATTTTATAATCAGCCTTACAGGAGGAGAGAGTTGACTTATACTATGATAAAGGAGGTGCTGGAAAAACTGCAACAAGCTAAACCCTCCCTTGCACCCTTGAATGTGTGGCGAGCGTATGAAGCATTGGAACAATGCAATGGCTCGCCAAGAAATGAGCTGACGGCTATTGTTTCTTTGATTCGAAAAATAAGTGGCATTGATAGCACCCTAACGGCTTATGACAAAATAGTAGACAAGAATTTTCAGGATTGGGTATTTAAAAAGCAGGCAGGTACTATTAAGTTTAATGAGGAGCAAATGCAGTGGTTGCGGATGATTAAGGATTATGTGGTGAGTAGTTTTCATATAGAAAGGGATGATTTTGATTTAAACCCCTTTAATGCACAAGGTGGATTGGGCAAGATGTGGCAATTGTTTGGTGAAAACACAGACGAAATTATTAACGAATTAAATGAAGCATTGGCTGCATAATGAGTGAGATAAACGATATACCGAAGCATTGGATAGAAAAGTCGTTAGGAGAAGTTTTTACTATTGAAAGAGGAGGTTCGCCTAGACCTATTGAAGATTTTATTACAAATGATGAAAATGGAATTAATTGGATAAAGATTGGTGACACAAAAAATGTTGTTAAATACATTTATCATACAAAAGAGAAAATAAAACAGGAAGGTGCGAAAAGGTCACGAATGGTTTTCGAAGATGATTTCTTACTTTCAAATTCTATGAGTTTTGGAAGGCCATACATTATGAAAACAACTGGTTGTATTCACGATGGATGGTTAGTTATCAGGAAGAATGAAGCTATTGATAATAATTATCTCTATTACATTCTAAGTTCCTCATTTCTATTTCAACAATTTTCAAATTTAGCAAAAGGGTCTACAGTTAAGAATTTGAATATAGAAGCAGTTAAACAAGCAGTAATTCGATTTCCCCCACTTACTGAACAACAAGCCATAGTAGCCAAAATAGAAGAACTATTAAGTGAATTAGACAATGGCAAGCAACAACTGCTAACCGCACAACAGCAATTGAAAGTATATAGGCAAAGTTTGTTGAAATGGGCGTTTGAGGGGAAGTTGACGAAGAATTCAAATGCTGATATGGTTTTATTGGGGAATGTTGTTGAAAAACCAAAATACGGCACCTCAAAAAAATGCGACTATAATACAAATGGTATAGGGGTTTTAAGAATACCCAATATTGAAAAGGGTGATATAGATGCAACTGATTTAAAGTTTGCCGAATTTACCAAGGATGAATTGGAAACGTATTCTTTGAAGAGTGGCGATTTATTAATTATCCGTTCCAATGGAAGTATTGATTTGGTGGGAAAGTGTGCTTTAATAAAAGAAAAAGATTCAAAATTTCTTTTTGCAGGTTATTTGATTCGTCTACGCCCTCTACAAGAAAAAGTTAACCCAAAGTTTCTACAGTATGTGTTATCATCGCACAATTTAAGGATTCAAATTGAGTCAAAAGCCAAGTCTACAAGTGGGGTAAACAATATCAATACCGAAGAAATAAAAAGCTTAGAGATTCCACTTCCCAGCCTCAAGGAGCAACAACTAATCGTTTCAGAATTAGAAAGCAAACTAACGGTATGCGATAAAATAGAAGAAACGATTAGCCAAAGTTTGCAACAGGCAGAAACATTGAGGCAAAGTATATTGAAGAAGGCGTTTGAGGGGAGGTTGGTGTAAATTTTAAATAATACAAACAATGGAAGAGGAATTAAATTCAGAAGGGAAATGTTTGTTCTGCAATGAAACATTTTCACAAAAAGAAATGGGGAAACATTTGGCCACCCATTTAAAAAAGATGGAAAAAGAGGACAGCAAAAAAATGCCAGAAACTTTTTGCCACATTGTAGTGGAAGCCGATGTTATGTTTTTACATTTATTGGTAAAAGGAAATGCCACTATGAAAAAAATAGATACGTTTCTTAGAAAAGTTTGGTTAGAATGTTGCGGACATTTGAGTGGGTTTGGTCATAAAGATTTTAAAATATCCATGACTCATAAAGTACTGGATGTATTTGAAACTAAAGTAAAAATTTATCACGATTATGATTACGGTAGCACCACTCGTGTGTTTTTGAAAGGTGTAAAAAATTACCAACTGAAGCTGAAAGAAGACATTGTTTTATTGTCAAGAAACGAACCCCTAAAATTAATGTGCAGCAAATGTGGCAAACAAGCTGCAGTAAATATTTGTACTGTATGTGATTGGAGTTTTTATTGCGAAAGCTGCTCAATACAACACGAGAAAGAATGTGGAGACTTCAGTGATTATGCAAATATGCCTGTAGTAAATTCACCCCGTATGGGTGTTTGCGGGTATGAAGGTGGTCAAATAGATACCGAAAGAGACGGTATTTATCAAAAAAAATAAATAATTATGAGCAACAACACATCAAGCATAGTTAGTAAAGTATGGAGTTTTTGTAATCCCCTGAGAGATGTGGGTGTGGAAATTATTTCGGCCAGCTAACTTATTTGCTGTTTTTAAAAATGGCACTTGAGGGGGTGGTTGGAGTGAAATAAGAAATATAAACACCCCATTTTTCTTATTTGCTCACTTCTATAAAAATAAGACAAATTGATTTTGCTTATTTTATGGTTTACAAACAAATAAATCAATGCTTTTTATTCAATATCATTTAAATGCAAATTATAAAATTCACAACTTTGTGAATTTATCTTGTATATTTGCAACACATTTCACCAATGGACATACATTTCAACAATCAACTATTAATAGACTTATATGAGGGCAACAAGGTGAATGATAAAGAATTTCGCTCAAATCCAAACTTAATAAAACAGTTTATTAAAACGGTAAATAAACTAAGGTCTGTAGCTAAAGTTGAGGAATTGTATCAATATGCAGGGCTTAATTATGAAAAACTCAAAGGCAATTTAAAAGGTTATAGTTCGGTAAGAATAAACATACAATACAGATTAATATTTGAAGAAGTTGCAAGCAATACGGAACCTTTTGAAGTTATTTTATTTAAGTTAGAAGAAATAAGCAAGCATTATCAATAATATATTGCATCAGAAGACAACTGAATTAAAAACTGTCAAATAATATGAATAAGAATATTAAGCAACTAGTACCTGCAACAGCT
>CANCVE010000195.1 GCA_947381435.1 Chitinophagaceae bacterium
TGTAGTGCTTTTTCTGCCATTCTCTAATAGTCTAATACGTTCCTCCAATTCCAATATCAGCTTTGCTTGAGCTGAAATTAAACTAATAAGGCTATCATAATCTGACTGTAATATCGTAATTGTTGCTGCTATAAACTATAAACGATAAAGTGGAACTAATATTGGATAGTTGGTAAAGTATTTATACTTGAGTAGTTACAGTCATTTTAATTTCATTATTTTCAAATTTTAACCCCTTTTCTTAGACAAAAAAACACTTTTAACATTTCTATTACATAATTCTAATAAATTCATATACTATTCGCATTTGTAATGGAGGGTAATTTCGTTAGTTACGTTAGTAAACTGACATAAAGTCTAATGCATAATTTTATTTTTCACAAATTACAAAGGCATACATAAAGTGAAAACATAACAAAAATGTTAAGTCCCAAACTACTGCACAAAGAAATAAGAATTGCTCAAGTACTTCCGCAAGCACTTTCCTAAACACATTTGATTGCTGCTGTGTTTTACTCATCACTTTTTACTGTCGCATTAAGCATGCTATTAATCCGCCTTTCTGCCTCAATCTTTGTAATTCCACTATAATAATCTCTAACAAATGGATGGTCAAATTCTTTATCAGGAATTACGTCTGGTCTTTGATTTCCTGCCCTTGTTACTACTGTTGTTGGTATATGTAATGTGTCTTCATAACCATTTAAGGAACTACAAAACCATCCAAAATATTCTGTCAAATGGTTGTTTTTCTTAAAATTATCACAATAGTCCTTGTAACTTTCCTCACTTAATGAAACCCATATTCCATAATCTAAGTTTTCACAATGGTCATTTACTTTTTGTGTCAAGGTGCAACGAATATATCTATCGGTTTGGTCTATGTGATAAATTATACAAAAATCACTACCAAGCCTTCCAATATTTTCTTTTTCCTCTTCGTCCAATTCATTATAAGGTGTGGGTGAGGTATAAATTAATGCAGGCCAATCATCATGTTCTTTTCCGCAACAAATGCATTTATATTTCGCTATTTAATTTTCCTTATTGAAGGTTAGTTTATTATGATTTTGATGTTTCGCAACATAGAACCTAACGAAAAAGGCTTGGCGTTTGTTGGGGAATTAGTATTCCGTCAGCCCATAACTGAAGCCCAATGATTGGAATATTGCTGATGTTTTATTCATAAGCCAAATTTATAACCTCAAGCCCGAACTGAAGCACAATAAAGAACAAGTGTTGTGGCAATATTCGTCAAGCTCCAATAATGCCAAACCTAATGTTACCTGCTGCCGTATTGTCTTTCCAAGTTTGCTATTCTGAATAATTGGTAAAAGTTTTCCCGTCAAATTTATATAATCCAGTGTTTCTTGTCCCGATCCAAATATTTCTATTTCTGTCCTGGATCATACTCCAAACAAAATACTTATTCATTCCGTCTATATTATTGTAATTTTTAAATACTTTGCCATCGTAACACCATATTCCTCCTTCACTTTCTACTGTTGATAACTTTTCTTCACCACCGAACCAAACATTTCCAGAGTAGTCTATTAATTCAGGGTTGCCAATTCCAACTTTTACGTTGAACTTAGTAAAATTTTTCCCATCATAAATAAAATTTCCCCGTCCTCTGCCACCAAACCAAATATTTTCAGTTTTATCCCTTAATATACATCTAATCCATCCATCACCATTCGGTTTAGAACTCGTTAATGATTTTCCATCGTAACGAATTACTCCTTCCATTGCTATTGGTCCAGACCCCATCCATATTGTTCCACTACTATCCTCCAAAATGCACTGTATCCATTTAAGTTTAAGGTTTTGTTTGTTAATAATGTTGTCTTTGTCTAAGAAGCGACTAAATGTCTTTCCATTATAGCAATAAACTCCATCGGTTGTGCCAAACCAAATTTTACCACTTTTGTCTTGTAACATACCCCACACGTCATTTTTAATTGATGTGCTAATATTGGATGAATTATTAAAGTATAAATTGTAGATATTATTTGTAGTAAATGGCATATTGATAATGTTTTTTCCATCGTAACGACAAGCACCGCTATCTGTTCCAAACCAAATGTTACCTTCCTTATCTTCTATAATAGAATACAAGCAATTAGAATTTAAGCCATTTTTCTTGGTGTATTGAGTAAATAGTTTCCCGTCATAGCGATAAACTCCCTCACCAGTCGTGCCGAACCAAAGGTTTCCTGTTTTGTCCTCTAAACTACAATAAACACTACAACCCTCTCTTGAGCCTTGTGTTTTTAAAAGCTTTGGTTGTCCTGTAAAAATTGATTTTTGGACAAGTTTGTTATCTGCCTTTGTTGGCTTTGAAGTTTGTCCATTGCAAGAAGTCAAAAAAATTAAAACCATCAGTAGAGAAAAAATTGGTTTATTGATGAAATATTTTGTCATTTGTTATTTAATTTATCTGTTAGTACAATACTAATCTTATCAAAATTAGGGTTCTCCTAAACGGTTGCAGGTAACGTACAGGGCTTTATGCAGGTTGGGAATTAGAATTGTGTCTGCCCGGGCCGCTGCTGATTGAAAAAAATTTTGATGAAGGTAAAACAAAAGTTCATCGATGTTTGTCCAGCCGGAACCAATGCCTGGCTTTGCTATTAGCTGAAGCTTAGTTTGTCAAGCCCAACTTGCATAAAACCCCATGTTAGTGGCAGTTATTCTCTCTTACGATTGATGACTTCTTCAAGCCCTGGCTTGCAAGTCAGTAAATGCCAAGCACCGAAAACAATAAATATTTTGTCATTAGTGTTTAAAAGTCTGTCAACTGTTCTTATTAAAAACTGGTCTCGTATTTCTTTTGAAGCTCTACCAATTTTTTGAAATTTCCCATTGGGTTCAAATGGATTAGTTGGTTCAAGTTCCGAAATATCAAAAGGTCGCTTCAGTAACTGCTCATAATTTGATTTATAAAAATTAAAACTCTGTTCAGTCTTTGTAAGTATTATTCCACCTTTTTTAATGATGTAATTCTGAACAAATGCTTCATACCTTTTTTCAATTTCAAAGCTGTCTGAAATGCGTTGCCCTTTAAGTCCCCACATAAGACGTTCAGTAACGATATAAGCCAAAAACTCTCCCTTTGAATATGTTTTAAGTAATTCTTGAAATTCAAAGTCAGCTGTTGGGTCGCCATCAACTGTTTTTATTTTCAAACTGTCGCACAATATTTTGGTTAATCCAATTTCTCCATCTTTGGATAAAGCGTCCTGTTTTGAAGTGTAAACTTTTTTTGAGATGTCGCCACCTTCGTTAACTGAAACATCAGGTTTGAAAGCAAAGAATTTTTGTTCAATTTTTGTGAACATTGAATTTTCAATGTCTGAATCATCTGTTAAATGGGTTACACCACAAAACACAACCGTTTTTTTCCCTTTTGTAAATTCTAAAATATATGGGTTCGAAGGAAGTTGTCCATTAGAGTCAAGTTTTATATCAATGTAACTTATTGTTGGATAAATGTGAGTCGTATCATTACTTGCTTTTTTGTCAAATTTTAAGTTGTTGCAGTTGAAAAACAAAACGGAAATAAAGGTCAAGATTATAAAATGTCTCATAATTATTTTGGTGTGTCCGATATAATTGCCACTAACGAAAAAGGCTTGGCGTTTGTTGGGGAATTAGCATTCCGTCAGCCCATAACCGAACTTGATAATTGCAATATTGCTGATGTTTTATTCATAAGACAAATTTATAACGTCAAGCCCGAACTGAAGCACAATAAATAACAAATGTTGAGGCTATATTCGTCAAGCCCCAATAATGCCAAACCCTAATGTTGGGTGCAGTTTTACTTTTGAGCTGTTTTGGGTTTTATAATTGTACAAAGTTCATTGTCCAACCACTGTTTAAAGTCGAATTCTGATTTTACAACAGTCTTACAATGAGGTTTTAAATAAAACACATCTCCTTTGTCATTTAAAAAATATGATTTGTCAAAGTAGTCTGTAGAAAAAAGATATAGCTTCTCAAGCTCATTTGGCTCGACTTTATAATTTGAAATTATTTCTGAAATGTCATTTAAATATGCTTGTTCTAAAATAATTGAAGGCAAAATAGTGTCAACAGTTGTTCCTGAAAGAAAAATAAAAAATTTTTCCAAATTGTAGAAGTTGTTAACAATTGGGAAGTCAAAGCTGTCCCAGTTTTGGTCAATTCTAAAAAGCAAATTGTGTTGTCCTTTTGTATTTCGATGATACTCGCCAAAACAAATAAATTCTCGATTTTCTGATAAATCTTCGTTGTCCTCTGAAAAAGTTTTTACATAATAAACTTCATTGCTCTTTACAGAATATTCAATAAAACTTTTCAAGTGTGTTAAGCTTTCAAATAGAGTTCGTATGTCTTTTGCAAAGTTTAAATAATTCTCCAATCTGTCAACAATATTTTTGTCGATGCCAGCAGTTATTAAATCAATTCTTTTTTGAGGCAATTTAATAATTGTCTGCATAAACGAACAGTCTGCATTTATTTCAGTTAGAATTTTCATAAAGTGGTTGTCAAAAAAATTGCACCCAACAACGTTTGTGTTGACGCATGTTTGTTATCAATGCTCAAAATTATAAATATCCTTCAAACCCTTTGCCTGCATCATTTCAATAGCGAATATAGAGTTTTATTTCATTTCGTACATTTTGTATTGTTACCTATGCGTACATTCTGTATTGTTGGTGTACGTACTTATTGTATTGTTGGAATACCTTTTCCTTTGGTTTACTAATACATTTTTTAGCCTCTAGATTCTTCCCCCAAACTAATAAATTAAAACCCCAATAAAGCTTATTACAAATACGAAGAATTGTATAATAATTAAAAGTGGCATACGGTGGAGTTTTATGCAATCATTAAAAGGTAACAATGTACAATTTTTCATACCGTTTCACTCGCTTTCGAACAAGAAGTAATAACCCTCATAAGACGGAAAATATAACTCCCTGCATCTTTTTTGTTCATGAACGCATAAAACACTAATCATACAAGGTATTTGATTAATCATACAAGATAAAACACTAATCATACTAGGTATTT
>CANCVE010000196.1 GCA_947381435.1 Chitinophagaceae bacterium
GGCAAAGTGCTAAATGGGGGAGTGGTTGTGTTTGCCGCCGGCAACAATGGTAAACATTGGCGCATATATCCTGCTGGTTATGAACGCGTTATAAGTGTTGCTGCAACAGGTAACCAAGATAAAAAAGCGAGCTATAGCAATTATGGTAACTGGCTAAGTCTTTCTGCCCCCGGTGGTGAAGGTTATATGGAGGGGGGGATTTTTAGTACAGATAATACAAGTTATAGTTCTGGTTCGGGGACGTCTTTTGCCGCTCCCCATGTGGTTGGGGTAGCAGCATTGGTATCTTCGGTTTTAAAAGGGAAGGCATCGGGCAGCGATGTGCGCGAAATTTTATTATCAACCACCGATAACAACTATCCTCAAAACCCAAGCTTCCAAAATATGTTGGGTACTGGCAGGCTCAATGCCTATTCTGCCCTGCAAAAGGCGCAGTCTTTCCTCAATAAAACCATTAATCCCATCTCCAATTTCAATGCTAGCTATCAATGTAATAATTTTAATGTGAATTGGACAAATTCGAGTAATAACACCGTGATTGTGGCTTACAATAACAATAGCAATTTCGGTACATTGATAGATGGTGGCCAATATAATGTTGGCGATTCCCTACTTGGTGGAGGTGTTATCGTATATAAAGGTAATGGTAATAATTTTAACTTTCCAATTGTAAGTGCTGAAAATCAATACTCTTTTAAATTGTGGGTTGCTGAGGGAAGTAAGTATTCTTTTGCTAAGATGGCTGAGTCTTTTGCAAAGCCCATCATTAAAAAAGCAGGTATCAATGCATTAGTGCAGACTTTCGACTATCCTCCGTTATATCCAACCAAATTATGGCATGGTACCAACACAAAATACGATTTTAGTAGTTGGATTCATACAGCAAACGATTCAAGCGGCACAGGTGCCGGTGATGACTACTCCATGTGTTTGTACAATTATCAGCTCAATACTGTTTTGGGTGCTGTAGACACATTTACTAGTCCACAATTGCACATTAATGGCGCGGATAGTATTGCTTTAACTTTTTGGCATGCATATCAATATCGAAACAGGCAACTTCCTTACTCCGATTCATTAGAAGTATTGGTGAGTACCGATTGTGGCAACCATTTTACCTCAGTATGGAAGAAAGGTGGTGCTGAATTGGCAACAGTTGCCGATTCTGCCGACAAAAAGTTTTATCCCTTTGGTGGCATTGGTAAATGGAAGAAAGATGTATTGGATTTATCTGCGTTTAGTAATTCAGAAAACATCGTTATTTGCTTTAGAGGCTACAATGGAAAGGGTAATAACCTCTTTTTAGACAACTTAGCACTATCAATTTTGTACAAAACCGATGCCTCCATCTTAAATGTGTACGCAGCCAATGATAGTGCATGTAACAATCAGGGTAATGTGAAAGTTGTTTTAGGGAATAAGGGCATTAATGCCATCAAAACATACACAATTGGCTATCAGCTAGATGGAGGAAAAACGAATGTGTTGCATTTTTCTAATAATCTTGCGGCTAATGATTCGGCAATTATAAATTTATCCTTATATACTTCGTTGGGCGTTCATTTGTTGAAGGTGTTTTCTTATTTACCTAATAATACTGCGGATAATAATACCTCAAATGACACATTAATAACTAGTTTTACCGTTTTGCCTATCGATACTTTGCCTTTGATGGCAAGTTTTGAAAATAATTTATTGTCTTCCGAAGGATGGCAAGCTACTAGCCAAAATGGTAATGATTTTTCTTGGCTTCACACCAATATTGCATCTAGTAAAGGCAATGCTTCGGTATATTCTCAAAACTATGTGTACACTGATTACGGGCTTTACCAAGATTTGGTTAGCCCCACAGTAAATATTCCTCATCAAATAGATAGTTTATTCCTGTTGTTTGATGTGGCTGCCGCTGTTCAGGCCGATTCGGTAAACCTTGCAAGAATTGATACCTTGCAAATTGATATGACCAAAGATTGTGGTCAATCGTGGACGACCATTTACAAGAAATGGGGCGATAAACTGCAAACAGCTGCCCCAATGTATAATGAGTTTGTACCAACGGCATCCGAATGGCGTACCGATAGTATTACTCTTGCAGGAAAAGCTACGGCAGGCGATCAGATAAGGTTTAGATTTAGGAATATTGAGAATGGTAGCAACAATATTTATCTCGATAATGTGCGTGTTTATGCCAAAACGATAAATACTAATTTGCAACAAAAGGGATTGTTGGTATATCCTAATCCCTTCAAGAATAATCTTACGATACAACACTATTTGCCACCTACAAACCTGCAAAGTGTTACACTATTTGATACTCGTGGCAGAAAAGTAAGGACTATCCAATACAAAGGAACAGCCGCTGCTACCCAAACCATTAATCTTATTGGTCTACAGGCAGGATATTATACATTAGAATTAATTTATACGGACAAGAAGGTAATTAGGAAGTTGATAAAGATGGATAAATAGGGGAGAGGAAGAGTTTGATTTTACCAAATTCTCGTAATTTGCTAAGAAATATTGGTAATGATGCGGTTAACTTCCCGAAAGTTAAAAACTTTCGGGAAGTTTTGTCGCAAGTTTATTGTTCTTCTAGTTACTCTGAACGATATTGACAAAAGGTTCACTTCGAATATCACGATGATTGTCACGCTGAGCCTGTCGAAGCGCAAAAAGGTCAATTTATCGCTATTAATTTTCAGAACTTTATAAAGATCTCATTAGTAACCTGTCAAAAGCGGCATGAAATGTTTAAACTGTTTGCGCTTCGACAGGCTCAGCGTGACAACCATCTTTATTTTCGATTTGTTTGGTAACGGTACGCTCATTTTTTTCTATTAAGCCTAATAAAAACTTCGGAACAGCAGCAATTATCTACCGCCAAGTTGTCAAAGTTTTGTGTATATTGTTTTATATTGACAAATCTTACGCAACAAAAAGCTACCTTGCCGCAACACAAAATACAACTATTACATTGCTTAAAGAAATTATCATAGCGTTACAAGCCTATTACCGGGCACATTTATTTATCAAACAGCATAAACTCTGGTTGTGGATACTTATTCCGGGAATCATTTATACTTTACTCTTTTTGGTGAGTATGCAATACTTTGGACAGACCTGCAACTTGTTTATTGAGTGGCTTAGCCTAAAAACTGGATTAAAAAACTGGTTAGATAAACTTGATAGCGGCTTTCTAGGCTTCCTTTTTACACTCGGTAGCCTCATTTTATGGCTGGTGATGATGCTTTTTTACTTCTCCTTGTTTAAATACATATTTCTCATAATCGGATCGCCAATATTTGCTTTTTTGAGTGAGAAAACGGAGGCCATTCTCGAAGGAAAAGAGTATCCATTCAGCATAATTCTTCTTACACAAGATATTTTTCGGGGCAGTTGGGTGGCCGTGCGCAACTCCTTATGGCAATCTGTTTATATGTTATGCATTTTGATTGTAAGTATTATTCCTGGCATCGGATGGCTAACCCCTGTAATGGCGGTATTGGTAGAATGTTACTATTTTGGCTTCTCCATGCTCGATTATAACATGAAACGCAACGATAAAAAGACAAGCGAAAGCCTTGCCTTCATCGGTCAGCACAAGGGGTTGGCCATTGGCAATGGTGTTGTGTTTTATATACTCAATCTTACCGTAGTAGGTTGCATTATTGCCCCTGCTTATGCCGTTGTTGCCGCCACACTTAGTATAAATGCGGTGAAAAAAGACAATTCTAACTAGATATTAGTTAGAAGATATGAGATATTAATCAATAAATCTTATATCTACTATCTACTATCTTATAACTAACCACTTATGCTTTACCTCATTCCCACTTTTTTGCATGAAGATGCCATAGAAACTGTTCCTGATTACGTATTGGAGGCTGTGAAGAAATGTAACGTTTTTTTTGTAGAAGATGAAAAGTCTGCCCGCCGATATCTGAAGCGTTTATGGCGCGAAATGGTGATAGACGATTATAAATGGTACACCATTCATAAGGCGGAGGAACAAGTGATGAAATCTTTTACCCAACACTTGCTGGCAGGCGATACCATTGGCATAATTAGCGAGGCTGGCTGTCCGTGCATTGCAGATCCTGGTCAGATTTTGGTGAATAAGGCACAACAATTGGGGGCAACCATCAAACCATTGGTAGGGCCAAGCTCCATTTTGCTAGCATTGATGGCAAGTGGGATGAATGGACAACAGTTTCAGTTTAATGGTTATCTTCCCATTGATAATCTGGCACGAAAAAAAGCCATTAAAGACTTGGAAACCAGTGCAATGAAAAACAACTGTACCCAGATTTTCATAGAAACACCTTATCGTAACAATCAATTAATAAAAGAAATACTGCAAACCTGCAAAGAGACCACGTTATTATGCGTGGCGGTAGATATTACTGCTCCTTCCGAAACAATACAAACCAAAACGGTAAAACAATGGAATGCGAAGGCTTTCGATTTCCATAAAAGGCTAGCCATATTTCTTATTAGTGCTGGCTAGTAGTTTTTTGATTAATGAGGTGTTCTAAATACATCATTAAACACGGAAAAAGCATCACGAATGATGCTTTTTTCATCACGATTTAAGGTTTTTACATCACGATTTAAGGCTTTTACATCATAGATTAAGGTTTTTTCATCACGGATTAAGGTTATTCGTGTAAGAAAAGAGTGTTTTTCGCCATCAAAAACCATTTATCGTGATGAAAAAGCCTAAATCCGTGATGAAAAAAACATGTTTCGTGATGTAAACAGGGGGATTCGTGATGTAAAAAGGCCGTTTGTTGATCAAAAAAGAAGGTTGGTTGATGGATTGTTTTAGGTTGATGATAAGAAAACTTAATGTCTAACTACTTTTGGGTAACTCGTTTAAAACTTCTCCATAAGCTTCACGTCCTTTAGATTTGCTTTAGCAATTAACTGTTAAAATATTACTACTACTATGGTTTTCTTTTTTTGCTTCTTTTTTTCTTTTGGGTATTCACATTAATTTGTGAATAACCTAACCCGCAGCAAGGGCTCATTATTTTCACGTCAA
>CANCVE010000197.1 GCA_947381435.1 Chitinophagaceae bacterium
ATCGCTGTATTTATTATTACCACTTTAGCCGCAATCATCATTAACAAAGAGAAATTTAATAACCCCAAAAGCGAGCAACTACTATTCTTTAAGTTTGATAAACTATGGAACAAAATGATTTTGTTCTCCATCACCAAAGGTGTAATGCAGGGTGCCATCATGATTTTCCCTATCCTTTTGATTCTTTCCATCATTGGTGGGGTAAATATGTTGGGTATCATTGTTTCGGGTGGACAGATTTTATCAGCCATCATGTTGTACCTGATTGGACGTTATACCAAGCCAAAACATCGGATGATTGTGTACGTTGTGGCTATCGCATTTTTTGTTACGGCCATAGCTATTCATGGGGCGTTGTATTCTGCTTTGGGCGTTATCATCTACAATATTCTTCAATTCATTGCCAAACCATTGCATGATGTTTCTTACTTCCCTACTGAGTTTAGGGTGATAGATATAGTAAGTAAAAAGGAAAGGCGGAACGAATTTGCTTATATCGTTAACCACGAATTTACCTTGTTCTTGGGGCGAATTAGTGCCATATTAATTGTTCTTTTCTTAGCTTATAAAATCAATGCAGACTTTGCTTTGCGATTTGGGTTGTTCTTTATTGCTGGTATTATGTTACTATCTATTTGGTTGGGTAAGAACATTGTGAAAGATTGTGAAAATGAGGAGGCCGGAGGACTTAGAAAGGTTTAATGGGTTGGTTATAAATGGATCGGAATTAAGTGTGTATCTTCCATTTCCTTGCTTGAGTCAGTCATTCCCTCGTTTGAGTGAATCATTCCCTCACTTGGGTTTATCATTTCCTCACTTGAGTGAATCATTCCCTTACTTGGGTTTATGATTTCCTCGATTGGGTTAATGATTCCCTCGCTTGAGTGAATCATTCCCTTGCTTGAGTCAGCCTTCCCCAAGCGTAAGGAAATGATTGACTCAAGTGAGAAAATGGCATTAAAGTATGAACGTACTATACTACATGTTTCTTTGATAGAACCATTAGCTAACAATGACGTAGTTTGAGTTTAATAAAAGACTCATCGAAAAAAAGCCTGTCAGCCTGAGCCTGTCGAAGGCGGGAAGATATGTTTAAACTGTTTGCGCTTCGACAGGCTGCTAATGACATCTTTATAAAAATTTGAAAATCAATAGCGTTAATTTAACCCGTTTGCCCTTCGACAAGCTGCTAATGACATCTTTATAAAAATTTGAAAATCAATAGCGTTAATTTAACCCGTTTGCCCTTCGACAAGCTCTGGGTGACAATCAGGTTGATTTTCGAAGTGAACTATTTGTCATTTTCAACAGACTTGAGAACCTCTAATTAATGCCTCTGGGTGACAATCAGGTTGATTTTCGAAGTGAACTATTTGTCATTTTCAACAGACTTGAGAACCTCTAATTAATGCCTCAGCGTGACAACCATCTTGATTTTCGATGTGATTGGTAACGTCATACACATTTTTTTTGTGGAGCCAGATGAGACATTCGAAATGACTATGGGCGTATGAAGCGTTAATGATGGAGGTAAAAGAAAAAACAAGCATCTGAAATATTCATTTATCATATTATTTCTACAATGTATTGCAGTGTTTGCCACTTGTCAAATGAAGTTTGTACATCCTGGTGCGCTTGATGGTAAAAAGGACTTGGATTTTATTAAGACCAAAATTCAAAATAGAGAACAACCTTGGCTGAAACAGTTTGAAGAAGTTAAGGGTTTGGCCGTTAGTGGTAATCATGCTAAAGCCTTTATAAACTCGAGAAACAAGGATGCTGAAATGTCGAAGATAGATGCCAAAAGAGCTTATGCAAATGCATTGGTTTGGTATTATACAGATAATGATTTGTATGCAAAACAGGCTATCTATAATTTGAATGCCTGGTCTGTTCTACAAGGATTCAATGGTGGTAACGATCAAGATAAGTTACATGCAGGTTGGATAGGTAGTCTATTTGGTGCCGCAGCAGAAATTATGAGAGGCTATTCGGGTTGGAGTGATGAGGAAATGAAAAAGGTGCAGTCAATGTTCAAAAGAGCCTACTATCCCCAATTGAATAAGGCAAGTGCCTGGAATGGTAATGTGGATTTGACTCAAATTGATGCGATGATAAACATGGCAGTTTTTAATGAAGATTCCATAGAATTTTATAGGGCTATTGCTCGATTCAATAAAAGAATACCTGCTTATTTCTATCAGACAACAGATAATGAGCTTTCTACAATTGATGGAGATAAGGGCGATATTCCTGCGTTTTGGAATTATCCTACAAAATGGGTTGATGGATTAACACAAGAAACCTGTAGGGATAATGGTCATCATGCCCAATATGCGTTGGCATCTGCATTACATATCGCAGAAGTGGCATGGAATCAGGGTGTAGATATTTATTCTGGAAATAATAAAAGATTAACTGATGCTATGGAGCTATTGGCCTTGCAGGTAGAAAGTGGAAACATGCTGGGTACTTGCAAGAATGATACGACTACTCACGATGTATTTGATACTTGGGAGATTGGATACCATCATTATCATGGTAGAAAAGGATTAACACTTCCCTATACAGAGAAAGTCTTGAAGAATAAAGTAAGGAAGTTAGGTGTAAGTGATTGGAATATTTTCTATGAAACATTAACCCATGGGGATAGGATTAATTGATAGCTGAAACTTTGAAATGTTTAATAAGATGTAATATGAAATTTATAGTTAGATTCACTTTTTTACTATTGCTTTTTGCATTTACCAATTGTTGGGCACAAGAATATAACCTTGCCCAGAAATACTTCACTATCCCTATCGTAAAACAAAAGAGTTTTATTGCCTTGGTCAGGTTAAGGGTAAATGTTGCTGAAAAAGACTCCTTGAATAACTTTCTATATCAACTTAAAGTAAGCACCAAAGGGTCAACCAATCCATCAGAAATTCTTAGCATTAAAGCCTATTGCAATACGGACAGTAATTATTTATTTGAAGAAAGAATATTTCAAGCTGCCTTCTTCTCTTCTTCCACAAAATCTATTGCCGATACCTTATTATTAAATGGCAATCTAAGATTGAATCCTCACACTAATTTTATTTGGTTGGGTGTAGTTTTAAAGCCATCTGCAGAAATTGGAAATAAAATAGAACTCTCAGTTATAAGTACTGAAATAAACAATCATAGCATACAAGTGCCTTTTCAAAAAATATTACAGCCATCCAGAATTACTACTGCGGTAAGGATGTTTATGCAAGATAACGTACATACTTCCCGAATACCTGGAATTGCCACAGCTAAAAATGGTGATTTGCTAGCAACTTTTGATGCCCGATACAATTCGGGTCGTGACTTGCAAGGAGACATTGACATTGCACTTTGCATGAGTACTGATAAGGGTAATACGTGGTTGCCACTGCAAAGAGTAATTGATATGGGTACTTGGGGTGGGCTGCCCGAAAAGTTTAACGGCGTATCGGATGCATCTATTTTGGTGGATGATAAAACGGGGGTCATTTTTATTGCAGGTTTGTGGATGCATGGCGTACTTGACGATAATGGCAATTGGATAGAAGGACTTTCTGATACAAGTATTGTTTGGAACCATCAGTGGAGAAATAAAGGGTCTCAGCCGGGCTTTGAACCAACCCAAACTGCCCAGTTTCTTTTAGTGAAAAGTATGGATAATGGTAAAACTTGGAGCTCACCAATAAACATAACGAAGATGTGTAAGAGGGAAGAGTGGTGGCTTTTTGCTCCTGCACCCGGTCGTGGGTTTACTTTAGATAATGGCATTTTGGTTTTCCCAACACAAGGACGTGACAAAGATGGGAAACCTTTTTCCAATATAACTTATAGCAAGGATGGTGGTAAAACATGGGAATCATCTGAACCTGCAGTTAGTGAATCCACCACTGAATGTGCAGGGGTTCAGTTGTCTGATGGCACCATCATGCTAAATATGAGAACAAATGCTAACTATGGACTTGTTGGTAATGGCAACGGACGTACAGTTGTAACAACTGCTGATTTAGGTAAAACATGGCATGTGCATCAGACATCCCGTAATGCCTTGCCCGAACCTGTTTGTATGGCAAGTTTGTATAAACATCAATACCTTAAAAACGGGAAAAAGAAGAGCGTTCTACTTTTTGTAAATCCCAATTCAACAGTTACCCGAAATAATATTACGTTGAAAGTAAGTTTTGACGATGGAAACACTTGGCCTTCTGATAAATATATTTTATTGGATGAGTTGAACGGTGCTGGTTATTCTTGTATTACATCAATTGATAATGATACAATTGGTATCATTTACGAAGGAAGTCAAGCACAATTAATCTTTCAGAAAATAAATTTAAAGGAAATTAATGATTAGTACAAAAGCATATTTAAGTGCAATTTGGATACTATTGCTCTCCACAAATATTTTTGCCCAAAAAGATAGCATTGCCGTTCAGAATCAGGAATGGCAAACGTTTGATTCTTATAAGGATGTTGGTTATAATCAAACCCTTCGTCCACAGTTTCATTTCTCCTCTCAAAAAAATTGGATTAACGACCCGAATGGAATGGTGTATTATGATGGGGAATATCATCTCTATTTTCAACACAATCCAACGGGAATCAGATGGGGCAATATGACGTGGGGGCATGCCGTAAGTACCGACATGATTCATTGGAAACAGTTACCACATGCCATATTGCCTTATGGAAAGAGTACCATCTTTTCGGGAAGTGCTGTAGTTGATACAAAAAATGTTTTGGGAAAACAAAAAGGCAAAAACAAGACGATTGCTGCCATTTATACGGCATGGGGCAACGGTCAGGCGGGTGCTTATAGTACAGATAAGGGGCGCACTTTTCAAATACTCAATAATGGAAAAACTATTGTTCTGCCAACAGGCATCAACAAAGGAGAGCGTGACCCCTACATCTTCTGGCATGAGGCAAGTAAAAATTGGATACTCGTTTTATGGATTAAAAGAGCTGCTAAAGAAGGGTCAGATGAGGATAAA
>CANCVE010000198.1 GCA_947381435.1 Chitinophagaceae bacterium
GCTAATGTAACAGCAATCGATTTTCTTGTAGTACTTTCACAACTCACACCACTCGTTGTTATGGTTTGAGAAACATAATAGTTTCCAGCAGCTAAAGCCGTCGAAGTAGCTAAGGCGACACCTCCTGTTGAAGCAGAATACCATTTTAATGCGGTTCCTGTGGCTGTTAAGTTAGCAACGGTACTTATATTACATAAAGATAAACTAGAACCCGTTGGTGTAGCTGTAGCCGAAGAAAGCTGCGTAACGGCAACTGAGGTTCTTGTACTTTCACAACCATTTAGTGTTTGGGATACATAATAAGTAGTAGTTCCTGATGAAATAGTTGCAGTTGATGATTTGACAGAAGTGGTAGTATTGGATGAGTACCATTTCAATGCTGTTCCTGTGGCAACTAGACCACCAAAGGTAGTGCCTAAGCAAACTGTTTGTGCAACTGCGGTTGGGGCAGTAGGGAGAGTTGAAGCCATCGTTACCAAAACACTTTTTCTAGCACTTTCAAGGCCGCTTACTGTTTGGGTAACATAATATGTCCCTGTTGCTAAAGCTACTGTAGTCACTAATGCACTTCCTCCGGTTGCGGCTGTGTACCATTTCAATGAGGTCCCTGTGGCTAATAGACTAGCAACAGTACCCGAACAAAACGACTGGTCGCTAACCACTGGTAAAGCAGTAAATTGTCCTACGGTTTCAGGGCTTGTATTTCCATTTAAAACGTAAGTTACAACAACATTTCCACTCGATAGTAACACCCCCGATGTAATAGGCCCGTAAGCTCCTCCGGCTCCGGCAACAGCAGATGCAGTTGTACTGCCTGGGAATTGAACTGTTACCGTAGTTCCAAGAACAGCAACACCACTTACAGATACTGTTCCATCTGAATTAACTGTGAGTATTGCAGAGGGGGGTACAATTTCTGAAATACTAATATCAGAAAAACGCATAGAATCATTCCTTAATTTGCTCGAATCAAGCAAACTTCTGTAAATTCCCCATTTAGGTCGAATAAAACTATTGGCAACTTTTCCAGTAGTCGCAGGATCAGTAGCTGCTGTTCTAATCGTTTGAATAGCATTAGAACTATAAGAAAGTAGTGTTGTTCCATCACTTACTTTTTTTAAGGTGATAGCATAAGTACCCGTTGTACCTGTGCCAATTTTTATGGTCTCTACCGCTTCTACCCATGTATTTTCAAATAAAGACAGATTGACTTCTGCTCTAGTATCTGCTGATGTGTTTGAATCTTGTGTATAAAGAAGCTGTAAAGTATTAGGCGTTCCATATCGAGGGGTTAATGTAAAAAAAGGACTGCTATCATCACCGTCTACCGCCTTAACTTGATGTATATGTGTAAAATTACTAGACGGTTGGAATCCTGTTGGTACTTTAAACCTCCATTTATAAGTTACCGTTTCTCCCAAAACCCCTTTTAAATTATCTGTTGATCCTCCATAGGTTTTTATTTCAACACGCTCACGATCCAATCCACCAGTAATATCATTGTCTTCGGCGACATGGGAATAAAATTCAAATACATATTTTCCTAAATCAGCATCCATAACTTCAGCAATGTGTCGTCCAAAAGAAGGGTGAGTCCCGTCTACAGTTCCATCGAGCATATCAGGAGCTTCTACTGCAGCAGTGCCTTGACACGGAGCCAAAACACTAGTGATTAATTCGTAGGTATCTCCAGGTCCATCCGCATTTAATATAGGTAACGATGCCGGAATACTTACTAAAACAGAAACTGGAGTTCTTGAACTTACACAACTACTTACAGTCTGTGAAACATAGTATGTTTGGGTTGATAGAGATGTACTACTAGACAATTGAGACCCTCCAGTTTCAACCGAATACCATTTTAAGAAGGTTCCAGTTGCTACTAAACTAGAAACTGTTGCAGAGGAACAAAAAGACTGTGCAACTGCTATAGGTGCCGGAGAGGTAACTGTCACCACAACTGTTTTTCGGGTACTTTCAATACCGTTTAAAGTTTGTGAAACATAATAACTTCCAGAATAAACAAAGTCAGTCGAAGCTAATGAACTCCCTGTAGTTAATGAAGTATACCACTTTAAATCCGTTCCAGTAGCTGACAAATTAGCAACAGTAGCAACGCCACAAATCGTTTGAGTACTACCAGTTGTAGGCTCATCCGTAAATGCAGGGCCTCCTAAATAATCAGGACCAACTTCTGCTAAAGTCAGAGGGTGATTCGTGGTTGCAGCCATACTATATTCGTCACAGCCAACATCTTTTATTCCTACCCTAGCCTGACCACTAATGTCGAACAATAAACTAGGGTCGGTTTCTATATAACCAATATTTAAAATAGAAGGATAACTAGTGCTAGATGCATTTATAGCAGGACTATTAGACGGAAGTTCATAGTAACCTTGTGTATTTAAAGCTAAAAGCGGGTCTGTATTGGCCATCCCTGAAGAAGGAGTGGATATTCCTAAAGTTCCTTTTCGAAAGTTTCCTGCCCAAGAAATCCCTGTTGTTGATCCTGAAAAGATACTTCCTGTTGCATACTTAAAAATATTATTGGTAAAAGTATTATTGGTAAAAGTCGTAATAGGAATATTACCATTATTAGTCGCGGAGTAGGTATCCAATTCAATAGAACTACCGCCAACAATAGTATTATTGACGAAATTTAAATAATTTAAATGTGACACAACAGAAGTATTGTCGTATGCAAATTTAATTGGCGCAGATACGGTACCATCTCCGCAGTTTTCAAAATAGTTATTATAACAGTGAATATTGTTAGCTTCTTTTATCCTGATTCCTCCAGAATTTTTAAAAAAGTTACCATAAGCAACATTGTCATCACCATATCTAAAACAAAAGTTAGCTAACTGATTATCGACCATCGTGTTATAACGAAGTATATTGTTGTCACTTTTAACAGAAATTGCTTCAGAATCTCCCAAGCCTGTATTAGTGAAATAACAATATTCTACTATCGTTTTAGATTTATAGGACCCAGGCTCGGCAATCTCGTGATTGGTAATACGAATACACTCGTTCCCATAATCCCCACCAGATCCAAGCATTTTTTGAAAAGAGCAGTAGCTTATTTTGGCATAATTCGGTGTTAAGTCAGCTCTTTGAGCAATATGAATCATATTACCAGTTTCACTGACCGAAATTGAAGTGACAGGTTTGTTTTCAAAATTACAATAACTTATTTCATCATATTGTCCCTGTAAATTGATATATTTTGAAGCATTGTAGCCTGAAAAATTAAGACGTGTTACAATAACATGGTCACCTGTAACGGAAATTACTACTTTATTTAATGAGCCGAATGGAAAGCCACTGGTAAACTGAAAGCCACTGAAAGTGACATTACTTCCAGAAATAGTGATTGCATTGGTTCCGTTTAAGAACACACCACCTGAAGTAGCGGCTTTTACGATAATATTACTTTTACTTATAGATAAAGTATTATTAAGATACGTCCCATCAGCAAGAATAAGAACATCCCCAGCAACTGCATTATTTATCGCAGTTTGCAGTGCAGCCACACTACTAACAGTGGTTGTAGTTGCATTTGCACTAACCGAAGTCAATATATTAATTGCAAAACCGCAAAGTAATACGAATAGTGATGTAGAAAAAATTCTTTTTGTAGGTTGGTTGTAATTCATTTTAATAGTTTTTAAATGGTTTTTATCTTCCGTAAAATTTGAAGTAATTAAAAAAAATCAAATCAAAATAATCAGGGCTAATGTATATAATAATTTATTAATAAAAAGCATACATACATAATTTCAAAAATAAAGCTTACACATCACCTAAAAATCCATAAATAGGTGTAAAATTGTCCAAGTTATTTATATTAATAAACTTTGTATATTTGATAAAATATTTTCTATTTATATCCCATAATCAATTGCAAAAAAAACCTAATAAAAATGCTGCAAGATACTAAAGAATTAAAAGTAGCTGTACTTATTGATGCCGACAATGTTCCCTACAGCAATGTAAAAGGAATGATGGAGGAAATCGCCAAGTACGGAACCCCAACTACCAAAAGAATCTATGCCGATTGGACAAAACCAAATGCAAATGGCTGGAAAAGCGTTTTATTAGAACACGCCATCACCCCTATCCAACAATACAGTTATACCGTTGGAAAAAATTCATCCGATTCAGCTATGATTATAGACGCTATGGATTTGTTGTATTCTGACAAGGTAGATGGTTTTTGTATCGTTTCTAGCGATAGTGATTTTACGCGATTAGCCATCAGATTGAGGGAATCTGGAATGAAAGTCATTGGAATTGGCGAAAAGAAAACACCTAATTCTTTTATTGTTGCCTGCGATAGATTTGTGTACATTGAAGTTCTTGAAGGAGCCATCAAAAAGACCCGAACAATTATGAACGGACGAAGCAAATCACCAAAATCAACTGCACTTAGTTCAGGTTCTAAAAAACAAGCCGAAAAAGAAACACCTAGTAAAATTGACAATCAAACCATTGAACTTATTGAAGATACATTAGAAGCAATTGGAGATGAAGATGGTTGGGCATTCTTGGGAGATGTAGGAAACCTTATAGTGAAGAAAAAACCAGAATTTGATCCTAGGAATTATGGCTTTTCTAAACTTACCCCAATGTTAAAATCCCTTACTGATATTCTCGAAATCAACGAAAGAGAATCAGACAAAAAAGGAATCAAACACGTTTATGTGAGATTAAGATATAGTTAGATTTATAGTAAGTCTAAAAGTCGTTAGGAATTATTAAAACCTCCTAAAAACAAAAAACCCCGTTTCGATAGAAACAGGGTTTTTCAAAAGAAAGGCGACGACATACTCTCCCACATAACTGCAGTACCATCTGCGCAGGCGGGCTTAACTACTCTGTTCGGGATGGGAAGAGGTGAGCCCCGCCGCAATAACCACCTTAAGAGGTTATAATTGCTTTGGGCAATCATTTCCAACG
>CANCVE010000199.1 GCA_947381435.1 Chitinophagaceae bacterium
ATAAACTGGCGACCAACCTTCCCTTTTCATGGTGCTAAATAGGTTGCGCAGGTTGTTTATTTCATAATAAACATCGCCACGATACCGCTTTAGGGGGTTATCTTTATCAAAATTGTTAATCAGTTCGGTAAAAAGTTCAATGCTTTCTAGCTCGGATATGGCATCGAGTGCCGTCTTCTCAAATATGCTTAGGTTGTCCTGAATTACATCATTACAGAAGGCATGAAAAGTGTAGATGTTCACCTTGTAAGCATCGGCACCTATAAACTGTAACAGCCTTTTGCGCATGGCCACCACACCCGCATCGGTATAGGTAAGGCATAAGATGTTTTCGGGCAATGTATCGGTATCGCTCAATATCTTCCCAATCCGTGCACTCAATATCTGCGTCTTACCTGTTCCTGGCCCTGCAATAACCATTACCGGACCTTCTATAGTGTCCACTGCCACACGCTGTGCATCATTTAGTTGATTATAAGCATCATTATATTTCTGTTGTTGCTGTTCTTTAGTCATCGGGCAATCTTAATATATTGTGAAATCAAAGGTGTGAAATTAGGGTTTATTATTTGATGGTTACCACACAGGTCTTTTTTACCACAAAGTACACAAGGGTTTTCACGAAGAACACTAAGATTATTTATGAACAATTGGTTATCACTCAGGAGCTTTACCACAAAGTATACTAAGTTTTAGAGGGGCTGTATTGGTAGTTTCGCATAAATAATATCCCACAATCCTTGTGTTCTTCGTGAAAATCCTTGTGTACTTTGTGGTAAAGCTTCTCAGTAGCAATATTCATGTTAAATATTTTCCACTTTAAAATAAATTTTTTTCGAAAACGTTTTCTTGGCACAAGATTAGAAACAAAATAATTAGAAAAACAACGAGTATGTAGTTTAGAAGTTTACTTAATAAATTAGTAAGACATTATTAACTAACATTAAATTTTAGGTTATGAGACAGTTACATATTATGCTCATAGAAGACAATCCGGGAGATGTATTTATTACAACTGAGGCGCTTAATGAAACGAAGGCAACAAGAAAAATTAGCATTGTAAACAATGGTGATGAAGCCATGCATTTTTTTGAAGGATTATTCTTTGATAAGAATGCAGATTACCCTGACCTTATTTTTATGGATACTTACCTGCAAAACACAAATAGCTATGAGGTATTAAAATATATTAAGACTACTAACCACCTGTTGCACATTCCTGTAATTATTTCTACAGATTCTGCGTATGAGATGGACATCAATAATGCCTATCAAAACTTGGCTACGGCATTTGTGAGTAAATCCTCTGAGGTGGATGTTTATATCAATCACATTTCGAAGACTATTGAATATTGGACAACAATTGCCACATTGCCGAGTTTAAATTTCAGTCGTAAGTAGAGAGTCGGGAGTTGAAAGTTGGGAGTCGAGAGTCGTAAGTCGTAAGTCGAGAGTCGTAAGTCTGGAGTCGTAAGTCGGGAGTCGTAAGTCGGGAGTCAAAAGAAAAAGAGGCAGTTGAGAAGTGTTATCTTCCTAACTGCCTCTTTTAGTATAACATTTACATTGTGATTACTGCTTGTTGCAAGCCTGGTATTTTATTTAGATTCCACTCTTATTGGGCTACTCCATTCCCCTTGTCCCATTCCATTGATGCCTGCTACTCTAAACCAAGTGTAAGTTTCTGGAATTAATCCATAAATTATTACTGTTGCTTTTGTGCAGGGGCTTTTTGCGTCGGTATAGACAATGTTGTCATCACTTTTTTCTATGGTATAAGATTTTTTACGGAGCAAAGCCTTCCAATTTAACACTGTTGTTCCAGACAACCCTCCTTGTTGACCACTTAAACCTGTCACCTTTCCTAAGGTTTGTGGTGGTGAAGGTAATTTTTTTACATCTACGCCACCACTTTCAATTATCAATCCATCTCCACCACTTTCTTGTTGGATGTAAGCCAATACCAACACCATTAAACTTTTAAATGATTTAAACTTCTTAACAAAAATTGACATCATTCCGGTATCCAAACCTCTCGAATCGTTGTAGGCTTTTTCTAATGCGGTTGCCGAATCTGTTATTTGTAAAATTGTGGGCTTAGGGGTAGTAAAACTTGAATTGCTTGATAATAATTTGCCCGCAATGTGGCGTGCTTTTAAAATTCTTTGTGGAACTGTCATTCCTGCCATTCCTAATACTGCTTGAGACATGATTGTGAGATTTAAATGATTAAACGAATAAAAAATATTGTTAACCTTGTTCTCGCAATGCCTTCATTGACAGGGAATAGAGGGAAATAAACTTAAAGAACTATCTTGTTGATACTTTAAATAATGGGGCAACTACCGTGCTACAATTGGTTGTAAGTGTAAATATGTCTACAACTGCCACAATAGTAAAAAGCATGACAATAGCGTAGTAAGTGGGGTATGTGTTTTGGGAAAACTGATATCAGTTCGGTGAAAAGGCAACCTTATTCAGCATCAATTGACATCAATTCTACTTAAATTGAGCGCATTATTGGCTTTAGCTAGCTGAAAGGTGATGATGATAACATCCTGCATGGCCTACGACACACCTAACTACGCTATGTAGGAACCAATATGCGCCATAGTGACATCTTTTTAGAGCTAAATGATAACTTTAGGTAAAAGAAGCCGACCTGATTTTAGAAAACTGATATCAATCTTGGCTGAACTGATATCAGTTTTCCAAAATCAATTGATTTGTTTAGCATTTAAGCCAAATATGACGCATTAATATAATCAAAGTGAAGCAGAGGTTCTGACGTGTCGATGATTGAGAAGATGATGAGGCATAACGATTTTAAAACCACGATGCGTTATTTGCACACGAACAACAAAGATTTATTGAAAACAGTAAGTGCATTGGATAGTTTGAATTTGGAGATACAAAACCAATACTAAATTAATAAGCACGACCTTTGAAAAAAAACATGAAAGGACTCAATAAAGTAACACTCATTGGCAATCTCGGCAAAGACCCAGAAGTGCAAGTATTGGATGGCAATGTGCCTGTAGCAAAACTGTCGATTGCCACTACTGAGAGCCATCGTAACAAAGCTGGAGAAATGGCAACCGATACTGAATGGCATAGCATAGTGCTTTGGCGAGGATTGGCAGAACTGGCACAAAAGTATTTGCACAAAGGCAGCTACATATATATAGAAGGAAAACTGAAAACAAGACACTATGAGGATAAGGATGGATTGAAAAAGTATGTGACAGAAATAATTGGCGAACAATTAATAATGCTGGACAAGGCAATTGATAATGGTTAATGGTTGATTATGAGTACTCTTCGAAACCTTGAAACGTCATTTCGACCTTAGGAGAAATCTCATTGAATAATTTGAATTCTTATTCTTTGGTTAGATTTCTCGTTACCTCGAAATGACGGTTCAATGGGGGCGAGAAGCTCACAAGATTTAACAACTTTTTTAAAGTTGTCAAATCTAAAATCAGTAATAATGAAAACAGTAATAATTAAGCCGCTTCTACATAAAGGAACACAGGTAGCAGCTATTTATTTTGAAAAAGACATTAAGCTGAATACTGTTTTACAAAAAGCAGTTTCGGCCAAATGGAGTAGAAGTAAAAAGTGCTGGTATATGAAGAGTAGCAAATTGCTTTGTAATGATCTTGCTGCTGCTTTGAAAGGAATAGCAATTTTGGAAGGTAAGGAAATGCGTGCCTATTTTGAAATGCAGAATGATAATCAGCAAGTAAACAAAAATGTAGAAGATACTAAACTGACTGTAAATAGAATTGATTATCCAAAAAAAGAATACTCAAAGACTAACCCAACCCAAAACTCAACCACAATCAATAATACGCCCTTACGCCCCCCCGTTATTAAGGAGATTCCTGCTGTAGCAAAAGTAACAGTTAGATTGTGCGATGATAATTTTAATGCTTCGAACTCCTTTTTACAAACATTAATACTCAAAGGCTACAGCCCAAACACCATCCGCACTTATGTTGGTGAATTTAGCGTGTTTCTGCAAACATTGGGTAATACCACAGCCAAAAGCCTTGATACGGATAGGGTAAAGGATTATTTGCAATATTGCCACACTACTTTACAATTAAGTGAACACACGATTCATAGTAGGATGAACGCTTTAAAGTTTTATTATGAACAAGTATTGCATAAAGAGAAGTTCTTTTGGGAGATACCAAGACCCAAAAAGCCTTATCAGTTGCCTAACTTTTTTAATCAAGACGAGATAGTAGCCATTTTAAAAGGTACAGTAAACATAAAACACAAAACAATGCTGATGCTAGCCTATAGTAGTGGGTTGCGAGTGAGCGAAGTGGTGGCAATGAAAACATACAATATTGATAGCCAAAGGATGTGCATGAAAATAGAACAAGGTAAGGGTAAAAAAGACAGGATGGTGGGATTAAGCCCTGTATTGCTGGTGATGCTGAGGGAATATTGCAAGGAATACAAACCAAAGAAAGAGAGCTATTTATTTATGGGGAGTGTTGAGGGTACGTCATATAGTTCTAGAAGTTTACAACAAGTACTTACCGCAGCAAAGGAAAGGGCTGGGGTGATAAAGCCCGGAAGCATTCACGCCCTGCGCCATAGCTTTGCCACACATTTGGTAGACAGAGGTACGGACGTAACGATTATACAGAAGATTATGGGGCATAATGATATAAAAACTACGATGCGGTATTTACACACGAGCAACAAGGATTTATTAGACTTTATGTCAGTTTACTAACGTAACTAACGAAATTACCCTCCATTACAAATGCGAGTAATATATGAATTTATTATAATTATGTAACAGAAATGTTAAAAGTATTTTTTTGTCTAAGAAAAGGGGTTAAAATTTGAAAATAATGAAATTAAAATGACTAAAAGTTTTCAACTATTTAGATTGTGGAAAATTAATTAATTGAAAAT
>CANCVE010000200.1 GCA_947381435.1 Chitinophagaceae bacterium
TTATCTGATGAAGAATAATACATTTTCTTCTTATAAAACAGCATAAATTGCTGTTACACATCAATTTTATCATCATGAAAAAAATTGCCATAACGTGGCAAAGTATCACTATACATAAAGTAACTGAATGAGATAGAGATGATGACAAAAATTTGCCATTATTCTTACCCATTTTGCGATGATAAGTTCAAATTGTTTTCTTATTTACATTTCACATTGTTTTATACTCCATACTGCGACACGGAATGTTTTGAAGTTTTCTTGAATGAATTGTCCAAACAACAACCTGCTGAATACAAAATACTATTCCTCGATAATGGTGCATTTCATAAAGCAATAAGATTGGCAATACCAAATAATATAGCATAGTGTTTTCTACAACCTTATAGCCCAGAACTAAATCTAGCAGAAAAAGTATGGGCTTTCTTGAAAAAAAACTCACAAACAAGGCATTTGAGAAACTTGAGGATTTGCAGAAATTCATGGACAATATCATTCAAAAGCATGTAGACTCGGAGTTGATAAAATCAATAACTCATACGACCACTTATGGAATGGCTATTACTAAGACTTTTATTAAGTAAATTGGTATCATATCTCATAACTCATTTAGACTCCCCTTATTTAACCGTTCATAGATTTTATTTTGTTGCGACGAACTAAGCAACTATTTTCGGCACTTATCAAAAAGTACAAAATGTATTCCCTAAAGAAAATTGGCTTATCCCTGCTTTGCGCAATCGCTATTGGCACCGCTAGTAATGCTCAACAAGCAAAGTACGACCAACACAAAGTATTCGACCCTACATTTTACACCTCTAATGGTAACGAATACCGTACTGCTGGTGGCGAACCCGGCATTAAATATTGGCAAAACAAGGCTGATTATAAAATTGCCGTTTCGTTAGATACTGCCATCCATAAAGTAGCCGGCACTGTGAGCATTACTTACACGAACAATAGTCCGGATAGGCTTCCCTTTTTATGGCTACAATTAGATCAGAATATTTATAAAGAAGATTCTCGTGCAGAAGCTGCTAGTAACATTAATGGTGGTAGATGGGCAAATAAAACCTTCACCAATGGCGATGAGATAAAGGCTGTAACCATCATTCAGAATGGCAAAACAGAAAAAGCGAATTATTTGGTTAACGATACTCGCCTACAACTAAAACTTAAGGATACCTTAAATGCTGGTGGTGCTAAAATAACCATCAAAATAGACTATGCCTTCACGTTGCCTGAGTATGGAACTGATAGATGCGGCAGGCTAAATACTCAGAACGGTTGGATTTATGAAGTGGCACAATGGTATCCTAGAATGGCCGTTTATGATGACGTACTTGGCTGGAATACCCTACCCTATCTTGGCGCGGGTGAGTTTTATCTGGAATATGGCGATATAGATTACAGCATTACTGCACCATCTAATATGGTAGTAGTAGGCTCTGGCGAACTAGTAAATACAACAGAAGTACTTACACCAAGTGTTCTTGCACGATTGGCTAAGGCAAAAAACAGTGATAACACCATTACCATTAAAGGAGAAAAAGAATTGACCGATACGGCATTCTTTGTAAAGAAGCCAAGCCTTACCTGGCATTTTCTGTGCAAAAACACTAGAGACGTAGCATGGGCAGCGTCTAGGTCTTTTATATGGGATGCGGCACGCATTAATCTTCCTAGTGGCAAGAAAGCCTTGGCGCAATCCGTTTATCCTGTAGAAGGAAAAGGAAATGAAGCCTGGGGAAGAAGCACCGAATATGTAAAGAACTCAATTGAATTATACTCCGACGAATGGTTTGAATACACTTACCCAATTGCCACCAATGTGTCTGGAGTAGTGAACGGTATGGAGTATCCTGGCATTGTATTTTGTGGTCATAATGCAAAAACAGGTGAATTGTGGGGTGTTACCAACCACGAATTTGGACATAACTGGTTCCCGATGATAGTAGGAAGTAACGAAAGAAAGTATGCTTGGATGGATGAAGGCTTTAATACTTTTATTAATACCGTTGATACAAGAGTGTTTAATAAGGGTGAATATTTTGAAAAGGAAGACATTCAGGCTAGGGCTAAAAATATGTTTGGTGATAAGATGGATCCAATTATGAATACTCCAGAATTAATTCAACCAGGCAATCTTGGTAATGCCGCCTACGATAAGCCTAGTGTGGGATTGAGAATACTTAGAGAATATGTGCTGGGAAAGGAAAGATTCGACTATGCATTCAGGACTTATGTGAAACGTTGGGCATTTAAACATCCTACTCCATGGGACTTTTTCCATACAATGGAAAACGTTTCTGGAGAAGACTTGAGCTGGTTTTTTAGAGAATGGTTCTTTACCAATTGGAAGCTTGACCAAAGCATTAAATCGGTTAAATATATTGACGACAATGAAGCCAATGGCGTATTAATAAACATAGAGAATTTGGAAGAGATGGCCATGCCTGTTTCGATAGCCATCAAACAAGCAAACGGCATTAAGGATACGATACTATTGCCAGCAGAGGTATGGCAACGTGGTAATAGCTGGACTTTCAGGTATAAATCTACTTCTAAAATTACCAATATTACCATCGACCCTAACCATGATTTTCCTGATATTAATACCGCAAATAATGTTTGGGTGGGTAATGTGCGACCAGTATCTAAAGGTACAACTGCTAAGATGGTGATTGATAATTATTTGGCTGCCATTGGCGGAGTAGATAAACTGAAGAAGACGGCTGATTTTTATGAAACTGCTGCTGGTAGCATTCAAGGAACAGAAATATTATTTACCTTAAAACAAAAAGCACCCAATTATTATTACTACGAAATAACCGTTCCTTCGATGGGGATAACACCATTGAAAGTAGTAGCTAATAATGATAGTGTTTCGGTAATACAGAATGGACAAAGTATGCCTTTATCAACTGAGAAAAAGGTAGAAATAAAAGGCAAATCATCCATTGTTGCAGAGTTAACACTTAATACTAACAATTTGCAACTTGCGCCAAACCTAATTACTGTTGGTGAATCTTTGGCGTATTTAGTTATTGAAACCAAGGGAGAAGGTGATACGGTAAAAAGGTATTACGACGAAGTAACTGGTTTTAAAGTAAGAGAAGTTGTAGATAAGGAGGGCATTATTACTACCAATGATTACAGCAACTATAAGGAATTGAGTAATGGCATTATGGTTCCGTTTACAAAGAAGGGCGACCTAGGAAGTTATCAGGTAGAGTTTAAAGTGAAGGAAGCAAAAGTAAATTCTAACTTAAAGAATAGTGACTTTAACTAAAGAAACTATTTTATGTTTTGAATTTTAAATTTTAAATGAATACTCTCTAAGAAATAAAACGCTGTAAGGACAACCCCCCTTACAGCGTTTTATTTGAGTATACAAAGATTAACAAACGATGGAAAATACGCAAGCAAACAATCCCCTTCACGGCGTTACACTCGAAGCGATACTAAATCACTTGGTAGAAAAATATGGTTGGGAGGAGATGGGTTATCGAATTAATATCCGCTGTTTTCAGCTTGACCCTAGTATAAAATCAAGTCTTACATTTCTGCGTAAGACGCCATGGGCTAGAGAAAAGGTAGAGAGAATGTATTTAAAAAGTTTGCGGAATAATAAATAAGCATTTAAAACCTATATAAGGCATTCAGACAGATAAAATCGGCATCAGATTTATGGGCTTTTAATCCGAAGCCAGCTTGCCAATGGCGATCAATCAAATAACGCAAACTGTGCTGATGAAATAAATTGGTGTAAATAGCAGCATGTGGTGTTACGTAAGCCCCAATAATTTGATTTAGAATAAAGCGCCCCATCAAAAACTCGTGCCCAACATACACACCCGCCAATACAGAAGAACGTTTTAATGGACTAAAAGGCACAACAGGATTGGGAGGATCTATTTTTAAATCATTGTAATACGCCTGAAACCCTGTAACAAATGCATGGATTCGACCAATTTGTTTGGATGCTTCTATAAAACCTCCCACAGCATACATTCGTTGGTATGCCGCCGTAAACCCTGCATAATCCTGTTTACCCACATATATGGTTCCAATGGTATAATTCCAAGGACGTTTATTCCAATATTTGTCATGCAATCTCTTGTACTTAGGCATTGCACTCCCATTTGAGTTATATATAAGAGTGAGAGAACCTGTAAGCCAGTTAAGCCCACGATTGGGGCGTTTTACATTACCATTAGAAATATGATTGAATGCACCACTTGCATCTAAAGAGAGATGTTTAGTTAGTTGCAACCCAAAGCCTGATGACACTTGTAAATAGGGATTGATATACAGGCTATAATTTTGATTGAGCGTATCAACTTTGGAGGAAGGGTTAAAAGGATTATCCGAATAACTAAATCCAATACTTGCACGATAAAAGAAATTTAAGCGGCTATTTAAGCGATGCACAGGCTGTATAAAGTAGGAAGCCATATATGAGTTTCCCAATATCGGCGTACCATAGTGATAGTATTGTAGCTGCAATCCTACCCTTGGGAAGGCACTGCACAAGTGATAGGTAGCAGAATCTTTGGCCTGCTTGCTATATTCGAACCCGAACCCAAAGGGGTGTGCCCCACCTATTGGTTTTACTGCGGGGGTATGCACAACGGTAGTGCCATAATCAGATCGGAAGCCAAACACCGTTTCAGAAGGAGTAATTCTCTTGTACTCTGGGGTAAGTTGTGCAGTTGCTTTTATTAAACAAAGAATAAAAAAAGCATTGAATAAAAAGCGTCTTAGCATACGATTAGCAGGATATTGAATTAAGATTCTGATTCTAAATCAACAAGATACTGAGTGCTTTTGCTAGGACTGAAAGTGAAATACTTTTGTGCCACATAACTGAATGACACTACAAAAACAATGGTAAGCAAAGTAGAAGGTGTAAAGTACC
>CANCVE010000201.1 GCA_947381435.1 Chitinophagaceae bacterium
CGCTGCATCTCCAATGCGGAAAATCCTTTTTTGGTAAGACTCATAAAACATAAAGCCCATAGCCATACACGGTAACTTAAATTCGAGTTTTCCATCACCGTTCCTTACTTCAAGCCAGTAGCGAAATTACATTCCTTGCAACGCCATCTGCTTTCTTTTTCATTCCAATTAAGATTAACTGATCCGCAATTTCGACAACTCATCCCAAAGGATTCACGTCTTGACTTGAAGAAGGCTTTACAACTCTGTTCTTCCGAATAATCATTAAAGAAGCTCACTACTCGCATTGCTTATTTATTTAGCAATAGATGCTAAATAAATAAGAATTAAAAACAGCGGATAGTCATTCTGTTTTCAGTATAATTCTTAAATGGTTCGCTTTATCAGTTATTTTAAGGACGATTCAATATGAAAGTTATATAATTTAAAAATATGCTTTAGCGAGTCATTTATTCCCATATTCATTTTAGTAAACTACTTATCTTAATAATACTACTGTTCCTTTTCTGTGTATTTCGGCACAAAGTGTGCTAGCATCAATTTCTACGATGTAGGTTCCTGCCGCTTGCAGTATCCCATTAAAACGGCCATCCCAACAGCCATTTAAACTATTGGTAGAAAATAGTTGTTGACCATAGCGATTATATATATTCATACTGAAACTATTGACATGTCTCCATTCTTTTACCCCAAAACAAGTATTGGAGGAAAGCATCGGTGTAAAAGCATTCGGAATTTGATAAGCATTACCAATGTCGCCTTTTGTAACATTTACTTTAATACTTTTCTCAGTAATACAACCTGAACTAGAAATTGCTTTTAAATTATAGATGGTAGTTTGTGATGGAGTAGCAATGGTAGAAGCAGAAGTTGAATCGGAAAGTGTATTAACGGGAGACCAAATATAACTAGCAGCACCATTAGCTATCAACGTAGATGTGGTGAGTATGCAGTCTATATCATTGGTTTTGTAGACATTTACATCGGGAGAACCATCAAGCTTTACACTTACTGTTAATGGTTTCGATATGCCACAAATTGTATCAGACGCAATTATTTTATAGGTAGTATTGGCAATAGGATAAACAATATTTGCAGAAGAGTCTGGGTATTTTACATTATTGCCTGCATCCCAAGAATATTTGTTACCACCAGAAGCTGTAATGAGCAAAGAATCGTTTTTACAAACAGATGCTATTGTTGGTGTAATAGAAAAATTCGGTATTTGTTTTACATCAATTAAAATAGAATCTGTAGCCTTACAATCATTCTGCCCAGTTACAGTTATGAAATATTTTGTGTTAATAATTGGATTTGCAATTGGATTTGAAACCGTATCCACATTTAGACCTGTAGAAGGAAACCATTTGAACGTTTTAACATTGTTTGCAATAGCTGATAGTGAAACAGACTTCCCTTCACAAATAGAAATAGGGTTTGCATTTGTTATTGTTACTAATGGCAAGGCTTTGCCAGTAATATATACAGTATCCATGGCACTGCAACCATGACTATTAAATGCTGTAACAATGTATTGGTTGGTACCTAAAAAACTAGCTGTATCTGTAGGACTTTGTGCTTTTGTATCTGATAACCCAATGGCGGGAGACCATACAATATTGGTAGCATTTGTACTTTTAGTGTTTAATATAGTATTTGTATTGAAACAGATGGATGTGTCAGTTCGGGTTTTTACAGTAGGTAATATCCAGACTAGTACCTGAACACTATCCTTATTTAAACAGTTATTATTATCAGTTACTGTAACTATATAATTCGTAGTATCTAAAGGTTTGGCGAATGGATTCGAAATATTTAGCGCTGAGAGAGACGTATTGTTCTGCCAAGAATAGGATTTTGCATTATTGCTATTTGCTGATAATTGAATACTATCACCTAAACAAATACTTGTATTGGGAGTGACGGTTATCAGGGGAATGTTATTAACAATAACCTTTAAGGTACCTGAAGCTGAGCAACCATTAGCATTAAAGCCAATAACAGTGAAAGAGGTGTTTAGTAATGGTTTTGCAATTGGGTTTGCAATTGTAGTACTAGATAAATAACTTGAGTTGTTCCAATTATATTTTGATGCACCTGTAGCGATTAACTGAAAACTATCGGTTACACATAAAGAAGTATCCTTATTGGTGATGGAAACAGTAGGTATTGGAGCAGGGGTAATGGTAACAGAATCTCTGAGAATACTAATTTTTGCAAAAGATATATCGTCTAATGCAAAATCATTACCACCCGATGCGTTATTAAGGTTAATTATAGAAATGTTGGCTTTTGTGGTATCTCCTGAATTCCAGACCACATAAAACTGCTTCCAAATACAGGTATTATATTCGGCAGTGAATATGCTTCCAATTGTTTTTCCATTGATGGTAAACTGTAATTGGGCAGGATTACCTTCTGTTAATGATTCAGCCCAAGCAGAGAAGGCATAATTGGTATTGGGTTGAATATTTATAGGTTCATTCCAGACAATTGTTCCAGGCGTAAATGCACCATTTACCAACATAAACTTACCAGTACCTAAAGTATGATCTGGACAATTTGTAAAACTTCGATGCCAAGATTTTGGTGAAGAAGAAACTGTATATACACCTGCATCTAAACCAGAGCTAATATTCTTTGAATAATCTGAATTAAAGCCAGTAAAACCATTTTCAAAATCACCATTTACTATCAAGTTATTTTGTACAACCTTCGCATTTAAATAGTAGGTAGTTGAGGTAGTTGGGACGGTTAAAGTTGGGTTTTTAATATCGGTATTGGATAAACCAATTGAAGGCGACCAGCAATAGGCCAACGCATTAATGGAAGCTAACTGTAGTTGTTTATTAGGACAAATAATTGTATCGTTTGTTATGATAGCACTATCAATTACAAATCCTATGGTGATATTTTTAGTAATACTATCTGGACAACCCGTAGTGTTTTTAAGTTTTACTGGGTAACTTCCATAGTTAGTATAAGTTAACGATGGATTTAAATTATTATTAAAAGTGTTGTTGCCGAAGCTCCATAAATAGTTGAAGTTGCCAATAGATTCATTTTTAAATTGAACGGACAATGGATTACATATATCTTCTGTAAAGCTGAAATCTAACTGGGGCTTGTTATTAGATACAGTTACATTAAAAGTGTCACTTACAGAACAGCTTGTTGCATTAAATCTATTCACTATAAGCTGTGTACTATTAGTAGGCGTAAATGTCTGGCTTTGTAGGTTTTTATTACTAATATATGGCGAAGCATTCCAAGTGTATGTATTAGCAGTAGCGGCAGTAAGCATAATAGATTGACCAGCACAAATGGTGGTATCAACAGTAGGAGAGTGGGGAATAAAATTGACAGTTATCCTAACAGAATCTGACTTAATGCTATTTGAATAGAAAGAAATATCATCCAAAGCAAAATCATTTCCATTACCAATGGTATCCTCATCAATAATGGCTATCGTGGCTGTGGTGTTATTTCCAGAGTTCCAAGTAGTTAAGGGTTGTTGCCAAAAGCAAGTATCAAGAACTGCAGAGAATGATTCACCAATAGGTTGGCCATTTACATAAAACCTTATTTGCGCAGGATTTTCAATAGACATTGACTGTAACCAAGTAGAGAAAATGTAGTTTGTATTTGGGAGAATGTTATCGATAGTTTGTTGCCAAATTGCTTTTCCACTTGTTGGTGCTCCATTAGCAATCAGCATTTTCCCTTTTCCTGATGTATGGTCGTGACATCTAGCTATAAACGGATGCCAGATAGCTGCTGTTGTATCAACGGTATAAGACCATTCCGGATAACCAATTATAGTATCCTTGTAGGTAGTACTAAAAAGTGTATTGCCTTGTTCAAAATCCCCATTGACTACTAGGTTGTTTCCAATAGATTTTACAAGTATAGTATAAGTTGTAGAAGAAGTTGGGGTAGCAATTGGATTCTGAATCTTTGAATTAGACAATCCTAAAGTAGGTAGCCAACAGTAAGTTTGAGCATTAGTAACGGAGTCTATTGTTTTTAATTGGATACTTGTTGCTATGCAAATTGTAGTATCATTAGTAGTTATCAAACTGTCGGCTTTTACCCAAACTGGAATAGTTTTTTTAATGGTATCTGAACAACCGGATGTATTTGACAGGGAAACAGTATAGTCGTTAAGTTTATTATAATATTTATAGGCAGTTAAGTTGTTTAATCCATTTGTAGAAGAACCATCACCAAAGTCCCATGTGTAATTAAATCCTATTAATGGGTTTGATTTATTTTGGAGAGTAATCATTAAAGGGTTGCACTCATCTTGTGTAAAATTAAAATCTAAGTTAGTTGAAGGTGGCAAAACAACTATTTGTTTACAAAAAGAACTTTGAGTGGGTAAGCCTTCATCAATTGTTAAGTTAATATTATAGGTGCCAGGTGTATTATAAATTATTGATGGATTTTTTAATGATGAATTAGGAATGTTTGCATTATTGCAACCTGGAAATTGTAAACGAGTTAAACTGGCATTGTCTACGTTCACTACAAAGCTATAAACATCTGC
>CANCVE010000202.1 GCA_947381435.1 Chitinophagaceae bacterium
GAATAGAACACTAATTTCGTTTCCTTTTTTAGAATTTGGCTAACAAATCTGTTGTCAATCTTAATTTAATTAGTAATTCAAAAAGCAAGTGATTTATGACAATATTTAGTAAAAAGAATTGGTCAATACTAGCACTTTGCTTGGTATTCTTTATTTCTACTAAGGGACAAAACTCAAGGATAAAATGCTATTTCAATCATCCTGTAAATATTTCATTATCAACAGGTACAAACGCAAAATATCTTATTGGAACATTTCCAGATACCATTATCTCATATATAAACAAAGCAAAATACACACTCGATATAGCTGTTTACAATTATACTTCTAGTGGTACGGACGCTGTATCAAAAATCGCAACTGCCGTAAACAATGCTTATGCAAGAGGGGTTGTTGTTCGTTGGATAAATGATGGAACTTCTAGCAACACAGGGTTAAAATTGCTAAATCCTACTATTCCTAGATTAAGTAGTCCTACTTCTTCAAGCTATACCATTATGCATAATAAATTTTTAGTGCTTGATGTTAACTCTCCCGATACTAATGATGCTTTTGTAATATCTGGTTCTTATAATTTTTCTTCACAACAAACTGTCACCGATTATAACAACCTGATTATCATACAAGATCAAAAGGTTGCAAATGCTTACTATAACCAGTTCAATCAAATGTGGGGCGGTACAGCAAACCTACCCGACACTACCAAAAGTCTGTTTGGTAGCCACAAAAAAACATCTCCAATACATTACTTCAATGTAGGTGGCACCAAAGTTCAAATCCATTTTAGTCCAAAAGATAGTTGTAATAAGTATTTAGCAGCCGTTATTAACTCAGCCAGTAACGACCTCACTTTTGGCATTTACACATTTACCGATAATACGATTGCCAATGCTATTCTATCTAAGTTTAACGCATCTTTAAATGTGCGAGGTATTGAGGATGCATTTAGTAAAAACTATTCTCCTTTTACTACCTTATCAACCCCACTAGGAAACAATTTTGTAGTTTATACAGGCAGTGGTTTATACCATAGCAAGGTAATGGTGGCTGATGCACTAAAATCATCATCTGATCCTCAAGTCGCAACAGGATCCTACAATTGGACTGTTGCCGCAACAACTTCTAATGATGAAAACTTCATTGTTATTCACGACGCCAATATTGTAAACCAATACTATCAAGCCCTTTGCAACGACATCTCCGTTAATGGTGGCACAGCTTGTATTTCCCCTTTACCAATAAGTTTTATTTCATTCATAGGAATAGTATCTGCAAGCAAGCAAATAATACTTAATTGGAATATTTCTGATGGAATCAATATTGATCATTTTGAAATTGAACATTCTTATTCAGGAACTAATTTTGAAAGAATTGGCAATATTTTTAATACATTAGAGGGTTCTAAAAAGAATTACAATTTCACAGATAATGATATTAACCCTGGAACAAACTATTACAGAGTCAAACAAGTGGACAATGATGGCAATTACACTTTCTCAAAAACAATTGTTCTGAATGTAGAAAATGATAATTTAGTTTCCATATCTCCCAACCCTGCCGTCAATACATTGCAAATTAAATATCCGTCAAAAACTACTTTAATTAACATCTATGACATGGTTGGAAGAAAAGTATATCTTCAAAATGTAAATAAACAGACTACCTCTACTTTACCAATAGCTAATTTAGCAAAAGGAAGGTACAATGTAGAAATTATCACTTCTGATAAAAAAATAATGAAGAGCTTTTTTAAGCAATAAGCCAAATTACTGATGAGTATTACTACAACGTATGTCATCATATCAACATTCCAAGAGGTATAACTACGCTTCCATGAAGTATGACAACGCTTCCAAGAAGTGTAACTACGCTTCCAAGAAGTATAACTACGCTTCCAATAAGTGTAACTACGCTTCCAAGAGGTGTAAATACGCTCCCAAGAGGTATAACTACGCTCCCAAGAGGTATAACTACGCTTCCAAGAGGTTTAAATACGCTTCCAAGAAGTGTAACTAAGCTTCCAAGTGGTATAACTACGCTCCCAAGAGGTATAACTACGCTTCCAAGAAGTGTAACTACACTTCCAAGAGGTATAACTACACTTCCAAGAGGTATAAATTCACTACAGGGGAGAGTATAAAGTAGTTTGTGTAAACTGGCTTTTTAAATATTACATCTTGCTTCAAAAATAATTAATCATTGGCTTAAAATAAAAAACCCCTTGTGTATTGTACACAAAGGATTTCTATTCACTCAGGTTGCTTATTAATAATTAAGACTCCTTTACTTCAGCTACAGGTTTTGTAACTACATTTTTCTTTGCATTTGCAGGACGGCTCTTACCAAAAGAACCTTTGAAACGTTTACCCTTTGCTGTTTTTTTGTCACCTCTACCCATGATTATTATTGTTTTATTGATATGATTAAATGTAAAAGTAAAAAAATACTCGAATAATAAGATTAAATTATTTAATGCAAGAACTAAGCTCCTTTCCAGCTTTAAATTTGGCTACCTTTTTTTCTTTAATTTTTATTGATTCACCAGTTTGTGGATTTCTTCCAGCACGAGCAGATCTTTGAGAAACAGAGAACGTTCCAAAATCAACCAATGTCACTTTACCCCCTTTGCTTAGTGCTTTAGTTACTGCAGCTGTAAATGAGTCTAGTGCAGCATTCGCTTCTGTTTTAGTAATGCCCGCATCTTCAGAAATTTGAGCAATTAAGTCCGCTTTATTCATGTTATTTCGTTTAATATTATTTAATTAAAAATCAAATTTATTACCTTTTGCCTTTTCCCAATACTTTTTTTTATAAAATGAAAGGCAATAAAACATTTTAGTCAACTACTTTCATTAAACTCCTGAAAGCTATTACTTTGTCTCCCCAAGTTTTTAAAGAATCCTCTCTAAGTTGTGCTGCATGAATTTCTATATACTTGTTATACAATGCCTTTGATTTAGCATAAAACTGTACTGCATAAGTTACACCCTCTGTTGCGTCTACATCCAAAAGTTCTACAAATTGAAACTTTGCAAAACAATTCTTTCCCATTATTTCAGGTATGTGTTTTTGCTTCATCCATTCTACCCAAAGTTCTTTAATAGAATGAGACACATGGGTTGTTACATTATAAATAATCATGTCTATTAATTTACATTACTGCTAATTCAAGATATATTGGGCAATGATCACTATGCTTTACATCTGCGAATATTGCAGCTTCTTTTATTTGTGCACCTAAAGTATTTGTAACACTTATGTAGTCAATCCGCCATCCTTTATTTTGAAGACGCACAGAAGGAAAACGTTGGCTCCACCAAGTATAACTATCTTTCTTATCAGGATAAAGGAATCTAAACGTATCAATCCAACCATTTTCATAAAACTTAGACAACCATTCTCTTTCTTCAATTAAGAAACCAGAGGAGTTTTTATTTCCCTTCGGATCATGGATATCAATAGGATGATTTGCTATATTATAGTCACCAGTTATAATAATATTAGGTCTAGTTTCTCGCAACTTCTGTAGATAATTATAAAATTCATCTAACCATTGATATTTATATTGCTGCCTTTCATCGCCACTTGTACCACTTGGATAATAAGCATTAATCAAGGTAATGTCACCAAAGTCTGCACGAATCACTCTTCCCTCAAAATCACTTTGTTCAATCTCATTACCATAAAAGATAGCTGTAGGAACTATCTTAGTAAAAATGGCCACTCCACTATAGCCCTTCTTTTGGGCAGAGAACCAATAGGTTTCATAACCGAGGGCTTCAATAGCTTTTACATCTACATCTTCTTTGGTAGCTTTTGTTTCCTGCAAACAAACGATGTCTGCAGGATCCGATGCTAACCAATCAATAAAACCTTTTTTGGTAGCAGCCCTTACCCCATTTACATTGTAAGATATTATCCGCATAATATTATGTTTGAGAAGCCGCTAAAATAAGGGATTGAGAATTGATAATTGTTAATTGTTAATTGAAACTTTATGATTGATAAAAATAAAAGGGCTGTCACAACAAGTGTAACAGCCCTTTTTAAATTATCAATTGCTACCAATCAATTATTCTTAAGCTTCTTAGACGCATAAGTAATACCAGAAATAGCTAGCATCAAACTCATACCACCATCAAAAGGAACTACAGGACCTCCATCGCCAATTGGACCATTACCTGGCGAACCCGGCCCACCAATGCCTGGATCATCCGCAGGACTTTGAGCATTTACGTTTGTACTCGTAAAGCATATTCCAATAACAAGGGCTAACCCAATCAATTTCACACTTTTTACAATCGTTTGCATATTCTTTATGATTAAAGTTGAAAGTTAAAAGTTGAAAGTTAAAAGTTGAAAGTTAAAAGTAAACCAAATACTTTCGACTTTCAACTTTCGACTAATAACTAGTTTACTGATAAATTTGATTGATTAACTATTGTTCCACTAGCAGTTTCTCTGATAGTTACACTGTATGTTCCTTT
>CANCVE010000203.1 GCA_947381435.1 Chitinophagaceae bacterium
AAGATGCCTCTACGCAAGTTATATAACTTGGAAACAGTAACCCTAATTTTTTACTTAAAGCGAAGCGTTTTATCTGCCTGAAATAATAAAAGCTATGTGCCTACTGTGGCTATGTGGTATAAAAAAAATTAAATGCGTTTGCCCTGATACAGTACTAAGGGAAAAGAGGGAAACTAAAAAAACTATACAGAGTTAATTGCATCTACAATAATCATCATAAGCTTCTCATAAAATGGCATATACAACCTATTGGTCAATATATTGGAACATTAAGGCAAGAAGAAACAATTATTAGATTAATCAGTTAACTTTATGCAATGAAACGATTAAAATAAATAAGCTATGATAACAAAAATATTATTAGTCGATGATGACATTGATGATTTAGAAAGTTTAAATAATATTATTTCAGATATTTCACCAACTATAAAAGTTTCTGTTGCTAAAAACGGAAACGAGATGATAAGACTTCTGGAAAACGAAACGCAACTTCCGGATTTAATTTTCTTGGATTTGAACATGCCTGTAAAAACAGGGTTTGAATGTTTGAGAGTAATTAGAAGTAGCGAAAAGTGGAAAGCTATAAAAATTGTAATGCTTACTACCTCAACTCATTGGGAGCAAATAAACGAAGTGTATAAATTGGGAGCAGATCTTTATATAAAAAAGCCAAACAGCTACAGTGAGTTTAAAGATATTCTATCCAAGTGTTTAGAAGTGGATTGAGGCTTTTAAAAAAAAAGTAAATATTTTTGGGGATATGGATAATCCGAAAAACTTTTTCGATTCATGGCTCGTATAAACTGATAAGGTAGTATTCAATTTTTTTAAACAAGACAGGTTGGCAACATAGATAAAAGGATTTCCTGATGTCACTAGTAGCTTCAAATGGGCGCATAAAAGTTTTTCGCTTTATAAATTGCGAGTGTAGAGACGCATATCAATGCGTCTTAAAAGCGAAAATCTTTTATGCACCCCTTCAAATAGGCATAGTATAAAAATAACCTGATATTTGCATGGTGATAATTATGTTTATTTTAGAGATATAATAAGAATGCAGAAATTGAGTGCATAATACTAGAGACAAATGGGATTATAAATCGGCTTACTTTTTTTAGGGGAGATAGGCTAAAAGTCTAGTTAATCTAAACAAAAAAAAATAGTACAGACTACACCCTCACAGTTGCTGTTGAGGCAAACTCTCTAGCAGATATTTTAAACTCTGCTATAGAGCATTTAACACACATAAAAAATGAATACAAAACTATTTTTAGCCGAGGATGACGATGATGATATAGAATTTTTTACTGATATTATTTCGCAGATTTCATCAGATATAAAAATTTCTTTAGCTAAAAACGGGAACGAGTTGATGAATCTTCTTGAAAGCGAAATCCAACTTCCAGATTTTATCTTCCTAGATTTAAATATGCCTATAAAATCAGGCTTTGAATGTTTAAATGAAATTAGGAGTGTCGAAAAATGGAAAGCTATAAAAATTGTTGTTCTGTCTACCTCATCAGATAAAGAGCAAGCAAACGAAGTGTATAAAATGGGTGCAGATCTCTATCTGCAAAAACCAAATAGCTTCAGTGCTTTTAAAAATACGCTTTCTAAGTGTTTACAAATGGATTGGGGTTCTCTAAAATAAATTTAATGCTTTAAAAATGTTTATACAAAATTTAAGAGCCTCTACGGCTGAGTGCCACAAGCAGCTTGAACTAAATGGTTTGTCGCAGGCATTACTAAGCAATAACGTTAGTGAAACTATTTACTGTAGCTACCTAATCCAACTGTACAGCTTTGTAAAGGGTTTTGAGCAATATGCTTATCCTGAATTAGGACTGTATTTTTTAAACATTCACCATAGGAAAAAAGCCCATTTTATTGAAGAAGATTTAAAAGCACATGATATTACAATTGATAAACTTACGCTACTAGAAGATTCATTCTTTAGAGACACCTATCCTGATGTTTATTTAGCAGCAGGTGCATTATATGTGTTGGAAGGTTCCACGCTTGGCGGGCAAATAATTGTAAAACACCTCCAAAAAGCAATGCCACCCAGTTTTGTAAATGCGGCCTATTTTTTAGGCTACAAACAACGAACGGGGAGCATGTGGAAAGATTTTTTACAGCAGCTTACTGCTTTACCACAATCCACACTGCAAGAGCAGCAAATAATAAAAGGTGCCATAACAACCTTTAAAATAATAGATGACTTACTAAGTTACAACAACGAAAAAATTCTGGCAAATGAAAATTAAAAGCATTGTAAATGATTCTACAGTAAACATACTTAATTGTGAAAGTGAAGCCATTCATATACCTGGCACCATTCAACCGCACGGTTTTCTACTTGCCGTAAAAGAGTGCGATTATAAGGTGGCTTACTGTAGTGAAAACTGTGTGGAATTTTTGAACAAAACGCATATTGAACTACTTGGCAAAAAATTGGACACTATATTTAGTGAGGCTGATATTGAAAAAATCGAACAACAGTTTAATGAATTTTCGACTGATTTATTGCGACCTTTTATCATAAACTATAATCAAAAAGCTTTTCATGTAACTGCTCACAAAAGCGATGAAGTAATTGTACTTGAGTTTGAGCCATTTGCTGAAGCTAAATTGGATTTGCCAGATCTTTTAATTCAAATGAAAAGATTTTCATATCACACCGAAAGGGCAGATAATCTTCAAAGCCTTTGCCAGGAAGTTGCAGACGAAACCAGAAGTATTACAGGCTATGACAGGGTAATGATTTACCGTTTTGATAAGGAGTATAATGGTCAAGTATTTGCTGAAAGTAAAAAAGAAGGCTTGGACCCATTTTTGCATTTGCATTATCCACATACCGATATCCCTGTACAGGCACGAGAGCTTTATTTGCGAAATTTGGTAAGGATGTTAGTAGATGTTAGCTATACGCCTGTTCCTATATATACTATTAATGACGAAACAAATAAAAATAATAATCTAGATTTGAGTCTGTCAAACTTACGGAGTGTGTCGCCCTTACATCTTCAATATCTAAAGAATATGGAAGTGGGTGCCACTTTTGTAATCTCTTTAATTCATAATAAAAAATTATGGGGCTTAATTTCTTGCCATCACTACAGTGTAAAACATATTCCTTACTATACAAGGCTTGCAGCCCATTTGCAGGGCTTGATTCTTTCATCGCAAATAGATGTTCGACAAGTAGCTGATGAGTTTGAACTTACAAAAGAAACGGCGAAAAAAGTAGTTGATTTTCAAAATCTATTAATAGATAACCAACAAACACTAACGCAAAAAAATACCCTCTTAAAACTTAAAGATTTAATAAATGCAGATGGGGTAATACTGCATTATAATGAAGAGAATTTCACGGTAGGTAATTTGCCAAGCAAAAAGGAAATTGATGATTTAATTAAATGGCTAAAATCAGAAAAAGGAACTCAGAGTTTCAATACTTATCAATTGTACCAACATTATGATGGTGCTACACAAATTGCAAATAGCATTGCAGGTGTTTTGTATTTACCGTTAAGTGACAACAATAAAAGTTGCATTGTATGGACTAGGCGTGAAGTGGAAAAGAATATTGATTGGGCAGGCGATCCCTCAAAAGCAGTACAAAAGAATGAGAAAAATTTCATGCTTTCTCCTAGAAAGTCATTTGAAATTTGGAAACAAGCGCTAAAACTTACCAGCGAAGAATGGAAAGCTCCAGAACTTAAAGAGGCTGAGGCAACTGCAGCAATTATACAACGACAATTACATTTAGCAGATTTAAAAACAGAAGAAGAAAGATATTTAACCCTTAATCAAAAATTGCAAAAGGCAAATGACGAATTGGCAAATATGAATTGGATTAGCACGCACGACCTAAAAGAACCGCTGCGGAAAATTCAGTATTATGGTTCTATTATTCTTGAAAGAAATGGGGCAGCCATACCTGATTCCGTAAAGGAAAATGTTTTACGGATGCAAAAGTCTGCCAATAAAATGCAAGTATTAATTGAAGATTTGCTTACCTATTCCAAAGTAATTAATGAAGAAAAACAGCTCGAACCCGTTAACCTAAATGAACTTATTGAAGGTATTTTATTAGATTTAAAGGAAAATATTGAAGAAAAAAACATTACTATAACCCTTAGTAATTTACCAACGGTGTTCGGCATTCAATTTCAATTGAGGCAATTATTTTTAAACCTAATTAGTAATTCTTTAAAATTTGTTAGGCAAGAAGTAGCGCCTGTAATCATTATTTCAGGTGAACAGGTAACCAGTGAGAAAATTAATTTTGCAACACAAAACTTTTTTAAGATTATTGTGCAAGACAATGGAATAGGGTTTGATTCAGCCCATGAAGAAAAAGTATTTAAAATATTTCAACGCTTACACAGTCAAACTGAATTTATGGGTACTGGTATTGGGTTGTCAATTTGCAAAAAAGTAGCTGAACTTCATGGTGGTTACATTGAGG
>CANCVE010000204.1 GCA_947381435.1 Chitinophagaceae bacterium
AAAGAATCTGGCAGAGCAACACAAGGTGTTAAATTGATTCGTATTAGTGAAAAAGATTCTATAGCTGCTATTTCTAAAATTGAAGAACAAGAAGAAGTAATTCCGGAAGGTGATTTCAACACCGAGGGGATAGTTAGGGCAGAGGTAGAAAATACGGATGTTGCTGATGCTGATACATCTTTTGAAACTGAAGAACCAAATTTATCTGACGAAGTTGAAGAGGATGAAGGTGACGAAGAGGATTTGGAGGAAGACGGCGAAAAATAAAAATAAATATTAAACAACGAATAACTTTTTATGAGAAAGCTTTTATGTATTGCCCTAATTGGTTTGACCTTAAATAGTGGGGCGCAAGATTTTAAAAACGTATCAAAGTTGGTGCTACTTAATCAGTTTGAGCCTGCAAAGATTGAGTTGGATAAGCTTTTGACAGATTCAAAAGCAGAAGCAAAGCCAAATGGTTGGTTCTTTAAGTTTAAGATATACGCTGCATTTTACAAGGATGATAAACTCAGAGTCAAATACCCTAACTCAGAAACGATTGCCGATGATGCTTTTAAAAAGTATTTATCTTTAGATTCATCAATAAAATTTCTTCGTGAAAATAATGGTCAGGATGCTCTTTATAATATGTATGCAACTTCATTTAATAAGGGGATAGTTACTTTTAATGATAAGAATTGGGATTCAGCGTATTACTATTTTTCTTTTGCTGTTAAATATAGTGATGTAATTTTTCAAAATAAATTTAGTACTAATAAAAATCAAGCTTTTGATACTACTTCCATTTTGTATGCTGGATATTCCGCTCAAAATAGTAAAAAGCAAGAGGTTGCCACTAGTTATTACGATCGATTAATATCAAACAAAATTGGAGGCAAATCTTATCTAGATATTTATAAATACAGTCTAGTTTACTGCATCAATACAAAAAATCAAGGGCTATTTAATAAATACTTAAGTGCAAGCAAAGTAATGTATCCTGCCATTGATTATCCTTCAGTAGATTGGGAAGATTATGAGCTAAGTTATTTTAATAAGAATTATACCCTCCAACAAAAGTCAGATTTATACGATAAAGACGATGCTGCTGGAACTATTTCAGCAAAAAGATACCTTCAGTATGGTGATGCTTTTGCCAGAATATCCAAAGAAGAAAGTGCAGGATTAGATAGTTTAAAGCAAGATTCCTATTTACGCAAAGCGGCAGAAGCATTTAAGAAAGCGTTTTATAAAGAACAAACGAATGGTATATCTGCTTTTAATGCCGGCGTTATTTACTATAATTTATTTGGTATTTATGATGATAAAGCTAGTCAAGCAAGAAGAGCACTACAAGAGTTGAATAGTAGTGCAGAAACAGATCCAAAGAAAAAGGCATCACCGCAATTTAAAGCAAAGGCTGAAAGCTTAAAAAATCAAAGAATTACTTTTGAAAAACCATTGAATGAAGCTGCAGATTCAAGTGTACTTTGGTTAGAGAAAGAGTATGCAATTCTTAAAGATAAAAAAGATAGATCCAAGGAAGAGAATAACTGTTTAGGAAAATCAGTAGATTATCTCTCTAATATATTCATGTTTAAGCGTGATAAAGTTCGAGGTAAAGATTTGAAGGCATTTGATGAATATGATGCAAAGTTTAAAGTTTATGATGCATTACACGGAAAATTCTAATTATTTAATAACCCCATTCAAAATGGGGTTATTTTTTAGAGACAGTAATTTAACATAATATAAATTATGGGACAACTAATTAACCTTTCGAATTGGAGTAAATAATCAAATTCAATATAATGTAAAAAATAAAAATCTAATTGACAGCAACTAAGCGAAATTTAAAAAACAAATAATTGATTGTATTGGCTTACGGCTTGCGAATCATTATCTTCGCCTGCTTATGGCAAAAGAGGTTGTATTGAGTGGCATTCGTCCCACAGGTTTTTTACATTTAGGAAATTATTTTGGAGCCATGCGAAATTATGTTCGTATGCAAGATGAGTATAATTGTTACTTTTTTGTGGCTAATTGGCATAGCCTTACCACACATCCTGATACAAAAGAGTTACAAAATGCAGTTCATAGAGTTATTGCCGAGAATGTAGCCTGTGGTTTAGATCCTGATAAAGTTTCTTTATATATACAAAGTGATGTACCAGAAATAGCAGAGTTATACCTTTATCTAAATATGCTTGCCTACAAAGGCGAACTCGAAAAGACAACAACTTTTAAGGATAAAGTGCGATTACAGCCAGAAAATATAAATGCGGGATTACTAACTTATCCTGTGCTGCAAGCGGCGGACATATTGATTCATAGAGCGGTTAAAGTTCCTGTAGGAAAAGATCAGGAACAGCATTTGGAAATGGCTAGAAACTTTGCCCAACGTTTTAATCATCGGTATGGAGATGTTTTACCAGAGCCTCATGCATTCAATTATGGTGGCGAGCTGGTAAAAATTTTAAGCCTTGATGGAAATGGCAAGATGAGCAAAAGTGAGAACCAACTGAATACTTTATACTTGGCTGATGAAGATGATTTACTACGCAAGAAAATAATGAAAGCTAAGACTGACGGTGGCCCGGTAACCACAAATAGTATTATGCCTGATTATATTGAGAATCTATTTACGCTAATGGGGCTTGTAAGCGCGAAGGATGTTGTAGAAAAGTTTACTTCCGACTTTAACCATAGTAGTACTGGTAATTGTATTATTAGATACGGAGACCTAAAGAAACAATTGGCAGAGGATATGATTAAATTTATTACGCCAATTAGAGAAAAAGCGGCAGATATTCAGAATGATAAGGCATTGCTTTCGAAGATTATTAAACAAGGGGCAGATAAGGCCAGAGAAAGCGCAAGTGCTACATTGAAAGAGGTCAGACAAGCTATTGGAATGAATTATTAGTATAAACTACTCTATACAACTAGTTTTACGCACAACATCTTGCTTTAATGTAATTTTTAATAAAATGTGCATTGTGTTATGGAGTACTCCAATTACATTTGCAATCCCTTAACAAAACAGATTGCTTGTTGTTATTTGAACAAATAACCTCGAGTTTACTTTTTACATTTTTGATAATATTTTAGTTCATTCAATCAGATTAATTAACTGTATGACAAATATAAAAAAGCCCAAGCATATTGCCATTGCAGGTAATATTGGCGCAGGCAAAACAACCCTTACCGAGATGCTTAGTAAGCATTATAAGTGGATTCCTCAGTTTGAAGATGTTGATCACAACCCTTATCTGATGGATTTTTATGATGATATGCCTCGCTGGAGTTTTAATCTACAAATCTATTTCTTAAATAGTCGCCTTAAGCAATTATTAGAAATTCAGAGAGGTACAGAAACCGTTATTCAAGATAGAACCATTTATGAAGATGCAAACATTTTTGCACCAAATCTTCATGATATGAACTTGATGAGTAAACGTGATTATGACAATTACTTCCAGTTTTTTCAAACATTGAAAACTATGGTAGCTCCTCCAGATTTATTAATTTACCTAAAGGCGTCTGTTCCTACATTGGTATATCAAATTCAAAAAAGAGGTAGAGATTATGAGGAAAACATTCGTTTGGACTATCTAAAAAAACTGAATGCCTACTACGAAAAGTTTATTGAAGACTACAAAGAAGGACCAATCCTGATTATAGATTGTGACAAAAATAAGTTTGCAGAAAACGAGGAGCATTTTGGTGAGGTGATTAGTAAAATAGATAGTCAGTTATTTGGATTGTTTTAGAATGGAAAAAAATTATGTAGAAGATAAAGAATTTGTGCAAGTTGATTTTGCTTTAAAGCCTTTAGGGTTGGCAGATTATGATAACTGTACCTTTATTAACTGCAATTTTTCCGATACTGACTTATCTAAACAGAACTTTTCAGAATGTATCTTCAAGGGATGTAATCTGGGTATGGTGAAACTAAGCAACACCGTTTTTAATGATGTAAAGTTTAAAGATTGTAAAATGCTTGGCTTGCACTTCGAAGATTGCAATCAGTTTTTACTAACTGTTTCATTTGAAGATTGCAACTTAAATCTTTCCACATTCTATAAAGTAAATCTAAAGAAAACAATCTTTAGAAACACAAGTTTACATGAAGTAGATTTTACAGAAACTGATCTTTCAAACACTCTTTTCGATAATTGCAACTTATTGTTGGCAGCATTTGTAAATGCTGTTCTAGAAAAAGCTGATTTAAGAACTGCTTACAACTATTCAATCGATCCAGAATTAAATAAAAGGTTATTCTAAATTTTGTGTGAGAATATTGAGATTTGCATATGGAAATGTCAGCGGTATTACAGCATTTATTGCCCTTGGGAACTGATTGGGAGATTAAGGAAGTTGTTTTTGAAGAGCATCTTAAAAGGATAGATATAAAGGTTATT
>CANCVE010000205.1 GCA_947381435.1 Chitinophagaceae bacterium
ATAACTTTCAGCTTAATATATCAAGATGAAACATTATAAAACAGTAGATTGGGTTAACTAACTAACCATCAATGAATAAGCCCTCAATAAAGAATTTTAAACTAATTCTCTTTCGGTCTGATATTGTACAGAAAACAAGCTTTCTGGAATAATAACGCTATCTATTAATTGATTTTCTAAAAGAGTAGCATACGTTTCGAAGTATAAAATAACGTGTTCTCGCACGTTTCTTTTTAGCCATCTAAAGCCACCTTCTAGGTTTTCTAGCACCTTTCTGTCTTCGAGATATTCTAAATTATGAATGTCGGTAGGCGTTAACCCCAATTGTTGCAGCTTAAACAATAATAAGTTTACGGGGGCATTGGTGGTAGGGCAAAAATCTTCTGCCAGTTCGGTCCATTCGCCTATTCCAGAGTGTGCATACGCCAATATTTCCTCCTGTTTTAGCTTGGTAACCACCTGTAGTAGGTTGCCACAGTTGCAAGTGCCATGATTTCCCCACGCATAGGGTGCGCCATTTTTTAGTTTGGTTGCCGTAGTGCGCAAAGCATCTATCAATGTCATATTTGGATGTGCCATAATGTTGTTTTGCAGGTATAACAACATTGATTTTATTTTGTTTTTGGGGGAGTTAAAAATCATTTACTCAATAGAAGAGTACTATCGAAACAAGTATTTTTTTGTAGTAGCATTTTTATTTTGATGAATGTGCAAAGTTTGTTTTTTATTTATTGTTTCAGGAACATTACTTTGCCTAACTTTATTTTATTATTTTCATATTACAATTAATGTAACAATTATGCTTAAGCTATTGGCTATTGGACATCTTGGTAAGGATGCCACAGTGAACTCAGTGAATGGAAGGAATGTGATAAACTTTACAGTGGCACATTCTGAGAAATATAAGGATGCGCAAGGTGCGCAAATAGATAAGACTACATGGGTAGATTGTGCTTATTGGACTGAAAGAACGGCTATTGCGCCGTATTTGAAAAAGGGAACGCAAGTATATGCAGAAGGAGTACCCGACATTAGAACTTATACCACACAAGATGGTAGAAATGGGGCTACTCTTACCTTAAGAGTAACAAATGTTCAGTTGATTGGTGCTAAAAATGAAAATGGAAGTATTGATGGAGCTACTAATCATGCCGCAACTCCTGCTTCTCCTTCAACAAATTATCCTTCAAATGCACCAGTTTACGAAGCTCCTGCTTCTAGTGCCCCGGATGCTGCCGATGATTTACCTTTTTAAGATACTATAACTTTTGTTTTGATTGATGCAATAAGGCTATCCAGTAAAATGGATGGCTTTTTTTGTGCTTCTTATAGAAGATAATGGGTGAGGTTTAAAGTTGTTGCATTGAAATATATATGCTAGGTATCTGAAAGCAATTTAGTGCAAAATGTTTGCTATTAATTCATCTAGAAAGTATTGCTAATTCACTTTTAATCTGGGATAAAAACTGTATCTATTGGCTCTCTGTAAGGTATTTTTATTCTTTTTGGGGTGAAGTCTAAAAATGTATCAAAATCTTTTCTATAAGATAAACTAACGCCTTGCCTATTAATACGCCCCAATGTGGAACCGCTAATATCTAAGCTGTTTTTGCTAAATACAATTGCCCTCAAGCGCTTATCTTTCGAAAGTACAAGCTCTACATTCAGATCGGGCAACCATTGAAAGTTTCCATTGGTAATAGTAGATGTGGCACCGGGCGCAGAGAAATCTAAATCGCCCCCATAAGTAATGATTACATTATCGTTGAAGAAGCTTTTTCCTATTTTGAAGTTGATATTGGTACGATCGAGGTGGCTATTGCTGCTATTAGCCGTCAATCCACTGCTTTGATCAAGGATACTAGAGCTGCTGTAAAGGGAAGTACCCAAATCGAAATGAAGACTTCTATCACCGGTAAGTTTAAACAGCAAATTGGTAACTGCCGTGTTCACTTGTTTAGTTAATAGCTGCGAAATGGTATTTACTCCCAGACTATTAATACTTGTACCGGCATTGCCAGCCAATAATCCTTGTCCATAAGGCGCAAAAGTGCTGAATACAATCAATGAAGTGGCTTGAGAAAGCATCTCATTCTGATCGGATTCAATTTTATTGACAAATTCCATAAACACTGGATCTGTTTTTACTGGGCTAGACTGTGGAAAGTCTAATTTAAAGGTAATATCTGGTTTGCTCAACTGATTTCTGAGGGAAGCAATTACAAAAACTTGCCCTCTGTAACTCTTAGTAGAACTATTTACAGTAGCTTGTTGAGATGATAGCAACTCGCCAGCACTAACCCTGTCCGCAATATATTGTGCATCGATATGAATGTCGGCATTCATGGGGTTACCATTCCATTCTATGTAGTTTCCTGCTTCGGGTAGCAAGATAAAAGGCTTTCTGATAAATGATTGAAAGTTGAAATTGTAACTTCCTTGGTCAATATTATATCTTCCTTTCATGGAAAAAGGAGTAGATGTACCAGCATGAATCTTCAATCTCCCATTTCCAACTGCTTTAATAACATCGCCGGTTTGTTCGTCCAGAATTACATCTATTGCTACAAACCTATTCGATGTCATATCCAGATCTACCGTCAAATCAAAATCACTTTTCTTATCAAGAGCCTGCATTTCTTTCCCATACTTTTTAAAAACGATAAAATCAGCTTCGCCATTCTCTCTATCTATAGAATTGGGAATGTAGATATGCGATGAATCGTTTGCTTCTGCATTCATTTTTAGATTTGCTCCTTTTTCAGGCCCCTTAAACGTAAGCGTAGCCTTTCCTATTGCCTTGCCGTAGAATTGTTTATTGTCTTTTGGCTTCGTATCTATCAGTAATAGTTTATTGGTAGTCATGGCAAAGTCGAAATACATGTCTTTAAAGCCCTTTTCTGATAATTTACCCCTCACTTTTCCCGTGTTTTTATACCTATCTTTTACGATTAATTCGCCAATATCAATGCCATCATCTGTAAAGTTGATGGTTGCACTATCTATTTTATAATAAACCTGCGTATAATTAACCTTTAACCCAACATTCTTTAAGTTTACTTTACCTAGCAATCTAGGGCTATTCGGATCGCCCTTCACAATTAGGTTTCCAGATGCATTTCCAGACATATCAGAAAAAATATCACCTAAAAACCTTTGTACAAAGCTCACTTTAGCATCAGCCAACTGCGTATTTACATATAAAGCATGCCCAGTGGTATCTTTAATGTCATAAAAACCGTCGGTAACTAAGCTGTAGTTTTTATTAGGAGAAATAGCATTAAAGGACACCACTCCTTTCTTACTATTGTACCCTGCCGTAACGTTAATAAGCCCAATAGAATCTGCATCCATACGGAATTGTTCCGCCTTAATCTTGGCATCGGCCTTAAATTCTCCGAAAAAATCACTCAATCTAATCGTGCCATTTGCCAAACCTTCAAATTGTGGGCTTTTCATGAACAGAGAAGTAACATCACCCAACACCACATCTTTCATTCTTACCATAAGATTGTCGGCAGTGCTATCGCCATCCTGATTATCTGTTTCTACTTTTATTTCTTGCAACCCTTGGGTAAACTTTACGTTATCTGCACTTACAGAATTTCTAGTAATGACCACGTCGCCAGCGTTTTCTAGGTTCCATTTCTTATCGTTCAATACAAAATAGGAAGGCTTGAATTTAACTTTCACACCATCGTTCAATAAAGTTACTCCAGCATTCAAGCTTGCTTCGTTTAATGTGTTATCTGCTTTTGCTTGCAGACTTATATCTGCATAATCATTGCTAGATACAACGGCAATCTTAGTATTTGGGAAGTTTAAACTGTCACCCACTTTAATGTTTGATATATCTCCACTCAGTTTAAGCGTGTCAAGCGTACCATCTCCTGTAATATTTGCATCTGTAAACAGGTATTTATCATAGCTAAGCGTAGGAATGTTTGCTACAAAACCAAATTTGTTCAAACGAGTATCTACTGTTCCTTCAATGTTGGCATAATCTAATCCATTCAGTTTCTTATCGAGTATTTTAGCATAAGTGCTGAAGTCTTTGGTAGCAAGAGAAACCGTGAAGTCTTGGTTTGCAGGCACAACAGTAGGTGGGGCAAAGTAGGAGG
>CANCVE010000206.1 GCA_947381435.1 Chitinophagaceae bacterium
ACAATTATTGTTTTTGGAAAATGATTGAGTGATACTTAATAAAGTAGCTAGATAATGCGAGTGGTTGCACTAATTTAGCCGATTATTTAGAGGAGATATGAGTATAAATGGAGTAGCAGTTCCGCGGGATATAAAGCAGGCATCAGCAAAAAGTATAGCCTATTTATCTACAGAATTTTTCTCCAAACTAGTAGCTGATTACTTGTCTGGAGACGAAAAATTGAAGCCATTTTACAAATATTCCGTTAATATAGAGGGAATAAGAGCCTCTATTCAATCAAGAAATACATTCAATACAGACAGGCAACTATTGGTAAATGCATTTCGTAAACAATATGACGGAATTGAGCTAAATGATAGACAAAATGATAACCTAGAGGCACTTTTAAATAACAATACGTACACAATTACTACTGCCCATCAACCAAATATATTTACAGGACCACTCTATTTTATTTACAAGATATTGCATGTTATAAAACTGGCTGATGAATTGAAAATCAAACTTCCTGAATATAGTTTTGTACCAGTTTATTATATGGGAAGTGAAGATGCCGACCTTGATGAACTAGGCTATTTAAACATAAGTGGAGAAAAACTAAGCTGGGAGACTAACCAAAAAGGAGCGGTTGGAAGAATGAAAGTAGACAAGGCACTGCAAAAAATAATAGAAAATATACAGGGTCAAATTGGGATACATCCCTACGGAAATGAGCTGATAGAACTGTTTAAACGATGTTATAGCCTAGGAAAAACAGTTCAACAAGCAACATTAGAACTTGTAAATGCCCTGTTTGCAGATTATGGATTGCTAGTGGTAGTGCCCGATAATGCAACATTGAAGGCTAGTTTTAATGCAGTAATAAAAAAAGAGCTTACCGAACAATTCTCAAATAAGGCAGTAACCGAAACTTTAACAGCTTTAAACAAACACTACAAAGCGCAAGCAAGTGGAAGGGCGATTAACCTGTTTTATTTGATTGATGACAACAGAGAAAGAATAGAAGTGGAGAATTCGGGCTTTAAAGTAGAGGCTTTGGACAAATATTGGTCGATGGGGGAGATACTTGAAGAGCTAGAAAACCATCCTGAAAGGTTTAGTGCCAACGTAATATTGAGAGGGGTTTTTCAGGAAACCATTTTGCCCAACATAGCATTCGTTGGTGGGGGAGGAGAGTTGGCTTATTGGCTAGAATTGAAGAAAGTATTCGAGGCGGTGGAAGTGCCTTATCCAATGTTGATTTTAAGGAACTCATTTTTATTGGTTAATGAAAAACAATCAGAACGTATAGAGAAATTAGGATTCAGCATCGAAGACTTTTTTAAGTCAGAACTAGAGATAATCAATGAGTTAGTAAAGAAAAACTCTACCAATAAGCTTTCTTTTAAAACAGAAATAGCACAAATACAAGCACTTTATCAGCAGATAAAACAAGACAGTATTTTAGTGGATGCTACTCTCGGAATTCATGTAGATTCTTTGCAAAATGCAGCCATAAACAGGCTAGAAGAGCTTGAGAAAAAGGTACTAAGAGCAGAAAAGCGAAAATTTGGACACCAAAAAGACCAAATTTCGCACCTTAAAGCCGTATTATTCCCCAACAATAATTTACAGGAACGTATCGACAACTTTTCTATACACTATTCAATAGAAGGAAAGGAATGGTTGAAGACTCTTTTTCGATTTTCAGAGGGGTTAAAACAAGAGTTTTCCGTCATTACACATTAAAATTAACTCAAAATGTATTGACAGGTTTCAATCACATTATATTTGTTTTTTTACACACACCTAACGAGCATATATGAGCAGCACAAGTTTATGGCCATCCTTTGGCGCGATTCAAACTATTATAACCCCAAAAATGATTCTGAAAGAACAGGCAGTTTTTTTAGAAAAATTAACGAGTGGCTATATAAATACTGAAATACAGACAGCAGCCCACCCAACACTTTTAAACAAAGTATCGCATACACTTAAAATTACGGCTCCTGTGGTAGAAAATTATAGTACCGCAATTGTGCAGGTAGACCATGATATGATAAAACTTTATCCACTTACGGTAACATCGCGCATAAAGGCAATGCCGGTGGCTTATACGGCAGCCGATCAGGATGAATATCTTGCTTTATTGAAAAGAGTATTTGAAGAAAAGGAAACATTAGAAACGATTCAGAGTTTATTGGCACAAAGTAGGTCTAACGAGAAAGGATAGAATTTAAAAATAGGACAACCAACAAAAAAAGCAACCCACAAGAGTTGCTTTTTTTTATTTATTTTGTGTATTATTAACTAAACCAACCACCTTTTTTCAATGTTTTTACACCTTCACCAATTTTGAAACCGTTGTGAAAGATTGTAATTTTGTAATCACCTATTTGGTATTTACCACCATCCTTTTTCCAGTCCACATTTACAGGAGTACGCTTTCCTTGTTCGTAATTTACAGATACTTTACTAGTGTAAGCTCTTGCACCTGAGTCTCTTGTATTAAAAGTTGTACCATCTGTAATTGCTCTTCCATCAGGGCCAATTACACATATAAAAATTTCCTTAGTTCCACTAGGAGAAACCATATTTTCGTCTAAATCGAAAGTGAATCTAAGTAAATCAGCACGTTTTGCAGTAGTAGTTTGCGCCTCCTTACCATTGCTTTTTTTATCAATTGCAAGAACGGCAATGTTTGATGCATGTAAAGTAGACGCTAGATCTTCAACATTTTTTTTGGCTGCTTCAGTAGAGGAAAGCGATTGTTGTAAATTCTTTTTTTCTACAGTTAGACTATCTTTTTGGCTACTAAGTTGGGCATTTGTAGAAGTTAAAACCTTGTTTTCTCCTTTTAATTTTTCAATTTCGGCAGAATAGCTTTCAATTTTACCATTCAGTTCAGCAATCATAGACTTTGCTTGATTCAGTTCAGCAATTGTTGCATTCTTATTGGTAAGAATTTTGCCAATCTCTCTTTTTAAAGATGATATTTTATCGTTTTGTTCGGCAAGTGCTCCTTGAAATTTGGTATTACTCGTTTGAAGAGAGTCTAATTTAAGACTTGCGCTATTAAAAGCAAGTTGGATGGAATCTTTTTCACCACTTACTGTTAGAATTTGTGTGTCCTTTTGTGTGATAGTTTCCTTAGTTTTACTTTTATCTACAATAATGTAGGTCCAAGTGCCAAGCAATAAAACAGTTAGTATACCGTACCATAACTTGCGGTTGTCTTTTTGGGGTGTTTGTTCACCATTCGCTGAAGTGTCCATGTCAATTTTCTTTTTAATGAAAAATAAAGATTTATGTTAAATAATTTGCTTCTTTTAGATATAGAAACCGTACCTCAATATGAAGATTTCGATTCGGTACCTGATTCATGGCAAATACTTTGGGAAGAGAAAATTTCTAAAACCGTGCCAGAAAATGCACTGCCAAAGGAAAGTTACAGGCAAAGGGCAGGTATTTTGGCGGAATTTGGCAAAATTATCTGTATTTCTACCGCCTTTTTTTATAATGATACAAATAAGCAAACGTCTCTTAAAGTAAAGAGCATTTATAATGATGATGAAAAGGAATTACTAAAAACATTTCTAGCACTTTGTGATAAGGTATTTGGTCGCAATCCACATTTTCAGTTTGCGGGACACAATATTAAGGAGTTCGATATACCTTATATATGCAGAAGGATGCTTATAAATGGTATAACATTGCCAGAATATTTGTCAATACACGAAAAGAAGCCTTGGGAGGTGAAGATGTTTGATACTTTGAACTTCTGGAAGTTTGGAGACCATAAAAACTATATTTCCTTGCACCTTTTAGCCAATGTTTTGGGGTTGCCAACTTCAAAAACAGACATGGATGGGAGTATGGTGCAAGATGTTTATTATAAGGATAAAAACTTACGCAGAATTGCAGACTATTGCGAAAGGGATGTGG
>CANCVE010000207.1 GCA_947381435.1 Chitinophagaceae bacterium
CACAATAACACTTGATGGCAACTGCCATAAGAGTTGATGGCAGCCTCAACAAAATTGATGGCAGTCACCATGAAGTTTGGTGACAACCACCATAAGAGTTGATTGCAGCCCTCAACAAAACTAATGGCATGCCATGAAAGTTGGTGGTAACTACCATAAGAGTTGATGGCAGCCATCAACAAATTTGATGGCACGCCATGAAAGTTGGTGGTAACTACCATAAGAGTTGATGGCAGCCATCAACAAAATTGATGGCACGTCATGAAAGTTGGTGGTAACTACCATAAGAGTTGATGGCATTCATCAACACAATTGATGGCGTACCATGAAAGTTGGTGGCATCTACCATAGTAGTTGATGGTTTGCAGCATGATAGCAGGTGGTATGCATCAACAAAAAAGAGGTAATTGTTACACTTCAATAGAATTCTTCGACGATTGGATCTCACTTGTAAACAATAAATAAAATTTCACCTTTCTCTGTGGCATCTGTGGCAAATTGAATACCCGTAAATCAAATAAAAAATGCCACAGAGGCACTGAGAAACAAGAAAAGAGAATATGAAATGAATAGTCGAAGAGGTCTAATGTTATTTTAAAGTTATCGCCATTTGAAAAGCAGAAAGGGCAGCACTTACTAAGTAAGATTGCTGCCCTTTTCAATTAAAGTACATGTTTTTCGTCCATTTATTTTACCACTTATCAATCTGAATAAAATTATTTTTTAGCGATATAATTTCATTAGTTATTGATTTACATTAATTTATATTAATCTACATATCTACCCTTAGCCTATTACCATTAAAAACTAGGTACTTTGTTTTGCATAGTACTGTAAAAAGTCCCATCTTTGTGTCGTGAAAGTTAAATGTTACTGGCAACCGGAAGCTTGTAACAGGCAACTGAGAAGCAAATACATTGAATTATTTAGTTATTTAAAAAAGGAATTATGGACATACAAAACACACAAAGTCAGATGCGGAAGGGGGTTTTGGAATTCTGCATCATGTCTGTGATACGACAAGGGGAGGTTTATCCGAGTGACATTGTTGATAAAATGAAAGCTGCTAACCTTAATATACTGGAAGGAACGCTTTACCCCCTATTGACAAGATTGAAAAATGCTGGTTACCTCACCTACAGATGGGTGGAAAGTAATAGCGGCCCACCAAGAAAGTATTTTGTAATGACAGAGGAAGGTCTGCTGTTTTACGAAGCACTAGAAAGCACTTGGAAAGAACTGGCAGACGCAGTACATGCACTAACACAAAACATACAACACACTAGTTCTTCAGTAACCGAAACAATACTTTAACCAACAAAATTTAAATGAACATGAAAAAAGTAATTAACATCAACTTTCAAGGTAGGGTAGTTCCTATTGAAGAGAATGCTTACGATATTTTAAAGCAATATGTAGAAAGCCTGCGTAGGTATTTCTCGAATGAAGAAGGCAAAGACGAAATAATAAATGATATTGAAAGCCGTATTGCAGAGCTTTTTGCGGAAACATTGAAAAAAGGTAGTACCTGCATTACCGATGAAGATGTAAATAACATTATTAATAGTATGGGACGCCCAGAAGATTTTGATGATGAAGAAGCTAAAGTTCATTCTCAATTGGGTGGTAATGCAACCGAAGAAACAAACTATACAAAGGAAACTTTTACCAATAATAACCGCCGCTTGTACAGAGACGAAAATAATAAGGTATTAGGGGGTGTTTGTAGCGGTATTGCCAACTACTTTGTTATTGATCCATTAATCATTCGGATATTGGCTGTGGTAGGTAATGTATTCTCTTTCTGGACTTATCTTATTCTCTGGATTGCCATTCCTAGTACCGCTACGCAAGTTATTGGTAGTACTCGTAAGCGTTTGCTGAGAGATATGGAAGATAAGATTATTGGCGGTGTTTGTAGTGGACTTGGTCATTATTTTGGTATAAAAGTGTGGATTCCTCGCTTATTATTCCTTATTCCGTTTCTATCATTTGTAACACAATGGCATCATTGGGGATTATTTGGGTTTCCTCATTTTGTAAGTCTATCCTTTAGTCCGGGAGCAACTGTTCTCTATATTATTTTATGGATGGTATTGCCAGAAGCTATTACGACTGCGGATAAACTTGAGATGAAGGGAGAACGTGTTGATTTGAACAGTATTAAACATACCATACAAACAGACATGGAAGGGTTTAAAGGCAGGGCCGAAAAGTTTGGAGCCGATTTGAGAAATAGGGCAGAAGGATTGGGTAAAGACTTTGGTCCTCGTGCACAATCATTTGGCAACGAGGTTACCGATGCGGCAAAACGTACAAGCTTAGGATTGGGTGGGGTAATAGCTATGATTGCTAAGATATTTGCTTACTTTATTTTGGCGGCGGTATCTTTTAGCATGATAGTGGGATTATTTGCACTAGGTGTTGCTTTTATAGGTATTTCTCCCGCACTTAATTATATTTTTAGTGATAATTGGGAAACTGTGCTTGCTTGGGTAAGTGTGATATTGCTGGTATGGGTACCTATTATTGGAATCATCACTTGGTTTGTTCGCAAGATTTCAAAAGCTAAACAGAATAGCACTCCTATTCGTATTGTGTTTATAGCCCTTACTGTGATTGGATTTTCTAGCCTTATCTTTTTATTGGTATCAATAAGAAATGATTTCAGGTATAAAAGTACAGTAGCTGAGGAAAAAGTAGCCTTAACAAATGCCAAAGTAGATAAACTTGAAGTAGCCCTAACAGGATATACTAATAACTGGCATGGCAAACATTGGTTGAAACTTGAACCCTTTGAAGGGATTGATACTGACACCGTTTTTGTTCCGAATACGGATGTAAGAATAATAAAATCTTTATCTGATAGCTTCGAAGTAACTGTTCTTAAAATGAGTAATGGAGATTCTCGATCAGCAGCAACAGATTTGGCAAACAAAATAAAATATTCTATTACCCAGAAAGACTCTATTCTTTCATTATACAAGGGTATTCAGATAAATACAACCGATAAATTCAGGAATCAACGTATGATAATAACCATTGCTGTTCCTGTAGGCAAAAGAATTAAAATTGATGATAAAATTGGTTGGAGAACACATCTTGACTTTGGGGCAAATAATAATGATTGGAACTGGAATGATGATTTTGGTAATGAAGATGAGATGAACTGGGAAACAAATAAGGAATACATTATGACCCCCAAAGGTTTGAAATTAACAGATACTAATGGAGAAATAAAGGATGACTACAGGCGGGGTGATAACAATAGTGACATTAAGGAAAGAATGGATGAATTGAAACAAGAAATTGAAGATAAACAACGCGAAATGGATGATAAGAAGCGTGAACTGAAGGAACAACTAGATGAGCAACAAAGAGAACTTGATGAAAAGAAACGTGAACTTAAACTGAATGCGGATAGTGCTACAGAGAAAGGCAAATACCAGAAAACAGTAGTTGTGCCTAATAATAACAAAGTAAAACAAGCGGAAGGAGAATCGGATCAATTACCGTCTTTGATAAATGTGATTTAATTAGTTATTAGTGGTTAGTTATTAACCTGAGTTCGGGATAATCATTGTGGTAAATCGAGTAAAATTATTTTGATTTAAATTGCAAATAAGTAATTGATATTCATTATATTTATCCTTAAATAAACCTTACTAAGAATGCCCGTATTACATGATAGAATTTTAGAGATTTTCTTAAAAGTAGATAATTTTTGTAATGAGTTTGAACTGGAGTACAAAACGCTTCAATTATCAGCCCCTGCTGAAGCAAAAAAGAGAAACCGAAAGTCCGGCCTTTGTGACTCAGAAATTATCACCTTGCTCATCGCATTTCATGGTGGACAATTCAGAAATTTTAAGCACTTCTATATTCATTATATTTCTGTT
>CANCVE010000208.1 GCA_947381435.1 Chitinophagaceae bacterium
ACGAAAGAAAGATGAAGACATCGTTAGTGAATTAAATTGTTTATAAAAAACTGTCTTGTTACTGAAAATACAAGACAGCGCAAAATAGACTTTTATATGAGGTGAGGTTTAATCGAAAAATCCCAAATACTATTCCTGATGTTGCAAAGAGGGAAAAAATCAGTTAGAAAAGGGATGAATAGAATAAAAATGAACAAATAAAATTGAAAAGAAGGGTTGCTTGATAGAAGTTTATTAATAAAACAATTCTTGTGCTTGAGGAAAGAAATAGCAACAAACATTATAAGAGAGGAGAGATAAATTAGCAATGCTTGTTTATCCAATTGACGAAGTAGGTATAATAACGGCAATTTCATTCATAACTCAAATAGATTTGTTTGCAAGTAATAAACATTTGCTTCAACCCTTTATTACAGTTTTACCTAAAATTTATACACCAAATTATTACTAAATGAATAATAAAAATTAGAGATTGGAACTATCGGTTTACAATCGTAGGTGCCAGCAAAATTGAAACTAATACCAAAGTGTTTCGTTGCATCAAGTGTAAAAGAAAAGACAGAAAAGATCCTTGGACTAAAGAAGGAAGTATATTGAGACTGATAAAATACCGCAAGTTTCAATAAACTATTATCCGTAACCTTCCCTTCTAACTTAATATAATTATTACTTTTAAATACGCTAGTTAACACATCAGGATACTTTCTTAAGTGTTTGGAAGTGTCCACGCCACTATAGTTCCAATCTTCCTTTTCGTACATTACTCCTGTAGCTGCAATCAATTCCCAATCTTTATTATGTATCAAATCATACCTAATATTTTCCCCTGCCACCATTCTGTTTGCAAATCCAATTTTATTATCCCACTGAAATTGAATAAAACTTTCAGGATGTAATCTTGCTTTGTAATGACTCCTCAACCGTATGTGGAGATAACCTGTATTTAATAAATCTTGAGATTCATTATAAGTAAAACGATTGCTTCCTGAAAAAATAATAAATGTTTTATTCTTTTTAATAGCAGCATCAACAAAGTTTGTTCCATCATAAAGGACACTGTTTTGTTTGTCAATTTCTAATCCAAGAGACAGGTTTCCATCAAATTTAGTTATGCTGGAATAGGGCAACGTGTCAGTTTTGTCAACATTAATTATCTGACCTTTAAGCCCACTTCGGGATAAAAAGAACGTTAAAAAAAATAATGTTTTTAAATAGGTCCTTTGCCAAAAAATTTGTGTTATTTGCTTACTCATTTTGGGGGATTAAAAATCAAACATAATATTATTATGCTAAAACTGTTTAAATTGCCCGAGAAAAATAACAAATAATCGAAGAAGCAAATAAGATTTCTGAAAAATAAAATTATGAAATGTAAAAATCAAGATGTCTTTGAATAAAAAGATTTAAACACTAGTCGCTATCAAATTCGTGTTGGAATTGGTATTTTAGAGTTCTTTCAATCTAAAGAGTAAGCTGAAGCTGAGCTATTTCATAAAAAAGGACTCAGCTTTTTGCTAAGTCCCTTTTAAATTAATTTTACTTTTGTTACTAAAGAAGGTGTTATTATTTTGATTAACAATAAACCGTAAAATTTTATCTTACAACAGCCTTACTTTTTTATCCTCTCCCTTCTCTTGGCTTTTTCATGCTTTCCAATTTTATGGCTTGTTCGGGAGTAAGCAATGCTTTCACGGTTTCCTTATGTTTTTCCATCAAAGCCTTCATTTGTTCCCTCTTTAATTCAGGAAGTACAGTTTCGTCTTCATGCAATGCTTTCATTTGTTCTCTCAATGTAACTTCAGCAGCCTTAATAGATGCTACCTGTTCCTCTTTTAGATTCAATTCTATTTTCATTCTTTCTAAGCGGGCAGCAGCCATTACTTGTTGATTCTCTTCTCTCTTTTTCTTGAAAGCGTCAATCTTCCCCTTTTGTTCAGGTGTTAAGAGTGCAGTTAACTTGTCTTTTCTACTTTTTCTTAGTTCAGCACTCTTTGTTTTAAAGTCACCTAGACGCATTTTGTCATTGGCATACAAGGCTACAATTTGTTTTTCATAACTTTCATTAATTGCCTTCGCTTGATTTCTTTGATCTTCCGTCATCTTAATAGGGGGATGTTGTGGTGGTCTTCCAAATTCTCCTCCTTTTCCATGTTCTCCCCATCTACCTGCCATTTCAGAACCTTGTCGTTGAGGACCATCGCCGTTGGGTCTTCTTCCTTGATTGTTACCCTCTTTACCCATTTTAGGATGGTGATGAGGTTTAGCTTGCGCACTGTCGGCTTGTGCATTTACAATTACTGTCAGCATAAAAAGCGCTGTTGCTGTTAAAATTATCTTTTTCATTTTTGCTACATTTTAAAATTTAATAAATAAATATTTCTTTTTATTGAGACGTAAAGATGACAAGCTTGGTTTAATTTAAAAGTTACAATTCGGTAGAAGAATAAATTTATCAGGTATAAGAATGAAGTGTCGGTGAGGACGAGAATGTATAGGGTGAAAGTAAGAACGATGCAATGGTAATTGGTAGGAAGTCTAGCATCTCTTTGTATCGGAGTCAGATAAAAATAGAAATTTAGGAGAGTCTCCTTTCCTATATGTTGCCAATAATACTTTAATAATTAGTGGATGCGATTCTCTAAAATTAAATTGAGTGCATCTAATTGCTGCCAATAACTATCAGCCGAACACTTACCATGATAAGTTTGTATTAAAAGCGAATTTTCTTTTTGATAACTGCCAAAAAAGTGTTTGATAATACCCTAATACAATTTTATTGCCTTTTCAAAAATAATTATTTTCAATACTTTGATTATAACAGTTTCAAAACCTATTTTTGAAAAAATTATTTTAATTAACCCTTTTACAAATTATGAATAAACATTTCGGATACAGCATTTTGTTATCAGCACTTTTTTTAATTAGTGGCTGTGCAACGAATACTCTTACAAATAGAAGTAGTTTAAGTCTCGTTTCTGACGATGAGGTATTGTCCTCCTCAGTTACACAATATCAACAATTTTTGAGTACGAATAAAGTAATAAGTCCTAATAGTGGTAATAAAGATGCTGCGATGGTGACGAAGGTGAGTAATAGGATAATTACGGCTATTAAAAAATATTATAGTGATTTGGGAAGGTCAAGCGAATTAGAGGGTTATTCTTGGGAAATAAATACCGTTGTCAGCAATGAAGCAAATGCTTGGTGTATGCCGGGAGGAAAGATTGTTGTTTATACAGGCATCTTGCCGATTACTCAAAATGAGGCTGCCCTTGCCGTTGTGATTGGTCATGAAGTAACACATGCACTTGCAAAACATGGTAAAGAGCGAATGAGTCAGGCTTTACTTCAACAATATGGTGGTCAGGCACTTTCTATTGCATTAGCAAATAAATCAAAGGAAACGCAACAATTGTATGGCAATGCCTACGGATTAGGTACTCAATATGGTATCATGCTGCCTTTCAGTAGAAAAAATGAATATGAGGCGGATAAATTTGGTTTGGTGTTTACTTCATTAGCAGGATACGACCCACACGAAGCAATTAGCTTTTGGAAAAGAATGTCTCAGTCTTCAGGCGGTCAGAAACCACCTGAATTTGCGAGTACTCACCCTAGTGATGAGAATAGAATTGCTCAATTGCAAAGTATTATGGATGAAACGGTTTCCAAATATTACAAGCCGCAGCATTAGAAAGGAAGTAATTGTGAGTTGATTATGCTGCTATTAGCTTATCAACATTGTTTTCTCTATGACGTTCACTCCAAATAATATAGTTGGCTTTTTTAGCTTTTAGGGCTTCTAGAAACTCTTCTTTA
>CANCVE010000209.1 GCA_947381435.1 Chitinophagaceae bacterium
AATAGTAAATAGTAAATAATATAGGAATATGACTTAAATATATTGAATATGTCCAAATACTCAGATTGGTAATGATTAGCTTAATGTTACTGCTTAAGTTTTGAATCCTTTTATATGAAGCCACAAACGGAAGAATAATAGAAGACCCTACAGGAACACAGACTAATAAAAGCTGATTTTGTCTTAATTCTGCAAAAGAATTATCTGTAACAATTCTTACAAATACTGGAGCAAGTATTAATAATATTCCAGAAACAAAATACACAACTTTCTTTTTTTCACTAATCCCCCAATAACTTTCAATAAATGCTATTGCAATTCCATAAGTAATTGAATCTAATCTGCAGGATGTAATTGTTCGAATATATTCTCCCTGTCCATTATTACTAAGGAAAATTCGCATGAAAACAGAACCTAAAATAATTGTAATTAAAGCAATGCTGAATGCCTTAACCTTTACCCTAATAATTTTATGAAATAAATATAAGAGTAATGGAAACACTAAGTATAACCACTCCTCGATACACAAACTCCAGGATACTCCATAAAACCCCTCATATCTGGAGAACATATTTTGGCAAAAAAATAGAAACGGAATTAATTTTGTAACATTAAAAGCTTTGTAACCAATTACATAATAATAGAAAGGGATACTGATTATAAAAAACAAAAAGTAATTTGGCAGGGTACGCCACCATCTTCTTAACCAAAAGTTTTTAATATTCTTGAAGTTCCAATTTTCATCTCTGCTGTAGCCTCTCCACAAAATTTGACCAATCAAATAACCACTTAGTCCAAAAAATAGTTCCACTCCCCAAAATCCAAATAGTTCTAAACACTTTGCAAAGTGAGCGATTAATACCAAAATAACTGCCGAAAATCTTACAAAATCAAGACCTAAGTTTCTATTGTTAATTAGTTTATTATCCATTTAATTATTTTAGTTATTATATCTCAATTAAGGCATTTGCCAAATCCTCTCCATATTTAACCCATGGTCTTAATCTTGCGGTTTCCATAGCAGATTTACTAATATGTGTCAACTTTCTTTTGTTTGTAAGAATATTTTCAATTGCCTCAATAATTGCTTCTGTAGAGCTTGCCTTTATTATCCATCCATTTTCATCATTTCTAATAAAATCTGGACCTACGGTTCTATCGGTGGTTATTACAGGTAATCCTTGTGACATAGCTTCCGTAATTACCAATCCAAATCCTTCAAAAAGTGAAGGAAAAATGAATACATCATGAACTTGCATCAACTTCAGAATTTCTTCATGTGGAAGACTAGTAATCCATTTATGTTTATTTAGTTCTTTTTTTAATGCAGTGCATGAGGAAGTATTACCTTGCCCTACTATAGTTAGTTCTACATAATCTTTTAATGTATCTATTGCTGCAAATAAATTTGCTAACCCTTTCCTCTGAGAGAGTCCCCCTACAAATAATATTTTGATCTTTTTATTATGGTTAATTTCAAACCTTTTGTCTGTAAAGACGCTCGGAAATCCATAAGGTATCACTTTAACTGGCGGAAGAATGCCAGGATATTCAGCTAATGTTAAAGCAGTAAAAGAACTAGCTACAAATATTTTATCAGCCAATTCTATTTCTTTGTCTTTTTCTAAAAGTTTACCTTCAGAATCACTAAAGCCTGACATTGTAGAAACCCATTCAGGCCAAGTCTCTTTTTCAATTTCCAATAATCTTCTTGCCGCTCTCCAATAACCAATTGGAAGATCGTAGAAACAATCAATCCCTTTTTTTTTAGCCGATAAAAAAGTCTCAATCGCCCCATCTTCGTAAGCATATATACTTGTTATACCCCTTTGCTGGTAATATCTTAATTTACGTGAAACAGATTTATCTAAATCTTTTATTACAGCATCGATAGAGAAGACACCTTTCTCGTGCACAATAAGTTTCCTTAACTTTAATTTTAGACTAAGCAATCTACCCACTTCCTTAAAAGGACGAACGGATGTAATATCTTTTAATGTTTTATTATAACTTCTTCGATAAATTTCTGATAATAGCTTTGAACTTGCTGTCCCCCCTTCCACAAATAAGGCAAAAGTTGTACTAAAATGTCCTAAAATGTCTTGCTGTTGTAGACCTGCTAAAGCTGCTCTTACATTTTGGTTGCCAGTTGGGTGCGAAAACAATATTTTCATTAATTCGTGCTATTGTAAGCTTGATAAATTACTTCTAGGTATTTTGATGCAACATAATCTGGTTTATGGTTTTCTAAATGAATAGAAGCATTTCTTACTAAATCTTCCTGCAAGGCTTTGTTATTCAAAAGGTTTCTTATATAGTAAATTAAATCAGTTAAGTCATTTCTTTTAAATACTATTCCAGCATTTCCAACGGCATCTGGCAATCCTCCACCATCTGAAACAATAGGAATACATCCACATGCCAACCCTTCTAGAGCAACATTTCCAAAAGGTTCCTCCCACCTTGAGGGAACTAATAAATATTTGTGTTTATTTAATTCTGTTGTTAAAGTATCTCCTTTTAATAGTCCAGTAAATACTACTTTATCGTTTAATCCAGATTTTAAAACCAACTCTTTCAAACTATTTTTCTCATCCCCTACTCCAATTATCGTTAAAATTGGAGTAGTTAATTCAAATTCATTTGATTTTACAATTTCGGCAACCGCCTGAATGGCTAAATCAGCCCCTTTATCAGAAACAAGCCTTCCTATAAAAACAAAATTATTTTCACTTACACTCGCTTTGGTCTTGCGAAATAACGTTTCTCTGTATGGATTACCAATAACTACAGCGTTTAAAAAAGATTTTTTTCGTACTGATTCACTTATAGCTATTACAGCGTTAGCTCTTTTCAACCAATATTGCTTTAATCGATCTTGCCATCCAATTGATTCATCAATTCTTGTTAGCCATGTCCTTAACGCAATAATTGACGGCTTTTTAAAAAATATTCCCACCCAAGATAGCTGTAGTGTTGGATTATTTTCATACACTACATCTGACCACTTATGCAACTTAATTAGCTGAAAAATACTTGGTTCTCTTACTACTCTAAACGGATAATTGTCATTTTCAGAATTGGCAGTCCAAGTAACTAATGTTACTTCATTTCCATTATTTTGAAATGCTGTTGCCAATATTTCTGAATTCACTTCAATTCCTCCTACAAATGGATAAAACCTATGTGTTAAAAAGAGTATTTTCATTTTATTGTTTTAGCACTCTTTTGATTGATTTAAATATCCAATCAGCAAAGGAAATATTTCTTGAAAGCTTAAATGAAGGTTCTTTTCTATTAGTTTCATCTAAACTAACTTGCGACCAGGTCTGTATATTTTTTTTTAGATTACCAATTAAATGTACCGCATTAGCTCCAATTGGACTTTTCAAGTCTTCTCTGCATAGGAATTCATTTTCCTTCGGATAATAGCATTTTCCTGCATTACTAAATATTAATCCCCAACAAGTTTGCTCAACTAACCAAGGGATATTATTAATATCAGGATTCTTAAGAAACATCTCTATGAAATTTAAATCATAGTCTTTTGTATTAAAAGATAAGTACCCTGCGTTGAATTTGTATGGCAGTTTCCAACTATATTTAAGAAGCAACTTCTGTAGCTTTATTGAAATCTTGACACCATCTGTTCTTAGATGTGTATTTTCTGATCTGTTAAAATAATTGCTACAATTTTTATAGTAAATAATATCTGTATCAGTGTATGTGTACCTACTTTCCTTATTCTCAATTGATAATATTGGTATATCAATTAATTTA
>CANCVE010000210.1 GCA_947381435.1 Chitinophagaceae bacterium
CGCGTTATTATCGTTCCAGATTGGTGATGGATTACGTACAATCCTCAAAAATAAAGTTGCACTTCCTGCCACCATACGCCCCCAACCTGAACCCAATCGAAAGGCTCTGGAAATTCTTAAAGAAGACAGTCATTAAGACAAATTATACACCAGACACAGATGTATTTAAGCAAAATGTAAGGAACTTTTTTGAAAATATAGAACAATACAAACAAAAGCTTGAGTCACTAATCAATACCAAATTTCATATCATAAAACATCCCTCAGTTTTGTTGCAAACCTGATTGGGTCGAGTATAGATAATCCATACGGCAAAGCAGCAGAGACTTGATTTTTAGAACCATACCAAACAATAGTTTAGCAGATAACAGACCGTAAACTTTTACTAGTTGTTCCCGTTTCACATCCAGCATCATAAGGTATGTATACCAAAAAAGTATGAGTAAGCAAGATGCTGATTATTGAAATTTGGTTTCTTAAATCCCTTTCACCAATGCTATGCGCCAATAAATGCGCTAACCAATCCTAACAGTCTTAAAACAATTGGACCCTTTTTTATAAATTTGACAAGCTCATTTACGGAAGACACAAGCTTTGCTTATTGTTAAGCATAAAAAAAGACCCAGATTACTCTGAGTCTTTTTGTGGTGTGAGCCGGGATCGAACCGGCGACACAAGGATTTTCAGTCCTTTGCTCTACCGACTGAGCTACCGCACCATCCGTAAAGGGCTGCAAATATAGGGAGCTTACTTTAAATAACTACATAAAAGTTTACTTTTTTTTCAATTGATTAAAAAAGTCGTTACTACTTAGGGCTTAACCACCAAGTTCACAAGGAAAAAACAAAGGACACAAAGGTTTAAAGACTCTAATAAGAAATTCTACAAAAAATAATAACCTTCAATCCTTGTGTTCTTGGTGAAAACCATAGTGCTCTTAGTGGTTAATTACCCCTGAGTAGTAACAAAAAGTCTTTTAATGTATCAATCTGAAGCAATCCTGTAAAATGCCAATCTTAAAGAAGTCTGCCGTTTCGGTGGGTTCGCCATCTATATGTAAGGGTGCTAACTTAATATTTCGTACTGTTAGGTTTTGTGTCTGAAAATAAAGAACATTCTTGGTATTTATTTCATTTACCAACTCCTGCAACTTATTGTTTCCCCTAATCTGTTGTAAAACAGCAAATGGCAATTTAGCCTTGCTCATCTTTTGTACTATCACCACATCTAGCAATCCATCACTAAGATTTGCTAATGGGGCAATGGTAACGTTATTGCCAAACTGGTTTCCATTGGCAATACTTACAAAATAGGATTCTGTGAAAAAAGTAAAATCATCTACTGTAATTTCAAACTGATAAGGTTGCGCCTTAAAAAAATTAAGGAGGCTCTGTTGGGTGTATGTAAGCAATCCTCTAGAACCACTTGCTGCAAAATCCTGCGCTACTTGTGCATCAAAACCAACCCCACTAAGCATGCACGAAAACTTTTCATTTATGGTGAAAGCATCAACATGTTTGGCAGAATTTGAAAAGAGATACTGAATGGCATCCTTTGGTTTTCTCGGAATACCAGCTGCATTGGCTAGTCCATTGCCCGAACCAACAGGAATAATACCATAGTTTACATCTACATATTTATACAATGCACCTACAACCTGATTTACGGTTCCGTCTCCTCCAACAATAATGAGGTCGGTTATTTCTTCTTTTTGAATCTTATCTTTCAAGAAATCATAGTTGCCACTTGCATTTGTAGGCACTATTTCGAAGGGAATATTTTGAGCTGTTGTAAGGTCTTTTATATGTTGTTTAATATCCTCTTTCTTTTGGGTTCCCGAAATGGGATTCACCAAATACACTAATCTACGTTCCATAACCTATTCTTTATAACAAGCAATACCAGTTTCTGAAAAAATATTCAGTTACTTTTTGTCAATCGTTTTAACAAAGGCGTAAAAGTAAGTGATATGAATGTGTCAAAAGGTAATTTGAATTTTTAAAGCAAAAGATTATGACTCTATCAGTATAATTGTCGCCATGCCATAAAAAGGAGGCCACCGTTATGGGCAGCCTCCATTTTCGATTAAATATAAAATGAATTATTATTCCAAGGTTTTCAATGACCTTGCTATAATATCCACACACGCTAATATTTGTTCTTTAGTGATGACCAATGGTGGCGCAAAACGAATTTTATCGCCATGTGTAGGCTTTGCTAATAAGCCATTATCTCTCAATGCCAAACATAAATCCCATGAAGCATCAGGATTTTCATGTTCTATTACGATGGCATTTAATAGTCCTTTTCCGCGTATGGTTTTTATTAAAGGAGAATTTAGTTTAGCCAATTCTTCTCTCAATAGTATGCCCATTGCCTCAGCATTCTCCGCCATTTTCTCATCTTTTAGCACTTGCAAGGATGCAATTGCAACTGCACATGCCAACGGATTACCGCCATAAGTACTACCATGTTCACCTGGTTTTATGGTAAGCATAATTTCATCATTGGCCAAAATTGCCGCAACAGGCATGGTACCACCACTTAGCGCCTTACCCAAAATAAGTATATCTGGCTGCACATTTTCGTGACTGCAAGCCAACAATTTACCTGTACGGCAAAGCCCAGTTTGAATTTCATCGGCAATAAAAAGCACATTATATTTTGTACACAATTCCCTCACTTTTACCAAATATCCTTCATCAGGAATAACCACACCTGCCTCGCCCTGTATAGGTTCTACCATAAAAGCCGCCACATTCGGGTCTTGCAATGCAGCCTCGAGTGCGGCAGTATCATTGTAAGGAATAGTAGCAAACCCTGGCATAAATGGACCGAAGTCTTTATAACTACTTGGGTCTGTTGATGAAGAGATAGCTGCCAATGTTCTGCCCCAGAAGTTACCTTCTGCAAAAATTACTTTCGCCTTATTTTCAGGAACTCCTTTGTGTTTGTAAGCCCAACGCCTAGCTAGTTTTATGGCAGTTTCGCCACCTTCTACACCAGTATTCATTGGTAAAACCTTATCAAATCCAAAATATTCGGTTATGTACTTCTCGTATTCTCCTAAAATATTATTGTGAAATGCACGTGAGGTAAGTGTAAGCTTTTGCGCTTGCTTAGTAAGCGCATCTATAATTTTTGGATGGCAATGCCCTTGGTTTACGGCAGAATAGCCACTCAAGAAATCGTAATACTTTTTACCATCCACATCGGTAAGGTAAACGCCCTTGCCTTCGCTCAATACAACGGGCAATGGATGGTAATTGTGCGCCCCAAATTTGTCTTCTAACTCCAGATAATAGTTGCCTTTATCCGATAATGTACTTGTAGTCATACGTAAAAAATTAATAGTATTGAAGGCATACAGCCATTAGGCTATACGTCATCAATTATGAAAATAATAAAATAAAATACTTATTGAAGTCTTGGCAGATAGGTAATAAAAGATAGACTACAACCCAAAGGGATGATCGAGAAAGTCTAAATTATCGTGTAGAAACTGCATATTCTTTTATTGGGGCGCAAGATAATAGAATGTTTTGGAAGAATGATAAGGTGTGAAGGAAAAATATTGAAAGTGAGAGCGTTTTTGTTTTGTATAAGTTACAATGATTGCTATGACTTTAAGAAAAGACTCATCGAAAATCAGCCTGTCAGCCTGAGCCTGTCGTTTTCTATGATTCAAAAAAATAAATCTTTGTTATCTACTACAGTTACTAAGCAGACTTCCTCACATAGTTTTCCACAAAGTCACGATCATCCCTAAG
>CANCVE010000211.1 GCA_947381435.1 Chitinophagaceae bacterium
AAATTGGGATACACCTGTTCATTGTTTGGCAAAAGCCGTCAGGGTTGGTACAGTTGTCAGAAAGCGATTGTATCGGATGGGTTACAGGACACGTTGGTACTGAAACTGGTTGACGAAATAAGGGTTGACCTTCCTCGTTGTGGTACAGACAAACTACACTTTATGTTGCGTGATAGCTTCACGTCTCATGGCATCAAAATGGGCAGGGATCTGCTCTATACGCTGCTGGGGGAACACGGCTTGTTGGTACGCTATCGTCGCCGAAAACCCTATACAACCGATTCTTACCATCGGTACAAAAAATACCCTAATCTAATCAGAAATATGGTATTGACAAGGGCTGGACAGCTCTGGGTGAGTGATATAACCTATTTGCGACTGATAGTGGGCTTCTGCTATTTGAGCATTATCACCGATGCCTACAGCCACAAGATTGTAGGGTACAAGCTGCACGCAACCTTGCAAAGACAAGGGCCGATAGACGCTTTGTTGATGGCTTGCAAGGAGGTTAAAAAGGATAAGGAACTCATCCATCACAGCGACAGAGGTGTGCAATATTGTTGCGATGATTATGTAATGGAGATAGAAAAGAATAATATAAAGTTGTCTATGACAGAAAAAGGAGATCCGTATGAGAATGCCATTGCAGAACGCATCAATGGCATTTTAAAAGATGAATTTTCTCTAGGGGAAACCTTTGTAAACCTATCCAATGCAAGTAGAATGGTGGACGATGCGGTATATAAATACAATCATATCAGGATACATGATAGTTGTAATAGGTTGACACCGATGGTAGCGCATGAACAAACGGGAACACTGCAAAAACTTTGGAAGAAGGAGGTTTATGCCACGTCCAAAGTACTGGAAATAGCTTCAGTCGTACCGGCTAAACAGGGGGATGGAAGTTTCACTGAGGGGTGATTTCCACCCCCTGGTTTAGCCTGAACCCCGACAATGGACAATCAGTAATAATGTCATAAGTGACAAGCAAAAGCAGTGTTAACAAACAAGGCGTAAAGCGGTAACAGGATTATAAAAAGCAGGGTATGAAAAGCAGGAATAAGGGCCCTTAATGACAACAAAAGACAGGAATAAAACAAAGGGTGAAAACAAAAAGCAGGAGTAGCAAACAAAGCTGTATTCTTGCATAAGTAATAACCCAAATTAAAGTAAACTAATAGTAATATTAACACCAAAAACTGTCAAGTAATTTCAGGAGGGGTCAACCTAAAATCCCTACACGCTAAGTTCAGCGCCATTTAATCGATGTTTTAGATGAATGGATTCATGATTTGAATGGATCGCTTCATGTATTTGATGAATCGCTTCATGTTTTCGATGGATGGCTTCATATTTTTGATGGATAATTCTATTTAAAGATGAATCTCTTCATGTTTTTGATGAATCTCTTCATGTTTTAGATGAATCGATTCATTGTTTTAATGGATTATTCATGTTTTTTATGGATCTATTCATGTTTTAGAAGGATGGCTTCATGATTTAGGTGGATTGATTCATGTTTTGAATGGATCGTTTCATTGTTTTAGTGAATGGCTACATGTTTTAGATGGATGGCTTCATGTTTTGGATGGATTGATTCATGTTTTAGGTGGATCGATTCATGTTTTTGATGAATCGTTTCATGTTTTTAGTGGATCGATTCACAGTTTTAGTGGATGGCTTCATGTTTTAGATGGATCGCTTCATGTTTTTAATGAATCGATTCATGAATTTAATGGATGTATTCACTTCTGAAGAAACACTTTTACAGGTAATTGAATTTGAGAGGGGGTTATTTTAGGCTATTATAAATGCCTACTAAACCGACAATTATCCAAAAGGTATTGAGGACTATGTACGACTTGTTTTTTCTTTCAGTGGCACAGTAAGTGAGTATCATGGCACTTAAGGTATTGGCTATCCAAAAGGCAAGTAGAGGAGTGATTTTGCCCATTATGCTCAATACCGAAAATGATAGTATCCTAAGCCCTACGCCTACACTTTCCAAAAGGTTTATAGTTTTTTCTTTCATCCTATACGTTTTGCTAATTTTTTCAAAGGTAAGTTTAAGGGTTTGTTGGCAGTTGGGCTTTGGTAAACATATTTTATGATTTTTAAAAACCCACCTCCTGCCTACTCCAAGGAGGAGAAGTGCGAATGGGATTGCTGATAATGCGAGATGTATACATCCATTTACACTTATTTCTTTGCTATTATCTATCTGTTTTACTGCTTGGAGGATGGCAAGAGGATGGTTGTATAAATTATTTTTTACTTTGTATCACTTTTTTTTCAAATATTGCCTCATCTTTACAACGTGGTTAAAGAAGCGTTCTTTAATAATCTGTCCGAAAGAACCTTCTTTTCCTGAAGTTTTAGTTGTGAATTGGTTTCGGTGGTATACACTTGTGATGCTACTGAAGACTTTGGTTTGAGTGAGAATTATAAAGGTATCTTTACCCAATGACACAAAGGTTTTACTTTGATACTTCGGTTTTTGGTGGAGTATATGATGTGGAGTTTGAAGAAGACACTTTACAGCTGTTTGAGATGGTAAAAATGGGATATGTCTTATGTGTGTATTCCAACCTTACAGAATTGGAAATTATGGAAGCCCCCACGAGGGTGAAAGAATATTTTGAAAATATAAAAGCCAATTATGCTGAAAAGGTTGTTGTAACGGAAGAGATTTTGAAATTAGCAGCTATCTATATTGATGAAAAAGTAGTAGGTGAAACAAGCTTTGACGATTGTGTACATATAGCCACTGCTACTATAAACAATGCCGATGTATTAGTGAGTTGGAACTTTAAGCATATCGTAAACATATATAGGATAAAAGGGTACAATACCATAAATTTGCGAGAGGGATATAACTACATCAATATTCATTCACCAAAAGAAATAATAGGCTATGAAGGTTAAGATTAAGGATAAAAAGGAGTTTGATACCGTAAAAACATTTAGGGATATAAAAGAAAAAATATCAAAGGATATTATAGGTATGAATATTACCGAGTTTAATGCTTACTTAGAAAAGCGAAATGTAAAAAGTATCGTTAAGAAATAAAGACAGTCGTTGAAAATCTGTTTGAGAGAACCTTATATTCCTGAAGTTATATTTGAGCGAATTTTAGTTGTGAATTAGGTTGATTAGTACACAATAAGTTCTACGGAAAAGTGGTGTGAGTGAGGAGACGGGATTAAAAATCCCTTTTATTGGCAGTTCGGGATGCGCTTCGCTTAACATCTGCGAACAGCCGGGAAGAAGGACTAACTTATGAATTTATAAATTATAAATAATGCAAATAGAGCTTACACAATTTGATATATTAAGACTACATGGCGACATGGATGTAAAAATATCTATTAGAGATAATAAGTTGGTTATAGTAGCCGAAAACGGTTTAGGTAAGACTACTATAGTAAATATTATTTATTATACACTTTCAAGGCAGTGGTATAAGTTAACTGAATATCAATTTGAAAAAATTAGATTCACACTCAATGGAAACATGTATGAAATAATTCGTGAAGAGCTGAATGACTTTATCAAACTAAGAAATTTAAAGAAACGTAACATTAGAAGAGGAGTGAATCCGAGGATTACTAGTATATCAGAGTATATTTTAGAAAAATATAATGTTAAGGCGCTATTAGAAAATACATTAGAATTGGATAAATTAGCAAA
>CANCVE010000212.1 GCA_947381435.1 Chitinophagaceae bacterium
AGAACATAACCTGTCATTGCAACAAAACGAATTGGGTTTCTTGACCAATTTTCGTACTTACCTAATTCCATGCTAATTTAAACGATTCATTAGCCAAATTATTTCGCATGTGAGTATAATATTTCTAATTGATATAAACTCTAATGAAAGCTTAATTTATTAATACGTGTTTAAGTTGTTTATTTCAGGAAATTAAAGTAAGTTTCATACTTTCGTCATAACTTCGTTTTTTAGAGTCTGTGTTGCGATGCAACAAATGTTGTAAAATGACAACATTTGTTAACTAAATACAGCTTTTATTGACAACTTAAAAATACGCTTTAAAGAAATATACATATTATTGATTTTATAAATAAGTCAAATATAAAACAGACAAAATGATTTATGCTAAAGGAAAAGTAGGCATCGTTAACCTGAAAAAATAAGTTTATAAGATTTGAATATAATGTTTCGGAGAAATATTATTGTTTTAAAATAACGAGTGAGGTCTTTTATCATTAGTGGAAGTGATGATACACTTATGTTGATTATGTACTGTTTAAGAATAAATTCATCCTCGGATTATTTTAAAAAAAGCAGCTTGATTGATTACTACTAATAAATCAAATTAATTCACTTATGAAGACAATAAAAACTTAGTGAAAAGGTTCAAAAGTGAAATTGTCCCAAGTGTATTTAACGTTAGTCAATTAAAAAAATGTAACAAAAAACGGCTTTATTTATGTTTGTCTATAGACAAAAAACTCTTGTCTATAGACACGATTACTTGTGATAAGTAATTGACTGTCAATCTTGTATGAGACTCCCCTCAGCTCCACCAATTATTTATTAAAGCAGACTAAAAGGCTGTGAATCGTATGATTTACAGCCTTTTTTGTTTCCCGACCTAATCAATTCATTCATTAAATCTATGGGCATTAAGTTTAGAATTCTATAGCCTGAGTATTTACAATATGCCTTTGATTATTTTTAATGAAGATGTATATCAAACTGCAAATTGACTAAACTGATTTCCATCACTCTAAAGTATCAAAAGATAAACAATTCAAATTTTAATTTTATATTCTAGAAAGTTGCATTTTCCCTGCTGAAACTGAGTGTGTTTTTAGCCCAAATTACGCATTAGAACTCTATTGCGTAATTTAGGATTATTGTTTGTATTCTATCTAAATTTGATTCTTTTCGATACTATAACACTCTGAATTATACACCACTGAATGTAGTAAATCCTCCATCAATTCCGATAGTACTTCCCATTACAAATGAAGAATCTTCGCTTAGCAAATACACTAATGCTGTGCATAATTCTTCTGGTTTTCCAAATCTTTGCATGGGTGTTTTGTTTACTACTTTCTGCCCTCTATCTGTTAACCCACCATCTGTATTGGTTAATAATGTCCTGTTTTGTTCTGTTAAAAAGAAGCCGGGCATTATTGCGTTCATTCTTATTTGTCCTCCATATCTTTTGCCCAATTCTACTGCAAACCATTTAGTGTATATTTCTATCGCAGATTTTGCTAAGCTATACCCCAATACTTTGGTAATTACAGAATAGGCTGAAACCGATGATATGTTTACAATGCTTGCGGCTTGGGAAGTAGCCTTCATGGTTCTACCAAATATCTGAGTAGGTAATAAAGAGCCAAATAAATTTAGTTTCATTACTTTTTCTAAGGCTTCCATATCTAAATGAAACAAGTCTTCTTCCGGCTGAATTACAGCTTTTGGTTGATTACCTCCTGCCCCATTTACTAATCCATCAATCCTTCCAAACTTTTCGACAATTATATCATTTGCTTTTTGCAAGTCTGCTTCGTTTAATACATCAGCAGCCAAACCAATTGCTTTTCCACCTTCTGCAATTATCTCAGCTGCACGCTCTTCTGCTAGTTCTTTGTTTCTTCCCAGAATACAAACTGTTCCGCCAGCTTTACTTATTGCTTTATTAAAACTATAACCTAGTACACCTGTACCGCCTGTAACAACAATTACCTTCCCGTTTAAGTCCATTATTTATTTTTTAGTTGATTATTAAATTGTTTAATAAAAGTTGATTACGAAATTGCACGTTGAATACCTAACTCCAATCCTCTCAACTCTGCCAAACCTCTCAAACGCCCAATGGCACTATAACCTGGATAAGTTGTTTTCTTTAAATCATCCAACATTTGATGCCCATGATCTGGGCGCATCGGAATACCTACTTTTCTTCTATGCATCACCGTTACCACCTCTTTTACAACGGCATACATATCTACATCGCCATATAAATGATCTGCTTCAAAAAAGTTTCCCTCCGCATCTCTTTTTGTACTACGCAAATGCAAGAAATGAATGTGTTCTCCCAATCTTTTTACCATTCCTGGCAAGTCATTATCTGGTCTTACACCAAATGAGCCAGTGCAAAAACACAAACCATTAGCAGGTGAAGGAGCAGCATCAATTATCTCTTTAGCATCAGTTTCTGTACTAACTATCCTTGGCAATCCCAATACCGGAAAAGGAGGGTCATCGGGGTGAATAGCCATTTTCAAACCCACCTCTTCTGCTACAGGCACTACTTCTCGAAGGAAATGGAACAGGTGTTCCTTTAATTTTTTTGCATCGATACCATCATAATTCTTTAGTGCGGCTAAAATTTCTGCTTCTGTAAACCGTTCTTCACTACCCGGCAATCCTTGCAAGGTAGTAAGGTAAAGTTTCTCTTTTTCTGAGGTACTCATGTTTGCAAAGCGCTGTGTTGCTTTCTCTATTTCTTCTTCAGTATATTCATTTTCAGCTCCCGGACGCTTCAATATAAATAAATCGAAGGCAATAAACGCAGCTTTTTCAAAGCGGAGAGCCAAGCTTTTGTCTTCCATTTCGTAAGCTAGGTCAGTGCGCATCCAATCAATAATTGGCATAAAATTATACGTTACAACTTTTAGTCCACAAGCTGCTATATTGCGTAAACTCTCCTTGTAGTTATCTATATATTTATTAAAATCGTCTATTTGTTTCTTAATGTCTTCATGTACTGGAAGGCTTTCTATCACTGTCCAAGTCATTCCGACAGCTTCTACTTCTTCCTTTCGCTTATTTATTTCTTCTACAGTCCACACATCTCCTACAGGCACATGATGCAATGCTGTTACTACTCCTGTACATCCCGCTTGGCGAATATCCCATAAACTCACCGGGTCATTACTCCCATACCAACGCATTGTTTGCTCCATGCAATAATTCATAACTACATTTTATTTTAGTGTTTGCTTGTATTTATTGAGTTAATGTTGTATGCGAAAATATAACAGTTTACTTTTTACTTGTAGGTAATTTTTTTAGTACATATTGACAACCCCAATATCAGTTAAAGGATGTTTTAACAACCCTAGGATAGAATGTAATGGACGAATATAAAGATTGCTAGCTTCTGCAGATTTAATAATAAGTAGTGAAAACAACAAAGGAATCCATTTGCAGGATTCCTTTGTTGTTAGAATATTTATTAAGGGATACACACTGTACACCACTTTATCCTTTTGCAGCTTTTGCTGCTTTTGCCTCTCTTGCCGCTTTTGCCTTTGCCGCTTTCTTTGCCTTTTTGGCTTCCTCGGCTACTATAAACGCATTTACTTTTGTTGATATGGCAGCTTCCATTTCGGAAGTCATCACTCCTGCCATCAATGCAAAGGC
>CANCVE010000213.1 GCA_947381435.1 Chitinophagaceae bacterium
TTTTTTATTCTTTCCAATTGTTGATATAATGGAACGCCCATGATGGCAACTACAGCAGGTTTTAAGAAGAACTCTATAATTCTAATATCTTGATGATAAACAGAGTAGTCAATATTAAAAACAGAAAGAAATAGAATAATAATTGCTGAGGATACCAATATTGGATTCAGTAGAATTAGCTTTAATTTTTTCTGTAAGCTCTGTGCCAAAAAAAATATAGCAATCGTTAAGCTAAGAACAAATACTTCACTTTCTAGAAATAGTTTCATTGGATTTTTTTTTACGCATTATCTGATGAACCCAACCTGTAACAACTAAAACAATAATTGTGCTTACTAAGATTGATACAATTATTGGAAAGAATGCTCTCTTTAATTGATTGAAAAAAAACATTAATGATACGCCAGCAGGAACAAATAGAATAGCTAGATTATTTAATAATAAATCTGAAAATCCTTTAACCCAATTGACTTTTATCCAGCCTATCTTTAGTAATAGAGTGAGTAGCAACATTCCAATAATGCTTGAGGGAAGTTTTATGCCTGATGCCATTACCACAAATTCACCAACACAAAGGCATCCAAAAATGATGGCACATTGTTTAATCATTCAATTAATTTTTTGTATGATGGCAAATGTACTTAGTGGGGTAGTTGTAGAGAGTAAATTATAGAATTTTAAATTATTTTAGTTGGAAATGTCGTTAAAACACTTAGCCATTTTCGTTTTTTATGTTACTCAAAGCATATATCTGAAGTATATTCTTACCTTATAAATTGTTATTGGATGAAATGAGTATTATAACACCCACTTCATCCAATAATTGATAAATACTTTAAAAAAAATATTCTTGTATGGCTTATTTCAAAAATAAAGGAACAGTTTGAGTGAGAGTAGTCGTTACAAATCTTGCATAAACGATGCCCTTGCAATTAGTATTTACTGCAAAACGAACAGAACTATTGCCAGAACTTATTGAATGAGAAGTAGTTTGAATTACTCTGCCACTTTCATCAATCAATAAAATGCGTAATAACTCATCTTTGTCAGACACAATTTTGGCTGTAACCATACTTCCTGCAGCAACACTGTTTGGGTATACACCAGAAATCTGAATACCCTTTGCTTTCAAAATAATGGAAGTAACTGCCGAGTAAGCGAATTTGCCATCTTTATCAACTATTTTTAAACGATAAAAAATTGATCTGCCATAATATGATGGGTTGGCATCTGTGTAAGAATATTGAGCATTAGCCGCTTTGCCCACAATGCTAACATTGGTTATATCGAAGAATCGTTGTCCATCAACACTCTTTTGTACTGTAAAATAGCTTCCGTTTACTTCTTGTGCAGTATGCCAATTTAGTTTTACAGCGTCATTAATTGCCGTTGCTCCAAAATCTTTAAGTGATAGTGGTAAAGCCACATTCAATACATTACTGTATATATAGTCGCCCGAATTACCCCCCAAATTATCTGCTGCATTGCCTATAATGAAAAAATTAATTGGCTGTCCTGCAGTTTGTGGAGCCGTCCAAGCTAAATTTTCATAAGTATATGAATTTGCAGGGCTAGTTAAAACTGCATCTGAATGGCTAAGCTCATCTCCATTTTGTTTCGCATTATCATTTGTAGAGGTAAATGAACCTACTGAAGCACCCGATCCATTTACTGCTTTAATTGTAAAACCCCAACGGCGTCTATTTGTTTCTCCGTGGGTGATTGTAAGAGAAAAGTCATACTTTTTACCAGGAACATAATCACTTGTTGGTAACCCAATAACTGCAACTCCACCTCCTCCCGCGTTAAGACTATTGGAACTATGACAGTCTACACATGTAGAACCCTCAGCACCAGAATAACCCTGTGGCGGCTGTGAACTGTAAGCACGTTTTACTGAGGACTGGAGTAAAAAACATCCAGTGAAAAGGAATAGAAGTGTAGAAAGTTTTTTCATGAAATAATATTTTATTGTCTTAGTAAAATAGATGAAACGATTGAAGAATAGTTGCGTTGATTAAAAATAAATTAGTAACAATTATTTTGTTTATCGCATTTACGATTCAGTTTTTGTTTATTTCTTTGTATCCCCACTCTTGCATTGTATCAAATAATTTGATCCCAATCTCCCCTTCAATTACTATTTCCATTAAAAGGCAATTAATATACTTTTAATAATTTTAATTATGCTTAGGTTATTGAAAATTAGTGAAGAATATCTTCTGCCAACTCTCTCAAATACTATTAAAGGTGCAGCGATAATCCTGTATTTAAATTGAATGTAAATGGATAACAGTAATAAGCAGTTTTTTGTGTTAGAGAAGTAAGCGTGCCTTGAAAAGAAGGCTCAATAAATACATTAATATGATGAAATAAAGCATATTCAGCTCCTCCACTAACTAGATATCCATAGTTCATGTTTTGCAAGCCCGATATGTTATTAATGATTGTAGACTCCGTGTTTCCTATTGTTAAATTAGCCTTTTCCTGAAGTACAAAGTTTGCAGAGATACCACCTTCTGCATATAATTTAAATCTGCTTTTATTAAAATGATACCTTACTGTTAGTGGTATGCTTATTAGTTTAATAACTTGTCTACAAGTTGTATTTGTTTTTAAACTATCACCATAATGCAATGTAGTATTGCTTGTATTGGGTATTTCTATATTGCCACATGGGGTGGGGTATTGAAAATGCAATTGTCTGTTAGTGCCATATCTTACATAAATTGTAGATAATGCCATAGAATATGCAAGTGTAGAGTAGGTTCCTCCAATAGATATGCCGAGGTGTTTGTTTACATCATACCTTACTTTTAAACCTGTGGCAAACGAATAGTTCGTTTTTTCGCTTTGGTTATAGTCATTTGGGTTGTATCCATAGCTGCGAACGGCTGTGTTGCGTACCATTCTAAAGCCCGTAAAATAATTAGGTGTATAATAAAATCCAATAGAAAAAGGCATCCTTTTATTCTTTGTTTTTGTAAGTTTTGCTTCATTTTTCGGCTCCACTTTAGCGGAAACATTCTTTGTATCAGGTAGTGCTATAGTTCTAGTAATATCATTATTTTGTTTAAGTATACTTTCGTTTCTGCCATTAGTTGTTGAATCAGCTTTAGTTGGATTTTTATTTACTGTATTAAACTCTTTTTCAAGCATTTGTTGCTTAGCATCACTATCTTCATTTTGTAAGTTGTTATCAATTAATCCAGAAATGACTTCTTTTTCAGCACTAGCTTTTTTATTCTGTGTTAATCTACTTTGTTTGGGTTTAAATACGGTAAGTGAATTGTTTGTATTTTCAATTTCTGATTTTAAAGTATGTATCTTATTGCCCTTGTTATTATCAGTAAATTCTTTGTTTTTAGTGTGGACATAGTTTCCTTTTTCAAGTGCTACAACTTCTTTATTTATCCTTTGGTTTGTACTGATATTGGGCAAAGTAGGTTTGTTATAAATCAATGTTTTATCCTTATTAATTGTAATTGAATAACTCCTATTTTCATTTCTCGTATTATCCCTTTTAGTTGTGTTCCTTTCCTTTATTTCTGGATTTGATTTAGTATAAAGCTCCTTTGATGAATTGTTATTTAGACTAATTTCTTCATTGGGTGTAGTT
>CANCVE010000214.1 GCA_947381435.1 Chitinophagaceae bacterium
AGAATGTAAACAAAAGGGCTTTGTCCGTATGTGTTGGCAAGTGCTAGATTGGAATGAGCCCGCCATCAACTTTTACAAAAAATACAATGCCTCTCTTGATGGCGAATGGATGAACGGGGCAATAGAGATGTGAGATAGTAGATAGTAGATAGTAGATATAAGATCAACTACTAACTCATATCTACTATCTATTGTATGTACCATCCTTTAGCACGCATATAAACGTTGTAAGTGGGGGCATCGAACTCCACCATTCCTACTTTCTTGGTGTAGTAAACAGTTGTAGGAATTAATGCCGATGAAAAATCATTCCCTAAATAATCATATACCAATAGTTTCTCTTCTACTTTAATGGTACTGTCTAAAGATGGAGTTATGTAGTTAAATGTTACATTCTTGGCAAGTATACTACACCTCAGTACCACCTTTATATCCGTAATTGTTCCAAAGTAGTTGTATTTAGTATAGATGGTATCCGTTTGCCAGCTTTCCCCAGTTTTCTTGGTGTCGTCTAGCATCATATATTCTAGTGATGGTAGAATAGACGATAATTTCTTGGCATATTCGTAGTAATGCCCTAGTCCATCTTTTCTATAATAACTAGTGTCCTTCTCATTCGAAGTTGCAAGATTATACACTTTTCTATTGTGGATTTCAGTTAATCCATTAAAAGAAAAACGCAGAGGTGTCATCGCATATCTATCAGCTACAGAATCTCTTTTATAGAGTATATAGCTTCCACTAGTCATCGGAAAGTAATCAGTTTCGGAAGGGATATGTGGACCAGGAGTGGTGATGAGGTTAAATGAACAAGAACTATTAAGATAATTTAAAGAAAATTGTGCAGTATCGGCTTTTGTGGAAATGCCATGACCTTTCAGCGTAACTGTTTGAGTGCCGGTAGTGGTGGTAGTTAAAGTATCGGTAGAAAACCAGCAACCATTAACTGTATAGGTATAAACAACGTACTTGCCCGCAGTGGTAAAATTTACCTGAGCAGTAATATAATTAGTCGTATTCAACGCTACGCCACTCACAAAGCTTCCATGAATAGTAATGTTCTGGCAATTGCCTGTGCTATCGTGCAAGCTTCCCTTTGCATAAGGAACAGTCACCACGGCGGGCGGTGTATAGCTTTCGGCACTTGTCTCTTTTCCACAAGAAATAAGACAAATTGCAACAATAAAAACCATTATTATTCCAATACACTTTTTCATATCCTACATTTATTATACATTTTCTACATTCTCACAACTGACAACTGACAACTGATAACTGATAACTGATTCCCCCTATACCAACAATGCTGCCTTAATACTTAGTTGCTTTAGCTCAGAGAGTTCTAGTATATTATTAAGGGTGATGTGTGCTATTTCTGTAAGTGCTTCCTTGGTAAAGAATGCCTGATGTGCAGTAACTAACACATTAGGAAAGCTCATCAGTCGTTGTATTTCATCATCCTGAATAATATCAGACGACAAATCTTTGAAAAATAGTTTATCCTCTTGTTCGTAAACATCAATGCCCAGATAACCTATTTGCGCTTTCTTTAAGCCTACTATTACCGCATGGGTATCAATCAATGCACCTCTGCTTGTATTAATAATCATCACTCCTTTTTTCATCATGGCAATAGTTGTTGCATTGATGAGGTGTTTTGTTTGCTCATTTAGCGGACAGTGCAACGAAATAACATCTGCATTCTGCAAAAGCTCCACCAAAGGATGATAAGTAACGCCAATTGCTTCAAGGTCTTTATTAGCAATCAAATCGAATGCCATTACTTTACAACCTAATCCGAGCATAATCTTACAAAACGCATGACCAATATTGCCAGTGCCAATTATGCCGATAGTTTTATTGTGTAGGTTGAAGCCAAGCAAACCATTTAACGAAAAATTCTGTTCGCGTACCCTGTTATAGGCCTTATTGGTTTTTCTGTTTAAGGTCATTATCAGAGCAAGTGCATGTTCGGCTACTGCCTCTGGAGAGTAGGCGGGCACTCTGCAAACTTTAATTCCTTCCTCCTTGCAAGCGGCAAGGTCTACATTATTAAAGCCTGCACATCGTAAAGCAATTATCTTCACCCCTTTGGTGGCCAATATTTTTACTACATCGGCTGTTACCTTATCGTTTACAAATACACAGACTACCTGTTTATTCTGCACTATGTTTACACTATGAGGGCCAAGATGTGTTTCGAAGAACTCCAACTGAAAGCCAAAGTTTGTATTCGCTTCGCTAAAAAATTCCCTGTCGTAGGGCTTAGCCGAGAAGAAGCTAATCTTAATGCTATCAGTAGTTGTGTTCATCTCTTAAAAATAATTTATTTCGTTAATTACAAAGATGGGGGCAGATTGTCTGGAATAAATATTATTACTTGAATAAATCCTTTCTTCTAACCAACTTTAACGCATTACTGTTTTGCTTCCCTCTATTAATCTAAGTTTACAATAACTTCTTTTTCGTAGCAGGTTTCTATCCATTGCGAAAATTGTTTATTCACGAAGTAGTGACAAAAGATGTTGTCTCCAATGAGGTGATTAGAAATGTAACTATAGGCACTCGGAAACTTTAAAAACAAATTATATTTACTAATCTCACCTTCCATTCGTCTGAATATTTCTCGGCTGTAGTTAGCTAATGTGGCTTCGCTAAAACTCTTTTCTTTCAAGGCTTTCTCTATAAATCTTGCTGCAATGTAGCCAGTCATCATGCCGGTGCCAATTCCCTCGGCAGTAGTTGGAGAAGCAATAGAAGCAGCATCACCCACTAAAAGCCATCCATCGCCCACTACTTTTCTTTTCAAGGAAGCCGATGGAATGCCACAGCCAAAAATCTCTTGGCAAGGTTCTGCATTCTTAAACCGATGTGCCAAGGAGGGATCAGTAGCCAATAGTTGTTTAAAAGACTCTCTGATATTTATATTCTTTTTGCTAGCAAATTCACTTGTCATACCGTAACCCACATTTGCCTCTCCATTTGCCAACGGAAATATCCAAAAATAGCTCCATGGAATGTTTGCGGGAGAATATACTTCCAATAGATTCTTTTCGTGTATCCCCTCAATGTTTTTCCAGTATTGACGCACCGTACTAAAATAGTGCCTTCTGTTTATCTTTCTATCTCCCAAATAACGCAATACGGTAGAATGGTCTCCATCGGCACCAATCAGCATTTGGCAAGTAATTTCTACTTCGCCCTCACTGTCTTCTGCCAAAAGTTTCCAGTTTGCTCCTTCTTTAGTAATGGTTTTCACCTTAGTTCCTTGCCTGAAGTGAGCCGATTTTCTATCTATCTTACCAATTAAAAAGTTATCAAAATGAAACCTCTTAGCTACCAGAAAAGGGAACCTGTCTTCCTGTCCCTTTGGTTGTTTATAAACAAAGTCGCTGTTCACCCCCTTTTTAGAAATGAAACGCACGCCACTAGAAACCGTAAAGTGTTCATTATTTAGTAGTTCATTAGGAATAATATTACAATCTATGTGGTTTAGCATCCGCAACGTTTTCAGGTCTAGTCCATCGCCGCAGGTTTTATCTCTCGGAAAAATTGCTGCATCAACTATTATATGCTCTATCCCTTTTTTGCTTAA
>CANCVE010000215.1 GCA_947381435.1 Chitinophagaceae bacterium
TGTAGTGCTTTTTCTGCCATTCTCTAATAGTCTAATACGTTCCTCCAATTCCAATATCAGCTTTGCTTGAGCTGAAATTAAACTAATAAGGCTATCATAATCTGACTGTAATATCGTAATTGTTGCTGCTATAAACTATAAACGATAAATTAGAACTAATATTGGATAGTTGGTAAAGTATTTATACTTGAGTAGTTACCATTCGTTTAATAGTAAAAAATAAAAAATTATGTCACATAATGATGCTCGCAAACCGAGAACTGATGATGGTAAACATGCCTATTATATTGTTGTAGTACCATATATAAATTTACCAGCCAATCAGTTGCGTTTCAATACGCCTGCTGGAACTCTTTCTTCATTGAATACCAATTATGGGCTTTGGAGTCCTAATTGGTTGAAATATAAAGATGTCTCTCAGTGTACAAAGCCAATAATTGACTTGAAAGATAGTTTGGAAGTTAAGATTGATAGTAATCTTGATGAAGTTTATGGTAATATTCCTGATTCTGTTTTAACAGCCAATGATAAGGCTGTGTTTTTAATTTTTGACCGAAAAGCTGCTAGCATGGCAGTAGTATCGCCAATTGCACCGGGTTTTGCAATGGATACTGCGGGGCATTTGTGGGCTAAATTTCTATTTCACAACACGGCCACGCCTACTAGCAAGGGTGCGCCAACGGGCAATATTGTTTATTACGAAACCTTTATTGGTGCAGCGGGCATTGCTAATGCCGATGTTGTGTTTAGCAATGGAAATGTAACCTCTTCATCATCCCATACTTTTCATTTTGATGAAAATCAGGTAGGAAAAACTTGTTACGTTCGTTGTTTTTATCAAACTAAAAGAGATGAACGTAGCCCTGCAAGCGTAATTATTAGCTTTGTGATAATGTAGGAACGTTTTAAGTATTACGAAAATAAAAGAAGAGGCTGCCCAATTGGGTGGTCTCTTTTTGTTTATACCTATTATAGTAAGCAATTATTTTTTTGCTTGTTACAAATACTCCAAAATCAATTCATCTATCTCATTTATTACTTGGAAAATGGGTTCCTATTTTTTCTATTTAATTATTAGAGTAGCTCCCTTACCTTCGCAGCCCGAAATAAAAAAATTCGGGCTTTATATCATGAATTTATTTGTTAAACAACTAAATGCAGATGCTCAGGATAACGAAACAGCGCAAAACGCAGCTGAAGAAGTTACCACTGCAACAACAAACACCCCTGAGGAAGAGATTGCAACTGTAGAAGTTGCTGAAGAAACACCAGAAATAGTAGCCGTAGCTGAAGAAGCTGTAGTTGCTATTGAAGAAACACCAGTAGCTCCGGCTCCTGAAGAAACTCCTGTTATTGCAGACGAACCTGTAGTAAAAGTAGTTGAAGAAGTTGCACCAGTAAAAGTTGTAGCTTATCAGCCAGTAGAAGAAGTTGTTGCTACACCGCACGACGAATTTGACTGGAGCGTAGACAAACGTAATGTGAGTCTTTATGCTAAAGCTGAAAAAGAAAAGTACGACAAAGTGTATGAAAGCACTTTTGTACAAATTGAAGACGGTGAAATCATGAATGGCTTGGTAGTGGGTGTTACTAAAACAGATGTTGTAGTAAACATTGGCTTTAAAAGCGATGGTTTGATTTCATTGAACGAATTCCGCGATGTTCAAGGTCTACAAGTAGGTGATACTGTAGAGGTAATGGTTGTAGAAAAAGAAGACAAACAAGGTAACCTTACCCTTAGCCGTAAAAGCGCTAAAAACTTCCGTGCTTGGCAACGTATTGTTGAGCTTAACAAAACGGGTGAAGTGGTTAGTGGTTATGTTACTAGCAAAACTAAGGGCGGTTTGATTGTTGACATCTTTGGTATGGAAACATTCTTACCAGGTTCTCAAATTGATGTTAAACCGGTTGCAGATTACGATCAGTTTGTAGGTAAAACAATGGAATTTAAGGTTGTTAAGATTAACGAAACAATTAAGAATGCCGTTGTATCTCACAAAGCATTGATAGAAAGCGATATTGAAGCTCAACGTGTAAACATCATGAGCAAACTAGAAAAAGGCCAGGTATTGGAAGGTGTTGTTAAAAACCTTACAGACTTTGGTGCGTTCATGGACTTGGGCGGATTGGATGGTTTGTTATATATCACCGATATTTCATGGGGTAGAATCTCTCATCCTAGCGATGTATTGAAGATTGACCAAAAAGTAAATGTGGTTGTATTAGACTTTGATGATGATAAAAAACGTATCAGCTTAGGTTTAAAACAATTAACTCCACATCCTTGGGATGTATTGCCAGCTGAACTTATAGAAGGATCTGTAGTTCGTGGTAAAGTAGTTAACATTGAAGATTATGGTGCTTTCTTAGAAGTTCAACCAGGAGTAGAAGGATTGGTTCACGTAAGTGAAATTACTTGGGCAAATACACCAGTAAATGCTAAGGAATTCTTTAAACTAGGCGACGAACACGATTCTAGAGTGGTTACTTTAGATAAGGATACTCGTAAGATGAGCTTGTCTATCAAACAAATGACTAGCGATCCTTGGGATACCATCGAAAACAAATATGCTGTAGAAAGCAAACACCAAGGTTTGGTGAAAAACATCACTCCTTATGGTGTATTTGTAGAATTGGAACCAGGTATTGGTGGTATGATTCACATCAGCGATTTGAGTTGGTTGAAACGTTTGAATCACCCTAGCGACTACGTTAAAGTTGGTCAACATATCGATATCATGATTATGGGTATCGATAAAGAAAACCGTAAACTTCAACTGGGTCACAAACAATTGGAAGAAGATCCATGGGGTACTTTGGAAGATACTTTCGGAGTAGGTACTACACATGAAGGTACTGTTACTCGTAGAGACGACAAAGGAGCTTTGGTTCAGTTGCAATATGGTATGGAAGGATTTGCTCCTTCACGTCATTTGACAAAAGAAGATGGTAAAGCAGTTGTTGCTGAAGAAACTTTACAATTCGTTGTAATAGAATTCGACAGAAACGACAAACGTATCTTGTTGAGTCATAGCCGTGTTTGGGAACAAGTACAAGCTGAAGTAAAAGAGTCTGCTAAGAAAGAAGCACGTACAGAAGCTGAAAAAACCCAAAAAGAAGTAAAAGCAATTCAGGCTAAAGTAGAAAAAACTACACTTGGCGATTTGAGTGCTTTGGCAGACATTAGGGCTAAACTAGAAGAAGGAGAAGGTAAGGCTAAGTAATTAGTACTGTTTTCTAATTTTATAAAAAAAGGTCATCCTGATTCAGGGTGGCCTTTTTGCTTTTAGACCTAATCCTCCTCTTGAAATATTGTAGCTGCCACTTCTTATTCAAAATAAAATAGTTAGATACTCACCTTACGCATATTCATGAACATCCTTATAAATGCTTTTTTTAACACATAGCCACAATAGACACATAGAAAAAGAAGGTAAAAACGTTTCACTTTAAGTAAAAAATTAGGGTTACTGTTTCCAAGTTATATAACTTGCGTAGAGGCATCTTGCAGTTAAAATCATTGTGTCACTGAACCTTAAAGTTCATCTTTAAGTCTGATTCCGGTTACCGTTTTTGTTACCAATTGGGACACC
>CANCVE010000216.1 GCA_947381435.1 Chitinophagaceae bacterium
GCTCTACCCCTGAGCTACAACGGCTTTTCACCGTCTACAGGCGATAGTGCAAAATAAGTGAGCTAATACTAGCCCACTTATCATTGCATTGAGCGAGAGACCAGGCTCGAACTGGCCACCTGAAGCTTGGAAGGCTACCGCTCTACCAAATGAGCTACTCTCGCAAAAATTTCACTATTCTTAAATTGCTTTATCACAGGTTGCAAGCGAAGCCCCTGAAATAAATAAAGAACTTAAAACCATTTCCTATCAAATAGAAAGTGGGCAGAGTAGGGTTCGAACCTACGTACTCGTGAGAGAACAGATTTACAGTCTGTCGCCTTTAACCACTCGGCCATCTACCCTAAAAAACTATGAGCCGAAAACTGGAGTCGAACCAGCGACCTACTGATTACAAATCAGTTGCTCTACCAACTGAGCTATTTCGGCGTGTTTTTTTACTTACTTATAAAGAGCTTTCCCGTTTTAGGGATTGCAAATGTAGTAGAAAAGTTCATTTGACAAAACTTTCGACAAATATTTTTTTTATTTTTTTTATTTCTACCTGAAAAAGCATGGATTTTGACCAAAATACCACCCTTTTCGATAAAAATAACCCACTCTTGAAAGAACCAAAAAAAAATATTGAAATAATCTCTTTATTCCCGTTTGCCTTGTAGCGTGAATCCAATGGTAGTTCCAACATCTAGCTTACTTCGTACATGCATAATTTGCTTGTGTGCTTCAATAATGTGCTTGCAAATTGCTAAACCCAAGCCTGTTCCTCCTACATCTCTGCTTCTTCCACTATCCGTTCTAAAAAATCTTTCAAATATTCTATCTATATGTTCTTCTGCTATACCAATTCCGTCATCACTAAACTCTATCAACACATATAAGTCATCGGTTTTGTAAACACTTGCCACAATTGAGCCATGGTGTTTTCCGTATTTAATCGCATTCTCAACAAGGTTATTTATAACTTGTCTAATTTTTTCTTTGTCGGCAAATACAATTATTGGCTGATCGCATCCTTTTTTAAAAGAACATTTGATGTTTTTTTCAACAACTCTTATAGAAAGTGTATCATAAACATCCTTTATCAAATCCTGAATGATAAAATTCTGTTTATACAACGGTTGTTCTCCCGTTTCAAGTCTCGAAATTTCATCCAAATCTTCCATCAGGCTTACCATCCTGTTTACATTCTTCGCAGCATTCTCCAAAAATCGCCTATTAACTGCAGGATTTTCCAATGCACCATTCAGAAGCGTATCAACATATCCCTGTATGGCAAATATAGGCGTCTTAAATTCGTGTGCTAGGTTTTGTAGAAACTCCCTTCTGTACGCTTCATTACTTTTTAGGGTAGCAATTTCTGCACTGCGCTGTTCGGCCCATTTTTCTACATCTTCACTAACCTCATCAATACTTTTTTTGGGTAGAATGTATTTGTAATATGTTTCTTCTCTTTTACTAGCCTTAGTTTGATAAATGAACTTGTAAATAATCTTTATCTTACGGTATATAAACCACTCTAAGACAAAATCTATTAAAAAGAAAGAAAGAAAGAATACAACAATACCTGCTATAAAACCCGCAAGAAGATTTTCTACTAAAACAAAACCTATACCAATGGGCAGAGATAGCAATAATGAGGTGAGTAAAGAAAGCTGACGAGGAGAAATATTCTTTGTAGTAAGCATAATTCAAATAACTGGTTTAAAGTGAAGATAGGTATTACTTACATACCCCACAACAGAAAAACAGGAGCCTACATTTCAAACTTATAGCCTACTCCTTTTACGGTAGTTATACAATCGATACCTAGCTTCTGACGAATTTTGCGCACATGCACATCAATAGTTCTATCGCCAACAATTACTTCTTTACCCCATATCTGAGACAGTATCTCGTTTCTTAAAAACACCCTTCCCTGTTTGGAAGCAAGTAGATACAATAACTCAAATTCTTTTTTAGCCAATGCTATCTCTTCTTTATCTATAATTACTACAAACTTTACAGGATCAATAACCATATTCCCAATTGTGAGAGTTTTCCCATCCGTATCATCATTATTTGAAATTCGTCTAAACAATGCATTAACCCTACTCACTAAAACTTTGGTACTGATGGGCTTACTTACATAATCGTCTGCGCCAAGTTCTAATCCCCTGATGTGCGAGGACTCATCGCTCATGGCGGTAAGGAAAATGATTAAAGTCTTCTGAAATTGTGGCAATCCCCTCAATATCTGACATGCTTCCATTCCCGTTTTCTTGGGCATCATTACATCTAGAATAATTAAATCGGGATCTATTGTTTTAGCTTTCTCTATCGCTTCAAGACCATTCTTAGCTGTGTAGGTTTCGTAGCCCTCCTTTGTAAGATTGTAACTAATAATTTCTAGAATATCCGGCTCATCGTCGGCAACTAAAATTTTCCTTGGGTTAGAGTCCATGTTAACAATTAATTTACACAAAATTAACCTACAAAACCTCAGCTTTTTATCATTCATGTATTATCAAATTGTTAACGACGTTTTATTCATATTTCTTCAAGAATTTTAAATCCTTATTTTCGAAGCATTAGTATTCACCATGGCTAGACATTTTTGCATCTTTCTTTTTAGTGTAATAACTTGTTTTACTGTCTCTGCACAGCGAATCATTCCGATGCCGCCCATTCCTGCAATGCGTCAATTATTCCATCTTAACATAGACAATGATCAGCAAAAAATTATTAAACTAAATACATCGAACGATACTCTTTTTGAACCAACAGATGATGCTAGAGAGAATATCAGGCTAACCAAAATTCTCAATCTTCACATAAATAACTTACAAGCCACCATCGAAATAGACTCCACTTATAGCGAAAGCGACAAGTTTGTTTGGCTTAAAGCTATTGATAATCTGCTGAACGATTTTATGTACTACTATAAATCGGGTAAGATAGAGGGTAAGGAAATTGGCACCGTAATCATCGCCTTCGAAGAGGCTATGATTTTGGAACACAAACAGCAAACAATTGCTCCCATCATCACAAGTAATACTTTAGAAATAGCCAATATTCTTCTAAACAATCCAGCTTTTACCAATGACATAAACTATAAATCGTGCAAGGATAATATGGTTTTGAAGATGTGCGAAAGGCAGCCCAACAATATCTTAAAAATACTAAATCTTTATCCAAACGTATACTTTGCCGATAGCATTCTAGGAGAAGCCGCCCGCAGAAATCAGGAGGAGATATACAATTACGCCTCCTCTCCAAATGCTCTTGGAGACTCTATCAGAAGCTCAACAGACCCCTTGGTAAAAACAATTACCAAGCTTTCTACCATGAATACCGGTAGAATGTATTTTCCTTTTCTCGACCTTCTTTACAAGGATCAGATTTCTTTAGACACCATCACTCGAGCCTTAGAAAATGACCAATCGTACTATAAACTATTGGTTAAAACAGAAATAGATTATGCTTTCAGAGAGTCGATTCAGGATACACCGCTTGTACATAAAACATTGATTGAAAAACTAAAGGGC
>CANCVE010000217.1 GCA_947381435.1 Chitinophagaceae bacterium
CACTCAGCGATGAAACCCTAAAATTAATTACTACCAGTTTACACAAACTACTTTATACTCTCTATTAATCGCTTACTTACTTGCAATAGAGGCCTTTGCCTCGGGGCAAAACAACTAATTGCACGAAATAACAGCAAATATTCACATTATGCAGTTGAATAAAATGGTAAGAGAGCAATTAGTGCAAGCAAGGAAACAAATATGTAAGGTGTAGGAAAGGATAATTTGCATAATAAACCTCTTTGTGCGGTTATTTGAATGATTGATACGCGCACTAAAGCAAATAAAACATACACTAATGCTCTTTGCCCCGGGGCAAAGGCCTCTTCATTCGGATTAATAACGAAAGATCATGATTAAGAAAGCACGCGCTAAGATTATTAAAGTAAGTATCAAGAAAATAAAACGAATTAATGCTTCCAAATTGGGGGATGCCGCCCTTTTAATGGTGATGGCAATATCTGGGAATACACTTGTGTTTAAAGATGAACAACCACTTACTCCCAAGCAAATAAAAGCACTGATAAAGACCTACACCAATGCAAAAACGTTTTATAAGCTGAATGGATTAACAGGTAAAATGGCTTACCTAAATGCCATGACCGCATTGATAAATGGTATGTTAGCATTTGTACCTTATGTAAATAAAATTGCAAAAGGCGATAAGAAGATTCTGGCAGCGAGTACGTTACCTACTACAGAAGTAGTGAAAGATGTGGCTAAAATGTTTAAAGATGGTCTTACCACAAGCGGCATTAGAGGTGTAATTGATAAGAATGGACGACTAGAAACAGATTGTGACCCATTTGGTGAGGGGGTGGATTATATTGTTGTATTGAGTGAGGAAATTCCGTTGCCTATAGATTTTTGTATTAACAGCAGAGGGCAGATAGTGCAAACCGATGGGATATTGAATAGAATATTTATAGATATCACATCGTCGAGGAAGAAGGTATTTACTAACTTGTCAATTTTAAAATCCTATTACATCTATTATATCATGGTATTTGGAGATAAAGTTAGTAGTATAAGCAAATGTGTTAAAGTGTAGCTTTAAATGATTGTTTTATCTGCCTACATAATATTGATAATCTATTGTTTATACTTATTATTTTTATTGAGTAAAAAAATAGAAAAATTAAATATCAAATACTATTCAAACCAAATACACCTATTAGTGCTTACCACTCATAAAAAACCTTTGTTAATGGCAATGCAATATTAAAACATGATACATGTAATTGCCCTACTTTTGGAAATTCATTTTGTATGCAAAAAATATTGAGTTTTATGATTCGTAAAAAAGGTTGGATACTGTTTTCAATAATGGTATTTGCAAGTGCATTCTTTGCATTTAAAACAATTAATGGTAAAATAGTAACCGATTCACCCAAGCAAAAACTGTTAACTGCAATTGGTCAATTGTTGAAGGAAGAACATTACAGTCCCAAAGCTTTTGACGATGCCTTCTCTAAGTTGGTATTTAAAAAGTATTTAAGCGAATTGGATGGAGATAAAACCATGTTTCTTCAGTCGGAAATTGATTATCTAAAGAAATATGAAACTACTTTGGATGATGAAATAAAAGGTACTGCTGAAATAGAGTTTACACCTGCCGTTGATAGTTTTTATGAAAAAGAACTTCCTGAAGTAGTTAGTACTTACAAGAGTATATTATCGAAGCCATTTACTTTCAGCACAGACGAAACCCTTGTAACTGATGCAGAAAAAGTAGCCTATCCTGCCAATAAAGAAGAACGTACCGAAAGATGGCGTAAACGCTTGAAGTTCCTTGTACTTGAAAGATATGTTGATTTGCTAGACCAAAGAAGTAAAAGCAAAGTAGATAGTATTACAAAAAGAACTGATGAACAATTAGAAGCCGAAGCTCGTGGAAAAGTATTGAAAAATACAGACAGAATGTACGACCGCATAAAGGCACGTCTATCCAGAGATGAACGTTTTAATATGTATGTAAATGTTATTACTAACCTTATGGATCCTCATACAGACTATTTTCCACCTGTAGAGAAAAGGGCTTTTGATGAACAAATGAGCGGTAGATTTTACGGTATTGGAGCACAGTTGCAAGAACAAGAGGGCAATATTAAGATTATGAGCCTTATTCCTGGTGGACCTGCCTGGAAAAGTGGTGAAATAATGGTGAATGATATTATAGTGAAAGTAGGTCAAGGCGACAAAGACGAAATGGTAGATGTTACTGGCTTTGATGTTACTGATGCCGTAAAACTTATTCGTGGAAATAAAGGTACCAATGTGAAGCTTACCCTAAAAAAGAGTGATGGTACTTATAAAACAATCACTTTGCAAAGGGACGAAATAGTGCAAGATGAAACCTTTGCCAGAAGTGTTGTGGTTAATGATGGCAATAAGAAAATTGGTGTAATATCATTGCCAGAATTTTATGCCGACTTTGAGCATCCAAATGGAGCAAAGTGTAGCGAGGATGTGGCTAAGGAAATCGTTAAACTAAAGGATGCTAAGGTAGATGGTATTATCATGGATTTACGGTTCAACGGCGGTGGTTCGTTGTACGAAGTAATACAGATGGTGGGCTTATTTATAAAAGATGGTCCGGTAGTGCAAGTAAAAGATAGGGATGGTAAAATTGTAGTGATGGATGATAAAAATCCGTCTGTTCTGTACGATGGGCCGCTTGCTGTAATGGTTAATGAGACAAGTGCAAGTGCAAGTGAAATATTTGCTGCAGCCATTCAGGATTACAAGAGAGGAATCATAGTAGGTAGCACCTCTACTTATGGTAAAGGTACTGTTCAACGCAATATTCCATTAGGCAAACCTTTGGATTTCTTCTCCGGTCGTACAGAATTTGGTGCTGTGAAACTTACTTTCCAGAAGTTCTACAGGGTAAATGGTGGATCTACACAGTTGAAAGGCGTAAGCTCGGATGTAGTTTTGCCAGATCCTTATGACTATATTAAGATTAGAGAAAAAGATAATCCAAGTGCTTTAGGATGGGATGAAATAAAGAAGGCTAATGCTGATATTTATACCGGCTATCAGGGCATCGTAAAAAAAGAGAATGAAAGTATACAAGCTAACCCTGCATTTGGTATCATCAAAGCAAACACTGATTGGTTGGCTCGCAATGTAGATGCACCAGTAAATCTTCAATTAGACAAATACAAAGAGCAACAAACGAAGCTTAAGAATACAGTTAATCAGAATAACTCTCTATCTAAATTGACTAAAGAAATGGATATGGATGTTTTGAAGCCCGATTATGATAAGTTTTATAATAATCCTGATAAGCAAAAAGGTGAACGTTATAAAGCTTGGATGAAAAGCTTAAAATCTGATTTATATATTAATGAAACAGTGAAAATAGTTTCTGACATGAGTAAGCTGCAAAACCCGTTAGCTTACACTAGATAAGTAATTTCTTTTAAATCATAAAACAAAAA
>CANCVE010000218.1 GCA_947381435.1 Chitinophagaceae bacterium
TTGTTAGCTTTTGATAGGTATCCCTGTCAGAAGTATTGCGCTGTAATTCCTTGAGTAACGAAAGCTCTGATTCGCTGAATTGTAATGTCATCTATAGAATAACGAATATTTTAGCCATTTAGTGTGCAAAACTAAATCAGATTAGTATAGATAAAGAAATATAAGCATTAGGAATACTAATATTTCTTATTAATTAAGCAGTCAATATTCGTATCTCGCAAAAACTCTCCCATTCCTTTGAGGGTATTTATTTAACTTGCGCCCCGAAAGTATTAAGATGAAGAAACATAACTTTAATTCAGGGCCTTCTATTTTGCCACAAAGCGTTATGCAGCAGGCATCGGAAGCTATTATTGAATTTAATAATACGGGTCTATCTATCTTAGAGATTGGTCACCGTACGCCTTTCTTTATAGAGGTGATGGAAGAGGCTAGGGCATTGGTAAAAGAGTTGATGCAACTGGATGATAGCTACGATGTGATGTTTTTGCAAGGTGGTGCTACAACACAGTTTATGCAAATACCGATGAACCTACTAGATTCCGACGAAACAGCCGCTTATTGCGATGACGGTGTGTGGGGAAGTAAGGCAATTAAAGAGGCATCGTTGTTTGGAAAGGCAGACGTGGTAGCTTCATCAAAAGATAAAGGATATACTTATTTAAATAAAGGATTTTCGGTTCCATCAACGGCTAAATACTTACACATTACCTCAAATAATACGGTAGAAGGTACCCAATACTTTGCTGCGCCAGATGTTTCTGTGCCTTTGGTGGCAGATTTGAGTAGCGATATCTTTAGTAGGCAAATGGATTACAGCAAATATTCACTTATTTATGCCGGAGCTCAAAAGAACATGGGTGCAGCTGGTGTAACGGTGGTAATTGTGAAGAAGGATATACTAGGAAAGATAAAAAGACCTATCCCTGCCATAATGGATTACCGGAAACATATAGAAGCAGGCTCTCTGATGAATACACCGCCTGTATTTGCTGTTTATGTTGCCCTTTTAACGCTACGTTGGATTAAGGAAAGCGGCGGATTGGCAGAAATGGAAAGAAGTAGCCTAGAAAAATCGTCTTTATTATACAATACAATTGATAGTCTCCCTGTCTTTACCAGTAAAATTGCTGTGGAAGATAGAAGTAGAATGAATGCCGTATTCTTCCTTAATGATAGTAACCTTGAAGCACCGTTTTTAGACCTTTGTAAAAAGGAAGGAATGGTTGGTGTAAAGGGTTATCGCACCGTTGGGGGCATAAGAGTAAGCATGTACAACGCATTACCACTAGAAAGCGTAGTGGCATTTACAGATTTGATGAAACATTTTTCAGTTGTTAGTGGTTAGGGATTAGTTATTAGTTGTAAGTTGTTATAAAGCATATACTTTTTAAAGTTGCATTTTACAACTGCATTCTTACAACTTACAACAAATCATTAATCAATAATAACTAACCACTAATCACTAACAATTATTTATGAGCAATATTAAACCGTTCAAAGCATTACGTCCGCAGGTACAGATAGCAAAACAAGTGGCTAGTCGTCCTTATGATGTATTGAATAGTGCAGAGGCCCGAATAGAAGTACAGGGCAATCCGAATTCGTTTTTGCATATTACAAAGAGTGAAGTGAGTCTTCCAGAAAAAGTAGATATTCATAGCCCTGAAGTGTACGAAAAGGCAAAGGATAACTTGTCTACTTTTATTAGAAATAAGATTTTATTTAGAGAAGAGAAGCCTTGTTACTACATCTATCAACTAATAATGAATGGACGTAGCCAAACAGGTTTAGTGTGCGTGAGTAGTGTAGATGATTACGAAAATGACATCATTAAGAAGCACGAATTTACTCGTCCGGAAAAAGAATTGGATAGAATTAACCACATTAAAACTTCCGGTGCACAAACAGGAAATGTTTTCTTGGCCTATAAGAATGTAGCGGAGATTGATGCGCTTATAGATAAATGGAAAACGACCAAAGCGCCTGTATATGATTTCTTAGCTGATGATGGCATACAAAATACTATCTGGTTAGTGAATGATGACAAGACCATTGCTAGCATTACCAACCTTTTCGATACAGTTGTTCCTTTTACTTACATAGCCGATGGGCATCACAGGGCTGCTTCTGCGGCAAAAGTTCGTAAGGCTTTGGGTAATAAGATTATAGAAGGAAGCAATCACTTCTTGACTACTTTATTTCCATCTAATCAGTTGTTCATTATGGACTATAACCGTTTGGCTAAGGACTTAAATGGGCTTACTAAAGAAGAATTCTTTGCTGAATTGGAACAAAAGTTTACGATAGAAAGAATAGGAATGGAAGCCTACAAACCAACTACGCTTCATGAATTTGGAATGTTTATAGATAATGTTTGGTTTAAGCTTATTGCGAAAGAAGGAACGTACACTATCGACCCAATTGGAATTTTGGACGTTACCATCTTACAAAATAATATTTTGGATGAAATATTAGCCATCAAAGACCCACGTACTGACACAAGGGTTGATTTTGTGGGTGGCATCCGTGGATTGAAGGGCTTAGAAGACCGTGTAAAAAGTGGAGATTGGGCGGTTGCTTTTAGTTTATATCCTGTTACAATCAATCAATTATTTGATATTGCAGACAGTGGTAATGTAATGCCTCCAAAGAGCACTTGGTTTGAACCTAAACTAAGGGATGGGGTGTTGACGCATTTGATTTATGAATAAAAAGAACATCTTTGTTATAATAGGTAGTGCGAGTAATCAATCAGCAAACTTAAAGTTGGTTGATTACTTGGCTAACCTAACAAAAGAGGATTTCAATCTGACAATATTTAACGACCTAAAAACACTACCACATTTTGATCCAGAACAATCTACCGACAATCCGCCACAATCAATCATAGATTTTAGAGAGGCTATCAATAAAGCCTATGGTATTATTATCTGTACACCAGAATATGTTTTTAGTATTCCTAGTGGATTGAAAAATGCTATTGAGTGGTGCGTGTCTACAACTATTTTTTCTAATAAACCAACAGGATTAATTACCGCTTCGGCTCAAGGACAAAAAGGCCATGAAGAACTTAAGCTACTAATAGAGTTTATATCAATTAGAAATATTATACTCACATGCGAAATAATTTGGCTAATGAATCGTTTAAATTAGCATGGAATTAGGTAAGTACGAAAATTGGTCAAGAAACCCAATTCGTTTTGTTGCAATGACAGGTTATGTTCTTGAA
>CANCVE010000219.1 GCA_947381435.1 Chitinophagaceae bacterium
TATGGATATCATCATGCTACATTTTATTTATGACCCATTCATTTCCATTTTCAATCAAGGGCAAACGCCAGATGTGATTTTGAATCATGAAAAAGTGGCGGATTACTATCAAATTCCTTCTATCAATCTAGCACAAGAAATAGCCGAAAGAATGCAATTGAAAGAGTTTGACTGGAAACAATTCGGGGGGACGCATCCTTTGCCATTCGGTCATCAATTTTATGGGGCAGCCATTGAGAGATTAATGGATAAAATGTGGTCTGCTGATTACTCCGAAGTAAAACTTAAATCACATATAATCCCATCAAAACCGTTAAATGAGTTTAGTTATTTTAAAGGCAAACTGATTGATCCAAAAGAAGCTAAGATAAAAAAGGATTGGAAATATCAATCACCGTGGACTCCAACAGTTTCAGGAACTGTGAGAGAAAGGTTTAGAGGGATTAGTGTATTGGAAACCTTAAAGCCCTGTGCAGAACTCTCCCTTGATTTCAAGGGAACTGCCATTGGAATTTATACACTTCCTGGTCCTGATGCAGGAATAATAGAATATAGCGTTGATGGTGTGAAGTTTTCTAAATTAGACTTATTTACCAAATGGAGTAGTAATTTATACATTCCTTGGGTATATACTCTTGATGCTGCATTGAAAGACAAAAAGCATAAATTGACTTTACGTATGTCTGATGAAAAGAATGAAAAGAGCAAGGGTACTGCTTGTCAGATATATTATTTTGTGGTAAATGGAGAGTAGGTAGTGGTTAGTTGTTAGTGGTTAGTTTGTTTCTAGGTTCAAATAGGTTGCATAGGTACTGTTGGAAAGAAAAGGTGGTAAGAAATAGATGAATTTAATTGGTTAAGGTTCGGAAGGGATGATATGTTATTACTAGATTAAAGAGGAAACATTATTAAAGGGAAGCCTTATATAAGAGGTGATAATTATTTAATTTATTTTACTTTCCTCACATTAACACCACTTTTATGAACTACTGCATAATTTAAGCAGGCAAATATCCACTCGAGCATGGCGATAAAGAATTTATAGGCTCCGTAAAACTTACGGCTTACCTGATTTTTTCATTAGCTATCATGGAAAACCTACAGGAATACTGAGGAATTGGTTATCAATCCTGTAAAACTTACTGCATCCCTGACTTTTCCATTAGTTGTCCCGGAAAACCTACAGGAGTTCTGAGGAATTGATTGTCTATTCAAAGTAGTTACTTTGTTGTCCTAATGAAATAATTACCTATTTCAAGTAGATTCCGACTTCGAGATCATCTTAATTTCCTATCTCGGGTAGTTCACAACACCGACAACTTATTGATTGGCTATTCCAGTATTTTTTTGTTATATCTATGAAACTATTTACTATGGTAATTGGATTCCGACTTCGATAATGTTTGAATTTTTGTGTTTGAGAAATTATCAAGTGATTCAGTTACGGTTTTTTCAATAGTGAATCGTCATTTCAAATGTCCATCTGGCAAGCCAGAGATAAATGAGAATGAAGTGTGGGAGATGGTCACGATTTGGTAACTTTTAAAAAGTTGCCAAATCTATTTTAAGTGTCCCAACTATAGATTAACCAACTTCTAAATATTTGGCAAATCATAGTCAGTCTAAATGAATGAATACGATAGCAAAAAGCTCTTTATAATAGATAATATATTATGCACAAGTTGATTTTTATTAAAAATAATGCTATTCAAAAGCAATTATTTATAACCACGTCAATGTAACGATAGGAGAAATCTCTTACATTTTGTTTTGCCTTCTTTCAGAAATTCCCTTCTCTTTTACAAAGTTGGAGTTATGCAATCAATAAAGGTAAAATTACCTTTGATTAGATTTCTCCTATCGTCGAAATGACGGTTCACTAGGTTTGTGAAGCTTGAAAATAAATAGGGGTTAGCCACTATCTTTTAATTTTTAATGACAAAAGTTGCTCATTTTTTTCAGTATTTCTTAGTTATGACAGATCTAAGTAACTTTTACCTCTTTTTATTTAATCCGAGACTCATTTGAACTTACTCGGAGCTTTTTTGAAATATTTTCTTAAAAAAGGGTATTAAAATAGAATTTTATTCTCTTTTAATCTAGACAACATTTTAGATACAGTATTTAGATGAGTATCATTTTGTTAGTGGAAAGAATGTTCTACCAATTGTATGACATTTAAAGGGTATAAAGAAATATCAAGATTGTAATAATGGTATCGATTGCTAGGAAATGTTTTCTTGACTTTTTTAGTGTATTTTTTGAAAAATTCAGTTATTAATACGATAATGTTTGCTTTATGTTTAAAATGATTGTTTGCGATTTCTATTTAGCTCATGCTTCCCCAAGTATATCTCTGAGCGAAAGGGATACAGGAAAATTGACTTTATGTCAAGCACTTTTGCGGGAATGAAGCTTTTAGACATATTTTTTCAAAGGTTGGATAATCCACATTACTGAAATTAATTCAGATTGTTCTCTTTTTTACTTACTTAAACGCTTAAACAACATATCATAAACACTTTTAATTAAAAAAAATGAATAAGTCTCTCAACACACTCAAAAAAGTGATTTTCGGCAATTCAATTCAATTGCCTTCTTTTGTTTCTTTTCTTTCCATACTTTTTACCCTTTCAGTCGGTTCGGCTTTTGGACAAACACTTACTTTGTCTTCTCCTGTTACAGGTGATAATTCTTCTGCTTCAGGTAATGGAGCTACACAAAAAAATAACTATATTAGTTATGGTACTCAAGGGAGTTTTAATTTAACTTCTGCAACCAATTATAGTAAGTGGAGCGAGGGTTGTATAGCAATTGATAATACGGGAGCGACAGGTTTTTTTAACACTAATAATGCTAGAAACTTTGTAGCAAGATATGATGCAGCAAATTCCTTGATAATTGATGGACCTATTCCTACGACTACTTTGACTTATCCTTCTGCAGGTTATTCTGGTATTGCCATCAGTCCTAATGCAGAGTATGTTTATAGTTCTTATTCCATTACCGGGGGGGATTTTATCTTTGGTAATGGTACCAATCTTGCTCTTTTAACACAAGCTAACACAGCGACAGGTTCTGTATCTGCTTTGACTTGCACAACTTTTACAGGGATTACTGCAGGAATGGT
>CANCVE010000220.1 GCA_947381435.1 Chitinophagaceae bacterium
AGGATTCCCAAAAATCGACTATCTCCAAATCAATTTAATAAATTTGTATACTAAATAATCAAAAAACAAAAAAACATTATGAAAAAATTTACCCTTTTAATTGCACTAATGATAACCTCATTAGGATTTGCACAGCAAACGCTGATTGAAAATTTTGACACCACTCCTGCGGCATATACATTTGCTGGATTTGAAGGACTTGGTAGTGCAACAAACAATGGCGCTACCATTGCCACCGACCCAGCTTCTGGAGGATCTAGAGGGAATGGACTAAAACTGGTTAGTGTATCTACTGGACAGCCATGGCAGGGAGCGGAAGTTATACTTTCAAGCGGTAAAATAAGATTAAACGCAACAGACAGAACAGTGAAAGTTGATGTTTATGCAACTCAAGCCTTTACCATGTTAGGAAAAGTAGAGCTAGGTGGAACAGCGCCAATGTCGGCAACTTCTGCATCTTATACCACTCCAAATGCATGGCAAACGCTTACTTTCACCTTTAATACCTCTTCAGATGGTACCGCAATAGCGAATGGGGATTATGCAAAACTTGTGTTTTTTCCTAACTGGAAATCGACAAACAATGGTTTTAATTCTCCTCCAGCTAATTTTACAGTTTATGTAGATAATATTACTGGAGTAAAAGTAGCGGCTACCCCTGATCCTGCACCAACAACTGCAGCTCCAACTCCGCCTGTTAGAAGTGCGATAGATGTGATTTCACTTTTTAGCAATGCTTACACTAATATTCCTATTGATTCTTGGTCTGCATCTTATGATGATTCATCAATTGCAGATGTAGTTATAGCTGGTAATGACACAAAAAAAATTACATTTAGTAATTATCTTGGAATTCAGTTTACTGGCGCTGGTCACCATATTAACGCAACTACAATGACCAAGATGCATGTCGATATTTGGACTTCTTCTGCAACTTTAGATAAAGTTTTTAATTTAAAACTTGTTAATTGGGGTGGTGGAACCGGAGAAGCAAACGCTATAGAATTAAATGTAAACAATGGAAGTACTCCTGCATTGCCGAATCCTAATCCAGGGACTTGGATATCGTTAGACATTCCTTTTACTAATATGAATGCTTTAAAGAATGATTTGGCAGAGATAATAATTACATCTGGAGGCCCAGGTTCTCTGGGGACTGTTTACGTTGATAATATTTATTTATGGAAAGCCCAATCGGCGGTAGGTACTCCTACCATTTCTTTTGCGATTCCTGCAAAAGCTTCAGGCGATTCCTCCTTTTCTTTGACATCCCCTATAATAACTAGTAACAGTGCGGGCGCTATTACTTTTTCTAGCAGCAACACTGATGTCGCTACGATATCGGGCAACACAGCGAATATAGTGGGCGTAGGAACGACTACCATTACGGCAACTCAAGCGGCTGATGGAATTTATTTTGCTAGTACTGCAACGGCTATTCTGAATGTAAATCCAGCAGCTGCCCCAGCGCCACAAACGGATCCAACAACAGTTACGCCCTTATATGGAGAATATGGAGATACTAATTCTGTTTCAGGTTATTCATATGATTTTGGATTGGCTACGGCTGTTGATCTTGACCCTACGTCTGGCATAAACAAGGCGCTTAAAGTAGATTTTAATGTATCGGGTTACGGTCAAGGTTTTACTACAAAAGATATTACAAGTAGCCAATATGTACATTTCGATTATTATACGGCAGACGCTACTACTTTTGGACTTTATCTTATTTCTGCTGATCCAACTATTGAGGCCGCTTATACCATTCCAACAGTTGTAAAAAACCAATGGATAGGTGTAAACATACCCATGTCTGATTTTACAAGTACAAATGGTATTGATACTACTAAATTTTATCAATTTAAATTTGATACAGCAGCAGGGCTAACTCCAGGAACCGTTTATTTTGATAATCTTTATTTAGGGCAAACGACTCCTCCAGCAACTACTCCTACCATTACTTTTACAATTCCTGCAAAACTTAATGGAGACGATTCTTTTTCTTTAACACCATTTATCACTAGTCAAAGCGCAGGTGCTATTACCTTTACTAGTAGCAATACTTCAGTCGCAACCATATCAGGCAGCACATTGACCATAGTAGGTTCAGGAACGGCTACCATCATAGCTACTCAAGAAGCTAACGGAAATTATAGTGGAACAAGCAAAACAGCTGCTTTAGTTGTTACCAACCTTCCTTCTACACCAACAACTGCAGCTCCAACTCCGCCTGTTAGAATTGCGGCGGATGTGAAATCAATTTTCAGTGATGCGTATACCCCTATTGCAACTCTTGGTTATACTGGTGATACTGATAGTTATCATACAGATTGGGCTGCGGCAAGAACCGTAAAACTTATGGTTGACGGAAACGCAATCCACAAAATTACTGGACTCGGATACGAAGGAATTGCCTTCCAATCAGCTAGAATTGACGCAACAACAATGACAAATTTGCATATGGATATTTGGACTGCTACACCAACTGCAGACAAAAGCTTCAATATAAAATTTTCAAATTGGAATGGTGGAACTGAAGAAGCAAACGCAATAGAATTCTCTACAACCAATGCAAGTACGCCAGTATTACCTAATACAAATCCAGGAACTTGGATATCGTTAGACATCCCTTTAACTAGCATGCCTGGTTTAAGAAATGACCTAGTACAGTTTATAATTACATCTGATTTAGGAACTGTTTTCTATGATAATCTTTATCTATGGAAAGAGCCTACTTCAAATACCCGTACCTATTACGTCGATACAGATGGAGACGGTTATGGGGCAGGTTCATCTGTTCAATTAGAAGATTTAACAGCACCAACAGGCTATTCAGCAAACAATACCGATTGTGCTCCTACTGATGCTTCAAAACACGAGTCTTTTACTTTCTATGCGGATACAGATGGAGATGGATATGGTGCAGGAAGTTTAGTTAGCGTTTGCGCAGTAAATGCTGCAACAGCACCAGCAGGATATTCGTTAAACAGCACAGATTGCAATAATACAAATGCTAATGTAAAACCAGGTGCTACAGAGATTTTTGATGGAATTGACAACAACTGTAATGGGACGATAGACGAGGGC
>CANCVE010000221.1 GCA_947381435.1 Chitinophagaceae bacterium
ATTGTGGAATGTGGAGTGGATATCCTTTATCAGTGCGTTGCGGACGAGAATCGTCATAATTGAGGAATTAAGCGAAGATAAATGATTGTAGGTAATTTACGAACAGTTATGGGCTAAAATAAGCATAGTTTCAATAACTTTGGCGCCTCGTTTCGGGAAGTGGCGCAGTCCGGTAGCGCACTAGGCTGGGGGTCTAGGGGTCGCAGGTTCGAATCCTGTCTTCCCGACAAAAGAGCATCAAGAAATTGGTGCTCTTTTTTTATGTCCAAAACCTTTGTGGAAGAAGGGTTTCAGCATGATGAGAATCAATTTAAAATGTTTTTTCAGGATGTTTCAAAAGAGTGAGTAAATACTCCAAATGGACCCCTCACAATTAAAATTGGGTATCGAATGGGTATCGTTTTGGGTATCAAAAATCAAAAAGGAACAGTCTCTGTAGAAAACTTCAAAAACAGGATCAGGTTAAGATGGAGGTATCAAGGGAGTAGGTATTCCATGAGTCTTGGTCCATATGAGAAACTCAATTTGAAGGCTACAAAGAGGGTAGTGCTACAAATTGAATTAGACATGGCTAATGGTCAGTTTGATGACACATTATTACGTTATAGTGGTAAGGTGATTCATGTTAATGAGGAGCCTGTTATACCATTAAGCATCGTTGCTTGTTTTGAGAGATGGGTGAAGGATTTCAAGCAACTTGATTGCGATAAGAATTCTGACTATTTCCACCTCAGGAATACGTTGAGAAAATGGGGTGAGATTAACCCAGATAAAATGCTACATAAGTTGAATACAGAGAACTACTGTCCTAAGACATACAATCAACGATTGTCATTGCTCAATAGTTTTTCTAGTTGGATGCTTAAGCAGGCATTTTGGACCATCAATCCTTTTGATGATGTATCAAGACGTAAAGTTAAGAAGACTGAGAAAGCTGATAGGGTACCATTTAATGAAGAAGAAATAAGACACATTCTACATGCTATAAAGAACGATACTTTTTGTCCTGCAAGCTCTAGGTTCAAACATTCATTTTACTATGCATTCATCTATTTCATATTTAAGACAGGTGTTAGGAATGCTGAGGCAGTAGGGTTGAGAGTTGGTAGCCTTGATTTAGATAGAGGTATTATTGTTATCAAGGAGTCTCTTGCAAGGTCTGTTAAGGGTACACATGCTGCTGCTAGGATAAGGAAGGAAACAAAGAATGGTAAAGTGAGAATGCTTCCCTTGTCAGATGATCTTAAAGAGGTGTTGATGCCACTTCTTGATAGTAAGGGAAAAGATGAATTGGTGTTCCAGTCTGTTAATGGGTTACCAATTGACGATAGAATGTTTCAACGTAGGGTATTTTTTGTTGTTCTAGAGAAGCTACACATTCCTCACAGAGTTCTTTATGCATGTAGACACACATTTGGAAGCAGGTGCATTGATGCTGGTATAACACCTGTTATGACAGCCTTTCTAATGGGTAACAATCCTGAAACATGTCTTCGAAATTATACACATCAATTGAACCTTCCTAAAGAGCTTCCTAGTATATAGAAAAAGTAGGTGTGTGTCAATGTTTAAGCCTTATTCATCTTCTGTGTATATAGAAGCTAGATAAGGTGGAAGTAGATTGTAGTGTAAATGATCACTGTGGTATTCGATACGTTGGTATTTGACTCTCATGTAGTAGTATGACAAGCGTTTGTATTATCATACACGCTATATGCTCTATGTGTAATGTTGTATAAGGAGGTATTGAGTAACGTTGTTCTCAACAGTGCATAAAAAACCCCTTGCAGAATTTTTTCTTTCTCAGAGCAGAATATTGAACATCTGCAATTAAAACCAAGTTTATACAGTGCTGTACGTCATAAGTAACCCAATTAAATTGATTACCTATTTACACCCACACTGGAAGCCTAAAAACCCTGTTAACTCAGGACACTTATTACTCTGTGTAATGCTCCAGCCCACTGTTTTCACATTGGTCCCATTTTTCAACCTATTGGAGAAACCTCACCACTATGTTCCCTATTATTTCAAGGGATGATTACTATCCAACTTCTGAGCTGCTTGTTATCCTGATTATAAGAATTCTTTCTACAGCTGTACACTTCTTTTTTAAAGAAGGGATTGAATAGCAAAAATAGAAAATGTTATTGATATAACCAAGACAGAGTGGGGGTTTCAGAGAATTTACTCTAACCATTTTGATTAGATATTTCTATTTGATCATGTCACGATGAAATAGAATTATGCATCTCTAATCAGCTGTGTTATACCTCGATGCCTAAGACCTAGTTTATGTAAGAATGTCATTTGTATATACTACTACAGTATATATAGCTTTTATATGCCTTTATAAGCATTTTTAATATGTAGATTTCCAAAATATGTTAATATAAGATTGCGACCATTTTATAGTACAAAATATATTTCACCTTTAATTTAATTATCTTTAAAATTAATAATAAACTAAAAAGCTTTTGGACTTTACGTTATTTATACTAGTCGCCATTATAGTAATAGTGATTCTACTTCAAATTGCAGGCGTAATCAGTAGATCTTCTACAGGCTTGAATCCTGGAGCTAATTTTTTTCAAATAGTAAAAGATCCATACCTAGATTATGTAAATTATCGTTGGACAATAGTGGAAAATTATAATCAAAGTTGGATAAGGATTGAAATGCATCTAAAAGATGAAGCTAAAGTTGCTGGAATATATCTAATCGCTAAAGGGAGTAGATATGGTAGCTGGCATAAAAAAGGGCATATTGGCATTACTTTACTAGGTCTAAATAATAAAATAAAGGTTTCAGGAGGATCGACCAATTGTAGTACTGGAAATAATAAAGAAATAGTTTCATCAGTATCAATTGAATCAGAGGAAATTATGGGTTTTTTGAAAATTGGTATTTCAGAAATATGCATCCATAATACACAAGGAAATTTAGTTATTGCTTCAAATCTAGAAAATTCAAAAAAAGTATATTTTGATTTAAAGAAAATTATTGAGGATAATAAATTTCAATCTAATATTTTTAGCTTACCTCAAAACAAATTAGAATCAGTCCAAACAGCTACTTTGAATGATCTTTATCAAAGTGTACATGATAATTTTGAAAAACTTAAACAGCTAACTTCTGAAATATTAACTGACACAAAT
>CANCVE010000222.1 GCA_947381435.1 Chitinophagaceae bacterium
AAAAAGTAATTATTAGTAAATAACCTGCTTATGAAAAAAATAGTCTTACTAATTCCCATCGTCATAGGTTCAATTATTTCTTGTTCTAAGTCTTCGGATGGTGGAGGGTCTACTCCAACGCCCACTCCGACACCTACTCCAGCAGAAACGCCGGTAGCCTTTACCATTAATGCAGCTAATAATAGTGTGTCATTGACCAATGGATTTGCTGTAACTGCCACCCTCACGTCAATAATGCCTTCCTCCAAGGGTATCACTATTGAAACTACTTTAGTGGATCAAACAAATAGTGCAAATATTGCGCAGAGTGCGTCGATTACTACTACCTCCGCGGTAAACAATTTGCAATTGGCAAATCTTCCACAACAGCATTGGTGTATGGCTACTATTAAAGTATCTTCTGTGGCTACACCCTCTAATAGCGCCTCGCAGAGCTTTACGGTGGTGTATAAGTAATTGATGAGTCATTCATTTATAACACTGTATGACTCTATTTACACAATTTAATTTAGCTTTGACTTAATTTTAAAGGCAATAGTCAAACTGGTCCATGAATAGATTATAGGAATTATAATTTTGATTGACCTCGATTATACAATATGGTAATAAAATACCAGCTAAAGAAATTACCAATATTCCCCAAAATCCAATGGATGAATGGAAAAATATAAAAAAGAAATAGCTGGCTTACTAATAATTGTTTTACTATTCCTACTAGGTATATATACAAATCAATTTTCCTTTTCTGATTTTTCTTCGCAGCCTCAACAGGCTAATAGGATAAAAAAATCCCCTCAAAATATTATTGCTGTCATTCCAAATGCAGCGCTTATAGCAAACACCCCTTCTGCTGTAAGGAAATTAAAAAAACAACGGATACTTTCTGAGAGAGAAAAATTTGAGGAAATTTTACGTGAACACCCATATAACAATAGGGTGCGGAAGATAGACTCCACTGAGATAGAAGAAGATGACATTGAGGCAAGAGAAGAAAGAGAGGAAGAGGAAGAAAACGATCCCGACCGTCCAGACCTAGCTTATGAACAGGATTTTTTAAGAACAATGGATCCTGCCTTACTTAGGCCCACTCCTGAGGTATTAACCGGAGAAATAAAAAACAACCATTTAGCAACGGTTACTACTGGTAATGTGGTAACCCCCAGAATGCCTGGCGACAACACTAGTGCTGAAACCAATTGGAAAGAACTCGGACCAAATAATGTGGGAGGAAGAACAAGGGCACTAGCTTGGGATCCGAATGATGTTTCAGGTAAAAAAGTTTGGGCTGGTGGTGTAACCGGCGGACTTTGGTATAATAATGATATCACTAGCAGCAGTTCTAGCTGGGTTAGAGTAGACGACTTTTGGGCGACACTTTCTGTAACAAAAATTGTGTTTGATCCAAATAATTCACAGATTGCTTATGTAGCAACAGGGGAAGGATTTAATTCAGGGCAAGCTATTGGTGCAGGAGTATGGAAAACAACCAATGGAGGTGTTAACTGGACTCAGCTTCCCATATTATCTAGTGTTTATTATATTAATGACTTAGCGGTAAGAAATGAAAGTGGTACAAGTGTAGTTTACGCTGCGTTTGATGGCCAATATTATGGTGAAACTTGGCTTAACTCTTCAAATGCTGGACTATGGAGGTCAATTAATGGAGGTGCCAATTGGACCAAAGTTCTTCCAGCAATTTCAGAGAATGGTTCCGGCTACTCTGCCTATAAATATGTTCCTTCGTCAATAAGTTTAAGCGCCACTCGTATTTGGATAGGAACAAAAGGATCTCCCTATGGACTTCCCAATCGAGGGGGTGGAAAAGTATTATATTCTTATAATGGAACAGACTGGAACATTTCAAATACCCTAACGGGTGGATCTGGTGGGAGGGTAACAGTAGCCTGTTCTCCTTCTGACTCCAATTATATTTATAGTTTCATGCAAAATGCTGATAATGACGGCAATAATGTAACCAACAACGAAGTTGTTCTTCGTAAGTCAATAGATAATGGTGTAAACTGGACCGATATTACCAAGCCAGATGATGCAGATAATGGAATTGCACCTAGTGATTTTACCAGAGGTCAAGCTTTTTATGACCAGGCACTAAGTGTTGACCCCAATGACCCCAAAACGGTTATAGTAGGAGGCATTGATTTATTTAGATCTACTAACGAAGGTACTAGTTGGCCTCAAATTAGTAAGTGGTCAAACAATCCCGGACTATCTGGTAAGCCTTACTCAATTGTTCATGCTGATCAACATGTCATTTCCTTTAAACCAGGCTCTTCAACAGAAGTAATTTTTGGAAACGACGGTGGTGTTTTTTACACCTCTAACCTAACCAATGCCGCTACAACCGATGTAATAGCTGCTAGAAATAAAGATTACAATGTAACTCAGTTTTATTCCGCTGCCATCCATCCTACTGCAGGTAATAATACCCATATGGCAGGTGCTCAGGATAATGGTACACAACAATTTAACACCGATGGCATGAATTCCACTGTTGATAAGAGTGGAGGGGATGGAGCTTATTGTTTTATCGATCAAAGCAACCCAAACTATCAAATAAATAGTTATGTGTACAACAACTATTACCTCTCCTCTAACGGGGGTAGCAGCTTTCCTGTAACTTTATTATCAGAAAATTCATCAACTGCAAAAAGCAGTTTTATTAATCCTTCCTGCTATGATAATAATCAGCATGCACTCTTTTCTTACAAAACAAGTGCTGTTGGTGGGGGAACTATTTATATGGTTAAAAATATAAATACCACTCCTGTTACCTCTACCATTTCTGTTGCCAACCTAACATCTAATGCCACTGCTTTTAAAGTTTCACCCTATACCACTACTTCTACTACATTGTTTATTGGTACCGGCTCGGGAAAACTTATTAAACTTACTAACGCTAACAATACACCTGTTGAAACAAATATTACTGGTACATTACCCACAGGATCCATTTCTTGCATTGAAATAGGCAGAGATGAAAATGAATTATTGGTAACCTATTTTAACTATGGATTAGTTAGTAATATTTATTATAGTTCGAATGGAGGCACTAGCTGGACAAGCAAGATGGGTAATTTTTCAAATAAGCCCGTTAGATGGGCGCTTTTTAATCCCAATCACCCTGCCACCGAAGTAATATTAGCCACCGAATTGGGAATTTATGGTACAAACGATTTCAGTACTGGCCCATCATGGTCCGCACAAAATACTGGTTTTGCCAATGTGAGAACGGATATGCTTCAAATGAGAACTTCAGACTACATGGTAATAGCGGCCACTCATGGTAGAGGGCTTTATTCGTCTATGGGATTTTCTGAAGCAGCTGCACCTACCA
>CANCVE010000223.1 GCA_947381435.1 Chitinophagaceae bacterium
GATGCTTTTGATGAGTCTGTAATTAATAAAGTATTTGTAAAAACTGATCCCAAAAATTTGTTATTGCCTGTTGTAAAAACACGGTACAGAAAAATTGCAGATAAATTATTTGGATTTGAAATAACCGGAATAACTAAGGTTACCAAAGATTTGGTCATTGACCCTTTCCCAAAACTGGTTTGGACCAGAACATTAAGTGGAAATGATTTTGATGAAACGCAGGCTGTTGAAGTTGATTCATATCAGAATGTATATTGTTTGAGTAGAACCTATTCCACCAACATTGCTACAACAGGCTCATATCAATCCGTTCAACAAGGTGATTTGGATGCGCATCTTTTGAAGATGAGCAAAAATGGCACTTTAATTTGGTCAACTTATTTTGGTGGATCTGGAATGGAATGGCCAAATGAAGGATTGAAAGTTGATGTAAATAATAATATTTATTTTGCTGGAAATACTACTTCTTCGAATGGTATAGCTACTGCAGGCTCTGAAAAGACAACTATTGATGGGTCCAGTGATGGTTTTTTGGTTAAGTTTTCAAGTGACGGAATATTAATTTGGGCTACCTATGTTGGTGGGGAGGGGAGTGATAATTTAACTGTAGAAACCGAAAGTAATGGTAAACTTATTTTAGATGGATGGACAAATTCAACTACTGGTATTTCAACCACTGGGGCTTATCAAACCCTTTTAAATCAAAATGGAAATTCAAGTGATTATGATGCATATTTGTTCCAATACAACACTGATGGCCAAAAGATTTGGGGTACCTATATTGGCGGAATTTCAAGTGAAATGCACGGTAGAGCGATTTACGACAACCAGGGTTTTCTTATTTGCTCTGTATTGACAAAATCTCCTAATCTTGCATACAATGCATTGTACGATTCCAATTATTCTTCAGACTGGGATCTTCTATTACTAAAATTTTCTAATTCAGGTCAAATAATTTGGTCTAATTATATTGGTGGTTCCAATTCTGAAGAAGGAAGTAATAGAGATGGTCGTTATTTTCCACCTACTATTGGGATTATTAACGATTCAATTTATCTTTCAAATGATACTAAATCAACTGATATTCCACAACTTCAAAATGCATATAATGGAGGATCTTATGATGGCTTTCTAATGAGATTTAATTCAAATGGATCTTTGGGATGGGGGAAATATATCGGTGGAAATGGATATGATCATATTGATTTTCAAATCGTAAACGGGAAAATAATTTCATATTTAAATACCAATTCATCCAATTTACCTACAGGTCCTAATCCATTACAGGCGACTAGTAATGGGAATATGGAGAATTATTTCCTTAAAATGAAATCGGATGGTACTTCCTTGTACTCAACTTATTTTGGGGATAATACGCAGCAAGACAATTTGTTTTGTAAGTTTTATGATGAAAACACCTTTTATTCTTTTAATACATTCACTGCTTCTCCAAATAGCACAGCGTATAATGAACGTATTAGCCGCTACTCATTTTGTGATATTACCAATTATAATCCTTTTCCTCAGGATAGTTTAAAACTTTGTGGCAATCCAAGTGTAATATTAAATGCTGGATCAGGTTATGACACTTATTCTTGGAGTACAGGGTCTGTTACTGATACCATTATTGTACCTACCAATAGAAGCGGTTGGTACACCGTTTCTGTTACCGACGTGTCTGGATGTGTTGGTATAGATAGTGTTTTTGTGAATATCGATAATATGCCCGTAGCGAATTATAGTTTTTCGCCCAATAATATTTGCGCCAGATTACCCATCCAGTTTACTAATACTACTACTGGTCAAAATTTGACTTATTTATGGGATTTTGGCGATACTGTTTCTACAAATAATTCCTCCGATTTGAAGGATCCCATTCATAGTTTTATGGGAGATGCCGGTGTAGGAAATCAAAGTTTTTCAGTAAAATTAACAGCTAAAAGTATTTATGGCTGTACTAATTCCGTTTCAAATTCTGTTCAAATCAGCAAAAGGCCTAATGCTGCATTAAGTGGAACATTTTTGTATTGCTCTTCAAATTTGACCCAGCGATTTAATTTTACAAATAGTTCATCAACAGCGGGTACTAATAGTCGTTATAAGATAATTTGGGGAGACGGATCACCTGACTCTACCTTTACAACTTTTAATACTACTGCTTTTCATACATTTTCACGTGGTATGACTTATATGAAGTTCATTGTAGAAGGTCCTACAGGATGTCTAGACACTTTATCACAGTCTTTGTTTTTAGGGACTAATCCTGCAGTGAGTATTGGAAACCCTGGAAATACTACAATTTGTACTACTAATAATTTAATATTCCCTATTTCTGGCACCCAGAATAACCCTGGAGGAACTACCTATACAGTTTCTTTTAATGATGGAACTTCACCAGTAACTTTTATACATCCACCTCCTGCAGATATAACCCATACTTTCAATGTAACATCATGCGGAACAACAACTACTAATAATGGAGTATCCTATCCAAATTCATTTAGTGCTTCGATAGTTGCATCCAATCCTTGTAGTTCTTCAGCAGGTAGTGTGGTGCCGATTTATGTTTCTCAGAAGCCGGTTGCTAAATTTACTATTTCTCCAAAGGATACTAATTGTGTAAATCAAACGGTTACTTTCACTAATACTTCATCTCCTTATTCTACAATTAATATCGGTTCAACAACAACTTGTATAACTGGTAAAACAATTTGGGAAGTTACTAGTCCTAACGGGGGCTCATATACTTTATTATCTGGTTCATTAGGATCAGTCACTGCAGGTTTTGATTTAAATGATGTAGACGGCTGGAATTCAGGTTCTACTTCAATTGGTTTAAAATTCAATACACCTGGTACCTATAGTATCAAGTTAAAAATTCAGGGAAATAATATTTGTGGCCCTGATAGTTTGGTAAAAACAGTTTGCATAAATAGTGTACCTGTTTCTGCTTTTACCCTTAATAGTAACATTGGTTGTGCACCTTTTACGGTTAATGTAAACAATACAACTGCTGCAGCTAATTGTGGAGTAAATACTAGTAAATGGACAATAACTTATTCTAACGCTCAAGGTTGTACGCCTAATTCTTCGTCATATACCTATTTAAATTCAACTTCTGATGTATCTGCTAATCCGCAGATTAGGTTTAATAATCCAGGAGTTTATACATTAACATTGGTTACCACAGCGCCTGGTAATGCTTGTTCATCACTTCCTGTTTCACAAACTATTACGGTAAAAGAAAAACCCATTGTCACGGTAGCTGCTTTGGCAAGTATTTGTCAAAATGGCTCTGTAACTCCAAGTGCAACAGTTAATAATTGTTACGCAACTACTAATCCACCTACTTATTTATGGTCATTTGTTAATGGAACTCCTACTTCAGCCAGCACACTTAATCCAGGTGCCGTTACCTACAATACGGCAGGGACTTTCAATGTTAGTTTGCAGGTAACTAATGAATGTGGATCAACTACCGACACCAAACAAATAATTGTCAAATTGCTGCCTACACTGACTACTAGCCTTACGCCTTCGGCTATTTGTTCAGGAACAGCTTTTACTTATACTGCTAGCAGTACACTGTCGTCTACAACTTTTTCATGGACCAGAGCTGCAGTGAGTGGAATTAGTAACCCTTCTTCAAGTGGATCAGGTGCAGGTATAAATGAAGTATTAACTAATACTACTTCAGGTACTATTACTGTAACTTATGTCTTTACTTTAGTAGCTAATGGCTGTTCTAATACACAGAATGTAACAGTAGTTGTCAATCCTAAACCAATATTAAATAGTGGATTAACGCCTACAGCCATTTGCAGTGCAGGTACATTTAGTTACACAGCAACTAGTGCTACAGTTGGAACAACCTTTAGTTGGAGTCGTGCGGTAGTATCAGGGATTAGTAATTTATCAGG
>CANCVE010000224.1 GCA_947381435.1 Chitinophagaceae bacterium
AATAACGACTCTACTTATTATGGAGCAGATGACAATGGAAGTGTTGATGTGGCTATGCTAGCCAATGCAAGGGCTTTTGTAAAACATCCTGCAAAGCGTTCTGTTCTTTTTGTGATTCAAGGTGCAGAAGAAAGAGGGCTTTTAGGATCGAGGTATTTTACTGCTCATCCAACGGTTCCAATAACAAGTATCGTTGCGGTATTAAACGGAGATATGATTGGTAGAAATCATATCGATAGTGCTGCAGTGTTAGGCACGCAAATACCCCATCGCAATTCGGACGATCTTGCAAAAATGGTGAATGATGCGAACAATGAGGGTCCGAAATTTAAATTAGACACTACCTATGATAAGGTTACGCATTTAGAGGGTTGGTATTTTAGAAGCGATCATTTGCCCTATGCGCGTTTAGGCATTCCAGCTATCATGTATACTTCATTGTTACATGACGACTACCATACCCCGTTAGATAATGCCGAAAATATCAATTACCCTAAATTGAAAAAAATGGCCGATTGGATGTATCGAACGGGTTATAAAGTAGCTAATGCTGCTAAAAGACCGAATACAAACAAGAATTTCAAACTAGAGCGGTGATAGATTTACATAATTGGCATTCTTTAAAAATCGGTAATTGCCCGATTTAAAAGGGAAGTTTTATACTGCATAAAACTGTCAACCTATTGTAGTACAATTCAAGATCCCTTTAACTAAAAAATAACTACAAAATCGCCTTTTGTTAACAGATGTACTATTTAAAACTGTAATTTTGCCTATTACTTAATGACAAAGAGCACTACCATAAACACTGTTGAGTTTAGATCACTCTGTCCTGTTGCAACAGGATTAGACATTATTGGAGATAAGTGGACCCTCTTAATCCTAAGAGATATGATTTGGGGATACAAATGTCTCTTTAGTGAATTCAAAGAATCGCCAGAGAAGATGCCCAGTAAAATGCTTTCTAACCGTTTGAAAAAGTTAGAAGACCTTGGATTTATTAGCAAAAAATCAGGCGTTACCAATAAAAAAAGTATCTATTATTTAATGGAAGAAAAGGGTTTAGAACTCTTGCCAGTAATGATTGAAATGGCAATTTTTACTTCAAAAAACTTCTTAGATTATTTAGGTTCAACTTATACTAAAGAAGCTAGAAGTGTAATGATTCACAACAAAAAGGAATACACCGCCGATCTGATTAAGAAGTATAAAAAATTTAGAAAGAATATTGTATTGTAAGCAGAAAAAAATGCTCGCAAAATCTCCCTCTAAAAAAGACTCCTGACTTAACTTACTTTCAAAACCTTCCCGTTCATTTATTACAAAATAAGAAGCCAATCCATCACTGGGTGAAATGGTGACTTTTTGATGTAATCAACCGCTTTAAGGGTTGATTTCTACCCCTTAAAAAAAGTCGATTGCCAAATTATTGTCTAAAATTTGATGTCATTAAATATTTAAATGCTAAATTGAATTTATAAAATCTATCAAAATGAAGAAAGCTATTATTTTCCTAGTAAGTATCCTGTTTTTAATTTCTTGTAAAAATCAAGACAATAAAGTTCGTTTAGCCAAATCATCCTTAGAGTATAAAGAAGGGTGGTTCTATGTTCACTTACAAGGTTCGCCTAGCGATATTGGTTACCAAAATGGTTATTTACTATCAAATCAAATTGATACTGCAATTAAAGCCACTGGCTATTTTTTAGAACATGAAACTAAGCATGATTGGAATTTTTATAGAAGCTGTGCCAAAAATTTTCTTTGGGACAAACTAGATAGAGAATATAAAGATGAAATAAATGGTATCGTAGAAGGATTAGAAGCCAAAGGGATAAAGTATGACAGTTTAGACATCACTGCATATAATGCCACACAAGAATTGGCTTTTTATTATGTGCCTCAATTAATGAACAAAGAAAAACCGAATTCAGGTAATAACAAAGCTCCAGGAAATTGCAGTGCATTTATTGCAACAGGTAGTTTTACTAAAGATGGAAAAATAGTAATGGGTCATAATAATTGGTCAAATTATCTATTAGGACAGTATTGGAATGTGGTTGCCGACATCGTTCCAGAAAAAGGAAATCATATTATCATGGATTGTATGCCTGGATTTATTCATAGTGGTGATGATTTTGTAATTTCTTCTAATGGTTTACTTATAACAGAGACTACCATTACCCAATTTTTAGGTTTTGATAGTACCGCTATTCCCGAATTTCAACGTGCAAGAAAAGTTGCTCAATATGCAAACAGTATAGATGACGCTATAAAAATATTTACAACTGGAAATAATGGTGGATACGCAAATGATTGGTTAATTGGAGATACTAAAACAAATGAAGTAGCAAGAATAGAGCTGGGATTGAAAAACTATCGAGTATGGAGAAGTAAAGACACGGCAATCATTGGATCTAATTTTGCGAGCGATGAAAAATTAATTAAGGAAGAAACCACCTTTAATACTGCCGATAGTTCAAACAGTGCAAATGCCAGAAAACTCAGAATGGAAAAATTGGTCATTGATTTGAAAGGGAAATTAGATGAAGAAACTGGCAAAGTATTAGAGGCAGATCATTTTGATGCAATTCAAAATAAGTTGCTTAACAATCGCTGTGTAGTATGCGGACATATTGATGAAGACTCAGCAGGATGTAAAGAATTTGATTTGGGTCCTTATTACCCAATGGGTTCTGTTCAAGGTAAAGTAACTACCGCTGCTATGGCAAAAGACATGAAATTTTGGGCGCACATGGGACACCCTTGCGGCAAAGATTTTATCGGAGAAACCTTTTATGCTGCGCACCCAGAATATAAATGGCAGGATAAATATTTAAAGAAAATGAAAGCTTATCCATGGACCACTTTTCAAGGAAAAAATTAAAGGATTAATTTTTAAATTAGGCACATTTTCAAATAATATAAATCTGATCATCTGAAAGGGTAGTTTAATTGCTTAGGGTATGATTAGATAATGGTTAAAAAGGATATTATTTTCTAATATTTATAATTCACTCCTATTGAGTAGGCGTTTAAGTATTACGCCTTTTTAAGATTCAGCAACATTTGTTTACAGGTAATATGAATAGCTGATTCGATCGAGGTATATTTAAAATCAGGTAAAAAATTTAACAGCTTCTCGTTATTATAGGTCACCTCTGCCAGTGCAGTAGTAGCGGTTTCTTTGGTCACTAAAGGATTTTTATGGGAGAACATACTCTTGATTGCCTCTAGCCTCCACACAATTTTAGCAAGCAATGGAGTCACTTTTTTATGAGGCCTTTTCTTTCCAAAGCCATCCGCTATCCAATTAAATACTTGTCGGTAAGTTCTATTTTCCGCACTGATAATAAAACGCTCGTTGCTAATATCACTTTGCATTAAAGCAATCATTGCTTTGGCAACATCGCCAGTATCTACAAAACCTGAAACCCCTTCAGTATACCAAGGAAATTCATCATACACACTTTTAAATATTTGCGCGCTTCCTGATTTCCAATCTGCACAACCTAGTATGATAACTGGATTTACGATTACCGCATTGAGTCCTTCACCAATACCTCGCCACACTTCTAGTTCACCCAAATATTTACTTTGGCCATACACACTATTGCTAGTCTCCTCTGTCCAATTCATATTTTCTGTGATCGACTCTCCCTCCCTAATTCGCCCCAAAGCTGCTACAGAGCTAACGTGCACCATTTTTTTAATACCTGCAGCTAAGGCTGCATTCACTACATTGGCAGTGCCTTCAATATTGATAGAAAATAAATCACGCTTACTAGATGGAGCAAAACTGACCACTGCTGCACAATGATAAATCTCTTGAACGCCTTGCAAGGCAGTTTCCAAACCAACCACATCTAAAATATTACATTGAAATTGCTCTAATAATTCCGAATTGAAATCAGGTAGCTGACTTTTATTATAAATCGCTCTTACCTTTTTTCCCTGCGAGAGTAGTTGACGAATCAATTCGCTTCCTAATAAACCTGCACCACCCGTAACTAAAATCATAATATAAAAAATGGAAGCTGATAAAAAGTGGTTGGATAGGTAATTAAATTAAGTAGCTGCAGAAAATTGCTTTAAAAATCTGACATCATTTTCACTAAATAATCGCAAGTCTTTTATCTGATATTTCAGCATGGTGATTCTTTCTATTCCCATACCAAATGCAAAGCCAGTGTATTTGTTACTGTCTATGCCACAATTTTCTAGGAGATTAGGATGTACCATTCCACAGCCAAGAATTTCAACCCAGCCGGTATGCTTACATACATTACAACCCTTTCCTCCACAAATCAGACAGCTGATATCCATTTCGGCACTTGGCTCGGTGAAAGGAAAATAACTTGGTCGAAAACGAACTTTAAAATCTTTACCAAACATTTCCTGGACAAAGAAATAAAGCGTCTGCTTTAAATCAGCAAATGATACATTTTCTGCGATATATAATCCTTCTACTTGATGAAAAAAGCAATGTGCCCTAGCACTAATAGTTTCATTTCGATATACCCTACCTGGACAAATAATACGGATGGGTAATTTACCTTTTTCCATCTCACGGACCTGCACACTCGAAGTATGGGTACGCAATATCCAATCTGGATTTTGGCTTATATAAAAGGTATCCTGCATATCCCGAGCAGTATGATTCTCGGGCATATTTAAGGCAGTAAAATTATGCCAGTCATCTTCAATCTCTGGACCTTCAGCAACGGCAAAGCCTAGACGCTGAAA
>CANCVE010000225.1 GCA_947381435.1 Chitinophagaceae bacterium
TTGAAAGAGTATAAAAGTATAATCAATCTTGAATTTTAAAAAGTTAGCAAGAGCATTTTGAGGAAAGAATATTCTTGATAATCTTTTACAGAGAAGATAATGTATGCTGCTTACATTAGTGTTTAGGAAAGTGCTTACAGACGGAAGTAATTCAGCAATTCTGCTTTCTTTTAGCAATTGTTTCGGCAGACGTAACACTATGAGGGACAATTGAGCAAGAATTGAGCAATGGAACAAGAATTAAGCAATTGTCCATCGGCAGACGGAACATTCTTGTCAAGCACCTTCCCAAACACTTGTTCGTAAGCAGCAACCATTGTTCACTCAATTAAAGCCTTTCTTTAATAAGGAATAAGGAAATTTATTTGCAAAGTTGATAATTAAATCACCTTAAAGAACTTTTTGAGTTTCATTCTTCTCTTATTGAAATCCAGCTTTTACCAAATTATGACTCTCGGAGTCAAAACGAATATGAAATATTGCTTAACAAGTATGGATTTTTGCACAGTGAGTTTGGAATATTGGTCATCAAATATGGAATATTGGTTATCGAATATGGAATATCACCAAGTAACTTTGAAGAATCGGTACATCACTTCCAATTAAACCCGATTGAGATGAAATTTTGATGAATAAGTTACGAAATTACCTCAATGAGTTTGAAATAAAGACAAACGATTTCAAGTGATTTCATACAAAATATGAAATAATCAACTTTGTATAATCAAATACAGAGTTGATTTATTAGACAAAGCAGTATGAGTTATAGAAATTAAATTGATACAATTATAATTAACTTAAACATCGAAGACGTAACAAAGCGTGGACAAAACATCGGATGGAAAAAAGAAAAGTCGTAATTAATTGGAACATTCTTACTTCGATTAGGCAGAGAGGACGTACTGTAGCGAGATATGGTATGCTGCTTACATTAGTGTTTAGTAAAGTGCTTGCAGACGGAAGTAATTCAGCAATAGTACTTTCTTTTAGCAGTAGTTTCGGCAGACCTAACACTATGAGGGACAATCGAGCAAGAATTGAGCAATGGAACAAGAATTAAGCAATTGTCCATCGGCAGACGGAACATTCTTGTCAAGCACCTTCCCAAACACTCATTCGTTGGCTGCTAGTTTAACCGATGAATTTTTAAAATAATAAAATATGAGTAATTACAAGAAACAAGAGTTTGACTTTATACAAAGGACAAAATCAATTATTAAACAGTATGAAACATTTCAAATTAACAAGGAGGAAAAGTATGAGGTAACGCTTTTTCTAAATTGTTTGGTTGGGCTTTTCATACTTCCTCAACAACATTGGTTTGAATTTATACCAGAAGAATTAATTTCAAATAATGAATGGGGCATTTCCGAATCCAATATAATTTTCATTCGTGAAAATGAAACAAAAAATGTCAAGGATATTTCAAGACATATTAGAAATTCGATAACACATTACAGTTTTGAGGTGTTTAGTAACGGTAATAATGAAATAGACAGAATTGTATTTCAAGACTTTAATCCTAGTAAAGTAAAAACTTTTGAGGCAAACATTCCACTTCGAGAATTTAGAACTTTTGTTGACAAATTTTGCTCAACTTTAATAGCATTAATGACAACCCAAAAATAAAATTTCGACGCGTACAATTAAACAATAAAATTAAAAAATATGACAGACAAATTATTAAATCAAGAAAAAGAAGAAAATTTAATTAAAAACGAAGAGATTCTGTTTGGAAGAGATTGGTTTTTACAAACCTTAGTTAACATGGCAAATTCAAGTCATAGTATTGGATTTTGTGGTATACCATTATTAACACATGGCTTTTTAGTTTCAGGGCAATTGATAAGTGGTAAGGATTATTTCCATGGTTTTGCAGAAGTTTTTTCAGGGGGATTGAGTGATGCAGATATTGAGACTAAAGAAAATGTAAAAGATAGTTTTATTAAAATGGGCAATAATGTATATGAAAAGTTGAAAGATGAAGACAATCCTACACCACCAGCATATATTCATTTAAGTGAGGCAAAATTTTTTCATCCTAATGGCAACCCTATTCCTTCTAATGAAGGTGTTTTTTGGCGAGGACGAATTTCAGAAATTAGTGGTTTTTCTTTAGGTAGCTTATCAATTCCTAATGACAAATACTAGTTACCAAACCAACAGCCAACAAAGGTGTTTAGTAAAGTGCTTGCAGACGGAAGTAATTCAGCAATTCTGCTTTCTTTTAGCAGTAGTTTCGGCAGACCTAACATTATGGGACAGTAGGACAAGAATTAAGCAATTGAACAAGAATTAAGCAATTGTCCATCGGCAGACCGAACATTCTTGTCAAGCACCTTCCCAAACACTCATTCGTTAGTGGCTACTCGGAAACGGATAAATTTTAAAAATTAAAAATAAACTACGATGATTTACACAAATGACGAAACAGACAAAACAGTAAGACAAAAGAATTTTATCTTGACGGTTTATATTATTCCCATCTCAATGATTTTGGGTCTTTGTATTGTATTCTATTTGGCATACAATGCAAATTTTATATTAAAGAAAGATTCATATTATGGATGTTTTTTTACAATACCCTTTGGACTACTTCTATATAGCAATCAAAAAAACAATTGGTTAAAAATGCCAGATGGGTCTTATTATAATGTAAAAAACATTGAACCAACCAATAAAACGACCTTAAATGAACCATCAGAATACGAGACGGAATATTATTTTTCAAAAAAGGAAAAGACCAATAAAACGCTTATAGGATTTGCTTTGATTCTTTTTAGTCTTTGGATGTGCTTTAAAGGACTAAAAACAATAATGCTTGCAATAGGAACAATTGCAGTCGGTGCATTTATTTCTTATGGTGGGATAAAAGGACTGCTTGACAAAGGCGCACAATTGAAACTTGCGAAAAAAGGATTATGGACAAAGAAATTGGGTTTTGTAGATTGGAACGACATTGCTAAAGCCCAAGTTATTGAGGACAAAAGTGGTCGTACACCAAAAACATACTTAGAGATATTTTTAAAAGGAACTGTTTTCGCTTTAGCAAACCAACCAGACCAAAGACTTTTTTTGACGGACATTGATGGAACTGAATATGTGGACTTGATGGTTGACAATTTGATGAGTAAAAGGAATGAGATTACTTCATAGAGCAGCCACTAACAAAAGTGTTTAGGAAAGTGCTTGCAGACGGAAGTAATTCAGCAATTCTGCTTTCTTTTAGCAATTGTATCGGCAGACCTAACACTATGAGACAATCAAGCAAGAATTGAGCAATGGAACAAGAATTAAGCAATTGTCCATCGGCAGACCGAACATTCTTGTCAAGCACCTTCCCAAACACTCATTCGTTGGGCGTAAGCATAAAATGACACCTCAAATAAAATGAAAATGACAAAATTTATAACAGTTTCCATCATACTTTTCTTGACAGTTCAAGTATGCTCTGGACAAGTTGAAGAATTACAACTTTATAAAAATGTTTACAAGACTGCCGACTCATTAAACAAACTTGGACTACCATTTTCAATTGACAGCACGACCAAAATTGCAGTGAAAAAAATTGACAAAGAACATCCAGCAAAGTATTTTGAAAGAGCAGCAGGATTGTTCAAAACAAATCAATTCAATGACGCTGCTTTTTTATATTACCTAGGAATTTTGAGATATAGATTTTACAATTCTGTGAATCCAGACTACCAAGCAAGTGGAGATGGTGCATTAGCAGCAGCATTACAATATGTAGCTGGTGAGACTATTAATCTTTACTTGAAAAACAACGTTGAGAATTTCATTTCAGCCTTAAAGTTTACAACAGATTATTACAAGAACAATGACTATACTTTTTATTCAAAGCAGAATAATCTTGAAAAATACAACAAACTTTTTGACAACTTTTCTTCTCTAATCAACGACTTGGAGACAAACAAGAGCAAGTATAAAAAAGAATGGGATGAAGAACGAAACTTGATGGTTACTAATATTGACAAGGCAATTGAAGAGTATAATAAGATGGCACCAGAAGAAAAAGCAAAACTTAAAAAGAAAAAATAAAATGCCTACGCCCAACAAAAGTGTTTAGTAAAGTGCTTGCAGACGGAAGAAATTCAGCAATAGTGCTTTCTTTTAGCAGTAGTTTAGGCAGACCTAACACTATGAGGGACAATCGAGCAAGAATTGAGCAATGGAACAAGAATTAAGCAATTGTCCATCGGCAGACGGAACATTCTTGTCAAGCACCTTCCCAAACACTCATTCGTTGTACGTCACTTTAAAACGACATCCTACAATTAAAAAATATCAATGAAATTTACTTTAGGGTTAACTATACTATTCTTGGTAATATTCAATTCTTGCAACATTCTCTCATCAACTCGTACATACCATGAATTAAGCAAAATATATTGTCCAGATAGCTCAAAATATCTATTGACATATCGCTACGAACAAGGTGCATGGGACGGCGGACGTATTTCGTTGACAACTATCTTAAAAAAGACAGACTCTTTGGACAAGATTAATCAATATTCATATTCAAGTCTTGATTATGACAATATCTATTGGCAGGGGAATGATACAGTTATTGTAGACGAAAAATTCACGGAGTTTATCAGTAATGCTAAATCAAATTTAATAGACACAATTCTCAATGGGGTAGTTATAAAAGTAAAACAGGTCGACCCAATTGACACATCATTCAAAAGAAAAATATTCTTTCGTGAAACTTCACCAAATGACAAATATGACCTTGTAATTTATAAGTACGTAAAGCCTGATAATGGCAATTATTTCCTAAATATCTCTATCATTAATAAAGGGGACAGCATTCCCAAATACGGCAACTTTTATGTTTCCAAATATGACTTTGACTGCTTTACAGACATTAGGTGGGACATAACAAACATTTTAGACATCAAAGTTTCAGAAAGCTGTTATTATGCCTTTGCTGACTATCTAGTAAAAAACAAAGTAGGGATAAAATACAAAGTGGAAATCAATGACACAATTAAAGGCAACATTATATCGTATATGCAGTAAGACAAAAGCGAACGTACAACAAAAGTGTTTAGGAAAGTGCTTGCAGACGGAAGAAATTCAGCAATAGTACTTTCTTTTAGCAGCAGTTTCGGCAGACCTAACACTATGGGACAATCGAGCAAGAATTGAGCAGTGGAACAAGAATTAAGCAATTGTCCATCGGCAGACCGAACATTCTTGTCAAGCACCTTCCCAAACACTCATTCGTTGGGCGTAATATTTCGAAATCTCGTTACTTAAATAATCAATTATGACAAATAATGTAGAAAATATTGGGACATATGATGATATGCAAAGACAAATAGACAATGAACAATATGAAATATTGTTACTACCAAAGTCTAGAAATATTGGGATTATTAACGCCCAAAAAGCACTTGAAAATCTTTCAATTATTGTAGAAAGAGCAAAGAGTGCATTGGAAAATGAATATTATATCGAGTTTATTTCTTTAAAAATTCAATATATAGAATTCTATTTGAAAATATTTTGGGTGACAAAGAATCCTGCCAACTTAATTCTCGAACAAAACGACAGAAAGTTTTTTGGGACAATTATAAATGAGTGCGAAGGCTTTGGATTTGACAATAGAATAATTTCAAACATAAAAGACTTTAACGATACAAGAATAAAGGCGATACACAAATATTTAATGGGTGGGACAGATGAAAACGAATTGAAAACAATTTCATTAAAACATTCAAAACTAGGCAATGTAGTTTATGAATATGTAATTAACAAGTGTGGTGAAATAATAAATGACAATTCAAATATCCCACAAGATGTTGGGACTATTTTCGTTGCCAGACCCAAACCAACTCTATAATAATACTACGCCCAACAAAAGTGTTTAGTAAAGTGCTTGCAGACGGAAGTAATTCAGTAATAGTACTTTCTTTTAGCAGTAGTTTCGGCAGACCTAACACTATGAGGCAATTGAGCAAGAATTAAGCAATGGAACAAGAATTAAGCAATTGTCACATCGGCAGACCGAACATTCTTGTCAAGCACCTTCCCAAACACTTGTTCGTTAGTGGCAATTTAACAGAACGAAAAACCAATCAGGGTTTTACTTTAATTGGACTAAAAGCAAACCTAATTTAAAACAGACTTTAAATAAACAGATAAAGCTATTTGATGGAAATTATAACCAAATACTCAGACCACGGGAATATTGAACGTAAGCTACGAGACAAGCAAATCCATGTGATTACAATTGCAGAATTTGGAAAATCTGTTTTCAGGACTTATGGCGAATTCATTGGTAACATTTCACACGAAGTTCTGAGAAATTATTGTAACCAAGCCAATATGATATATGGCTCTATTACATTATATCCACTAATGAATT
>CANCVE010000226.1 GCA_947381435.1 Chitinophagaceae bacterium
AAATCATAAACTGCCATATAATTGTCGAAATTCTCTTTTTCAGGCTCAAAATCTATCAACAAATCAATGTCGCTTTTAGCCGATTGTTCGTTTCGCAAATAAGAGCCAAACAGTCCAATATCTGACACTCCATATTTTGAAAACTCAATCTTGTGAGTTTTTAAAATAGCTAATATATTTTCTCTTGTTGTCATTTGCAATAAATATTTCCAAAGGTAAGGTTCTTTAAGTATTTGGGACTGTCAAAAAATTACTGCCAACGAATGAGTGTTTGGGAAGGTGCTTGACAAGAATGTTCGGTCTGTCGATGGACAATTGCTTAATTCTTGTTCCATTGCTTAATTATTGCTCAATTGTCTCATAGTGTTAGGTCTGCCGAAACTACTGCTAAAAGAAAGTACTATTGCTGAATTACTTCCGTCTGCAAGCACTTTCCTAAACACTTTTGTTATGCGTTCGTGCTATCTGCCTTCCAAAAAACTCGAAATAGTTATGATGTTCGTTTCTCCAAATTTTTCAAGCTCCAATAAGTCTTTGTCACCTGTCAATAAGTAATCTGCATTCCCATCAATTGATAGTGATAGCAAAAAATTGTTTTTAATGTCTCTGCATACTTCAACTTTAGTATGAACATTTACAAAATCTGCGTATTCGTGTATTGTTTCAAGAATTTCTTCAATATGTTCGGATGAAAAGAATCGTCTAAATTTTGGCCTCTTTGCAACTTCTAAAAATTCTTCAAGTAACTCTTGACTAAAAACTAAAATCCCATTTTTTGAAAAAATAATTTCATCAAGTTTAGAAAAGTCCTTTGTAATTAGAAAGCTAATCAATAGGTTAGTATCAATAATAATTCTATTAGCTTTATTTCGCATATCGTTTACTTCTTACCAACTCTACTTCGTTAGTTATTTCTTCCAATGTTGGTGCTGACTTTGCTTTTGAACGTAACTTTTTAAGTATGCTTGCAAAGCCATTTTTTGAAGTATCCTGTATGGCAATAAGATTCAAGTCCGCTAAATCCTTTAACAGTCTCGCAGCTTTTGGGTTTAATATGTTAACTGTTATTGTATTCATGTGCCAAAAATAAAGAAAAGAAGTGAATATTAGTTTCCTTAAAAATTAAAGTAACTGTCATAGAGCATGACGCATAACGAACAAGTGTTTGGGAAGGTGCTTGACAAGAATGTTCGGTCTGCCGATGGACAATTGCTTAATTCTTGTTCCATTGCTCAATTCTTGCTCGATTGTCCCATAGTGTTACGTCTGCCGAAACTACTACCAAAAGAAAGCAGAATTGCTCAATTACTTCCGTCTGCAAGCACTTTACTAAACACTTTTGTTAGCTGCATACCAAGTGAAAAGTTCTGTCCAAAGATGAAATTGCTGCGTTTAATGAATGCACTTCCATTTAGTAATAGTCCTATTTATTTATTAGTAGTTTCTCATTGTAGCTGCCTGTGGCTGTGTTTACTTTTATAACATAAAAACCACTTTTCAAAGATTGGGTGTTTAGTTTAAATGAGTTTGTATTTCCACTAAGTGACTGTGTAATTATTTGTTTGCCAGTAATGTTGTAAACAGTAATTGTTCCATTGTCAAACGTTTTGCTGAAAGCAATTGTTGAAAAGTCTCTTGCAGGATTGGGAAAGATAGAAAAAAAATGTTTTTCGCTATAGTTTATACTTACTACTTTACTATAACTACTACTACCGTTGACGGTCACACATTTCAAACGATAGTAATTATTACCATCAACAGGATTATTATCTATGTAAATATAAGTGGAATTAAATACACTTTTAGTAACCATATCAGAAAAAGACTTACCATCTGAACTATGTTGGATTATAAAATAATTTGATGATACATTTGAGTACCATTTTAAATAAATTTCATTATTTACTAATTGTACTGAAAGTAAAGGCGAGTTTAATGGAAGAGTATTATTGTTGAATACAATTTTGAAAGTATCCTTTTGATAACCACCGTAAGAACAGTGATTTGAAGCAAATAAAATAACTTTAATTGAATCAGAAACTTTTGGTGTTATACCCGAAAAAGTTTTATTGGTAGTATCATAATTTAGCCAGTTGGGCAACAATAAACTATCTATTGACAAAGCGAAGGTAGTATCAGGTGGATAATTGAAAACTGTATCGCTGATATTAAAACTAAATTTTTGATTCGTTTTAGTGATATAATTATTTATTTTAAATCTAAAACTAGGTGTCCTTAATCTTAGTTGAATTGTTGAACCTGTCTGAATATTATAATCTGCAAGTGTTCTGCCATCTTCTAATTGTTTTCCTGCAAAACTTAATATTGAACAATCTGGCAAAAAACCATTTATGTCTTGTATCATAGATTTCACTGCGTCTATTGTGTCGTAAGATTCTACATTAATTATAATAATTTCACCTGTTATAAGCTTAACGTAAAGTGGCATTGAAAAACTAGAAAATGTTGTTAAAGTAAGTAATAATATAAGTGCTGTCTTTTTTAGATAATTCATTTGTATTTTTTATTAATCAAATATATAAGGTTTAAACAAATTCTAGTTGTACAAATTTACAAATCAATAGTTAACTAAATTTTCAATTTAACTTTTAATAAACTCCATTTAATAAGGAGACTTTACTATTTTTTATGACTTAACAGGCATCAGAATTGGTTGCAGCTAACGAATGAGTGTTTGGGAAGGTGCTTGACAAGAATGTTCGGTCTGCCGATGGACAATTGCTTAATTCTTGTTCCATTGCTCAATTCTTGCTCGATTGTCCCTCATAGTGTTAGGTCTGCCGAAACTACTGCTAAAAGAAAGCACTATTGCTGAATTACTTCCGTCTGCAAGCACTTTCATAAACACTTTTGTTAGCAGTAGCCTACTCCTCTCTCTCAATGCTTTTGCATTTCAGCAATTCCTGATAGCTTAAAAATTACAACAGTAATGATAGATACTATTACCACTATACTCAACAAAACAGCTTTTTTTGTTTTATTGTCGACATTTTTACTTTTACGTATTTTTATTAAACTCCAAACCATGAGTGTTACAAATAAACTTCCTGATAGTCCTACAATTATTTTATTTGTCACTGTAACAACACAAAACATTAGTCCAAGATTTACAAACCCCATTAAACTTTGATATTTTTCAAAAAAAGGAATTTGGCTTTTTAATACTATTGGTTGTATTTTCTGTAATGTCATTTCAAGTTGTGAATATTCGTCAATTTGTGCAGGTATTTCAATAATATCATTATTGTCTTTTCCTCTTATGATAAAACTACCATTTTTATTTTTTACAATTTCTTTGACTTCACTAAAATAAATAGATATTGAAGGTGTATTTATACGCTCTCTTGTAATAAGATTATTAGTGATAGTCAATGAATAACTTTGAAATAATGCTTTCTGTGTGTTTATCCCACGATAAAGCCCAATAACTATTGATAACAAACCAAAAGGTATTACTATCGGCAAAACATTGATATACCCCTCCTTGTCATTTATATTAAAGCAAGGTATTAAAAATCCTACAGTACATGCTATAAGCAAAGTAGGTATTGCCTTGGTTAGCATTTGCTTTTTTATTTCTTTAAACCCGTCTTGTTTTATTTTATATATCTGCATTTTCGTTTTAGGTTACTGCTAACGAATGAGTGTTTGGGAAGGTGCTTGACAAGAATGTTCGGTCTGCCGATGGACAATTGCTTAATTCTTGTTCGATTGCTTAATTCTTGCTCGATTGTCCCATAGTGTTAGGTCTGCCGAAACTACTGCTAAAAGAAAGCAGAATTGCTGAATTACTTCCGTCTGCAAGCACTTTACTAAACACTTTTGTTGTGCGTTCGCTTTTATAAATCACCTTAATATTTTACCATTTCTAATAACCCTAATGCCAAAAAAAGGAAATTTATATAAACCGTCAGGAGCAGGTTGTCCGTTTAAATAAACATCCTGTCCTAATAAATTATCACATTCTGTGGTTTCAAGAATGCCTTTATCAGTGTGGTGTTGTATAATTTTTCTCTTGTTATTAGAAACATCATTACTTATACTCTTGAAATAATTATACTTCAGAAAATTCGAAACTTTATCTATTGAATTTAATTCGCCGCCATACTTACTTTCATTCACAAATACAGCGTATTCCTTAGAACCATCAATTTTTAAAGCAAGAATATTTTCATCGAAAAAGCCGTGTTTGAATAGATAACCCTTAGAAGCAGTTTCAATGAGTAAGGAGTTGTTTCCAATGTAGTCCCAACTAGCTTTTTCAACCCTTCCGTTAGTGGATATAAGTAGTTCATTGTTACTTCTAAAAATGTAAACAATTTTGCTTGATTGTATATCACCCAGTGATACCCAATGTTTATTTGTTAATAAAGTTAGATTGTCAAGCCTTTGACTAAAACGTTGAAGTTTGGGAAATATGTCAGCAATAAGTGTCTTCATAAATGAAATGTTTGTATATATAAAGTGACGCACAACGAACAAGTGTTTGGGAAGGTGCTTGACAAGAATGTTCCGTCTGCCGATGGACAATTGCTTAATTCTTGTTCCATTGCTTAATTCTTGCTCAATTGTCTCATAGTGTTACGTCTGCCGAAACTACTGCTAAAAGAAAGCACTATT
>CANCVE010000227.1 GCA_947381435.1 Chitinophagaceae bacterium
CCTTGAAGATTTGGTAACTGGCAGTTTCTATGACCTGCGCAGCACCAGCAACTTCGATATTACCTTGTTAGGAAGCACTACGAGCACCACCCGTTTCATCCTGCACATCGGTGCACCAGTAAGCATACAAGTGACGGATGCAAGTTGCAACAACGGAGATTACACAGGCTCTATATTAGCACAAGGTCAGGCAAATGGCCCTTGGACCTATACTTGGCAGGATGCAGCAGGAAATGTAATCCACACTGCAACCAATTCAATCGGAGCAGACTCCATCACCAATGTGCCTTCTGGCTCCTATACCCTCTTAATTCAAAGCAGCACAGGAAACTGCACTTCAACATCGGAGGATATTACGCTAGGAGGCTTTGCCCCAATCGATGCCAATGCGCTTATCGCTTCACCAACGTGTTTCGGGGATGCAAATGGGTCCATCCAATTAAATGCGGCGGGAGGAAACGGTACCTTGACTATCCAATGGGATAACCTTAGTAGTTCAGCTCCGAGTATTAATAACCTGACTGCAGGTACTTATCCTCTTACAATTAGTGACGCGGCAGGTTGCAGTCATCATGAAACGATTGAGATAACACAACCGGCTGAGATTATGGCTGCATGCACTGCATCTAGCAACCTGCTCTTTCTGAGCAACGGTGGATGGGTATCTTTCACAAACCAATCCACTGGTGCCACAAGCTACCGTTGGAATTTTGGAGATGGAAGTGCTGAATACACAGGCAACACTGCTGCGCATCAGTATACCACTGCAGGTGCTTACACGGTAACACTAACCGCCATTAACGGGACATGCGAAAGCAGCTTTAGCATCGAAATCCAAGTGGAGCAAGCACCAACAGGCTTGGTGGATCAAACGCAGAACGAAGAACTGCAAATCAATGCAGCTAACGGGATCATTCACTGCCACTTCAACTTTGCCACTGAACAGGTTGTAACTATCGCTATCACCAATATGCTCGGACAGGAAGTATATTCAATAAAAGAATACGCTGCCTATAACAACAACTTAGACATCAAACCACAGGGTAGTGCAAATGGGGTCTACCTGGTTCATCTTTCTTATGCTGGGCATCTGCAAACAAAAAAGATTTTTCTCGATAAATAAGCAAAAGCGAAAGCTCGCTTAGTTAATTTACAGCAATTCCCTGCTTGCTAAATTTGGGCTAAGCAGGGAATTTTATTTGTGAGACAATGTCACATACATTATTTGGCAATAAGCAAGAATATTTACTCAGCATGCGAAGGATATTTTATCACTATATCGTCTGTAAATTATTGTATAGTCCGATAGTTCTATTTATTATTTATCGGTTACAAAATGTGATTTGAATCACATTTTGTAACCTTGGTCGAAAATAATCAGTAAAACAAAAACCTTAGACCCCTAATAATCAGCGCTTTACAATTTTTAACATAGCATTAGTCGAATTTTATCAAAATACTTTTCATTTCGCGCTTACTTTTACCTAACAAACGAATCAAAAAACCCAATATATCAATATATAATTTTGACAATACTTGAATTTTCCCCCATTACTCAAGCTTTCTCAAAACATTCGCCATGAAAACAATTCTTAGATGTTGCCTTTGTATCGCGATAGCGATGTTCGCAACAAGTAGTCACATTTTTGCTGCAAATTATACAGTAAGCGTCAACACCAACTGCTCCGCCATTGGAGGTGCTGGTGTGCCTCTTGCTGCAGCAGACAATGTTACGATTCGCTCTGGAGCAACATTGACTGTTGATGGCACCTATTCTTGCAGCAACCTCACCGTTAGTTCCAATTTTACCGCTGGCACGGTTAAAATGAACGCCGGTTCACAATTGACCTGCACCGGTACATTTGATATGGGAGGTACTGGAGCCGCTGCATTTGGAACGCTAGACATGACCTTGGGTGGTAAGTTTATCATGGCTGGAAATTTATTTAACGATAGTCCTACTGATGTTTTTATCTGTGGTACTGGCACCTTTACTGTAACTGGAAATCCGCTCACCTTCCCAGCTGAGTTTTCTACTTTCAACAATTTAGAAATAAGTTTAGCGGCTGCTAATACAATGACCTTGGGAGGGAATACAACCTGTAGTGGCTATTTAAACATACTATCTGGCACATTGCATACAAATGCCACAAGCAACTTCAACCTCACTGTAGGCGGTGCTTTTACCGTAGCAACAGGAGCTACCTTCCGTGCCAATGGATCAACCGTTACCTGCAATGGTGCATACAACCTCAACGGCGGAACCAGCACTATCGGAACCGGTACTATGTTATTCAAGGGAAACTTTGTGAATAACGGCACCTATACCGTAGGTACTGGCAACTCCCAATTTGGAGGAACTACGGTAATTTCTGGGACTGCTGCATCTCAACCTTTTTACAACGTAATCGTTAATTCTGCTTCCACGGTTACTCTTCCTACCAACGTTACTGTAGGAAACAACTGGACCAATAACGGCGGTACCGTTACTCCAGGAACAGGTACGGTTACCTTCAACTCCACGACTGCACAATTAATCAACGGGACGGCAACCACGCACAATTTCTACAATCTTACGGTTAACAAAGCCGGCAATACCCTCACCGTTGGCGGTAGTACTACCATAATCAATGTTAACACCTTTACCCAAACGGCTGGAAACGTTACCTTACCAGCTACAGCTAGCAGCATGTACCTTACTGGCGACTTTGTGCACACCGCAGCCACCTTTACCCCTGGTCTTAGCACGGTTACCTTTAACGGCACCGGTGCTCAAGCTATTAGTGGAGCAACATCAACCACCTTCTATAATCTTGCGGTAAACAAAATCGGCAGCACACTAACTCTTAGCTCAGCCACTGCCAGTGTTACCAACTTAATGAATATGCTCAACGGCACCTTCAACGTCGGAACAAACACATTGAATGGGGCAGGCAGCTTTGGTGCAACGGGGGGTGATCTTCAAATAGCCAAACTAGGCTCAGAACCAGAATTTACCGGAACTTATATTATTGTTGGCGGAACCGTCACTTTGAACGGTGCTGGTGCACAAACCCTTCGTCCTTCCATAAGCTATTACAATGCTGTGCTTGGTACGTCGGGAATTAAAACAATGACCAGCATTACCAGCATCCAAAACGACCTTACTATTTCAGGCACCTCCACAATGAGCGGCAATGCAGCGCTCATTATCGGCGGAACTTTAACCTATTCTAGCTCAGGAAGCACTACGCTAACAGCCGCCACTAACATTTCAATGGGTAGCTTTAATCAGTCTAATGGTACTTTTAATGACGCTGGTAACACCTTAACAGTAACCGGGGCTTTATGGACAAGAAGCGCTGGTACTTTCACCATTGGTGCTGCCGCAACGAGTAAAGTAATTTTCAGCTCAGCAAGTGCTGCCACTATTGGTGGCGCCGCATCAACAACGTTTAACAAACTCTTCAAAACCGGAGCCGGCACATTGACCTTAGCTGTCAATACCGTTATTAATAGTGAACTCAACATAAGCACCGGAACATTGGATGCGTCAACATTCGGACTCACAGGAGCTGCACCGGTGAATATGTCGGGAGGTATGCTTAGTTTGGCAAAACTAGCTACCGCCTTGCCTGAATTAGCCGGAGCATACACTCTTACCGGTGGAACTGTCCAGTTTTATGGCAATGGAGCCCAAACTATTAAAGCACTGAACTACTTCAACCTCGATTTTACGGCTGGAACTAAAACGGTTGCTGCTGGAACAACTGGTATTGCAGGTGCTTTCACTCTTAACTCCAGCCCTGTAGTTGATTTAAGAACCAACAGCACTGCTTTGGTTTATAACGGAACCACACAAAATGTGCAACCGCTCAATTACTACACACTCCAGCTCAATGCGGGAACCAAGACCTTCTTGGCCGGAACTTCGGCCATTGGCGCACTCTTTACACTCAGCGGCGCACCGACTGTCGATTTGCGTACCAATTCAACCACTTTAAAATACGATGGAACAGGTACCTACTTGAGCCAACCGATACAAGTGCTTAACTACTTCAACTTAGCGCTCGGAGCAACTGGAACAAAAACCTTCGCGGCTGGAACCACCAAAATCAGTGGCGATTTCACTTCAGCAGGATCTGCAGCGGATGCCACCACCAATGCAACAAGCATTAGCTACGATGGTGCCAGTGCGCAGAGTGTGCTAGCCATCAACTATTACAACCTCGATTTTACGGCTGGAACTAAAACTTTGGCAGCTGGAACAACCGGTATTGCTGGTGCATTTACACTTACATCAAGCCCAGTTGTTGACTTGAGAACAAACAGCACTGCTTTGGTTTATAACGGAACTACTCAAAATGTGCAACCGCTCAATTACTACACACTCCAGCTCAATGCGGGAACCAAGACCTTCTTGGCTGGAACTTCGGCCATTGGCGCACTCTTTACACTCAGCGGAGCTCCGACTGTCGATTTGCGTACCAATGCAACCACTTTAAAATACGATGGAACAGGAACTTACTTGAGCCAACCGATACAAGTGCTTAACTACTTCAACTTAGTACTTGGAGCAACTGGAACTAAAACCTTCGCGGCTGGAACAACTAAAATCAGTGGATCCTTCACTTCCTTAGGAGCGACAGCCGATGCTACCACCAATGCAACAAGCACCAGCTACGATGGTGCCAGTGCGCAGAGTGTGCTAGCCATCAACTATTACAACCTCGATTTTACGGCTGGAACTAAAACGGTTGCCGCTGGAACAACTGGTATTGCTGGTGCATTCACACTTACATCAAGCCCAGTTGTTGACTTGAGAACAAACAGCACAACCGTTTCCTATAACGGAACTGGTGCACAGAACATCCAAGCGCTCAATTACAATAGTCTTTCTCTTGGTGCAACCGGAACAAAGACATTTGCTGCTGGCACTACTAAAATCGCTGGCTCATTCACTTCCCTAGGCGGTACCGCCAATGCTACCACCAATGCAACAAGCATCAGCTACGATGGTGCTGGGGCGCAGAGTGTACTAGCCATCAACTATTACAACCTCGATTTTACGGCTGGAACTAAAACCTTGGCAGCTGGAACAACCGGTATTGCTGGTGCATTTACACTTACATCAAGCCCAGTTGTTGATTTGAGAAC
>CANCVE010000228.1 GCA_947381435.1 Chitinophagaceae bacterium
CCATTGTTCAGTTATAAATGCAACATGCTTAGGATGATGGTTGTATTGCTGGTATTGTTCATGGGTAGAAAATTCCATGGACAATCCATATTGAAAAGCATTTTTTTTACTTACCTGTTTCCAACTTTTAAAATTGATTACGCCGGGTATATTGGTAAGTTCTACTGCAGCCTTAAAAAATTGTTTTAGTCTAGCGGTATCTATATTTTCTTTCATCGAAAATATTACTGAATGTTGAATCATAATAGTTCTGTGAAATATTGGTAGATCTTTTTGTGATTGATTTTTTTAGAGCTGCATCATTCAAAAATTAATGCTGCATTGGCTTGAAGTAAATGTAATTAAAATGGGGGTTGGTTGTTTGAATTTTTTGGATTTTTTTAAGTTTAAGCGGCTTGCTTTTAACCACTTTTGGAAGATGGTATTAATCTGAAGGTTTAATATTTAAAAAGCCCGAATAGGTCGAACTTGCCCTCCGTCGTAAACTTTAGTATAATAAACAGGATCATATCCTAGGCCACTCCCTAATACTAGGTAATAAGCAGTAGTCCATTTATTTGAAGAAGGATCGCCATTAACATAACCAGGCTCATTCCTTTTATTATATAGATTTTCAGTTGAACTCCAATAATCAGAACCAATAAAACCATTAATAGTAGAGCCATCCCCTGCGTAAGTAAATGGCGATAACTTTTGTAATTCTTCAATACTAGGTAAATACCAATCGGTATATCCGCCTCCCCTGTAAGATCTCGCCGCAATTGCAGCATAACTATTTCCTGTTCCACCTTGCTTACTAATAATAGTAGTAGTATTCGATGATCCATTACTAGAAACTGTACCCGTTTTAATTGTATTAAACGGGTCGGTACAATTACACCACTTATACCCACTTATTCGACCTCCATTGCCATCGACTAAAGTTGGTAAATCTTCATTTGCAGCTATTAATCCATGTTGTCCAGTTCCATCTATATAAAATATAAAGCCTCCTTGATAGGAAGTGCCAGTTATCAAACTTGATGTTTTAAATGAAACCTCATTACCATAGCCCGTTCCTACTTTATTGGTAGCATAGGATCTTAGGTAATAGGTAGTGTTAGGAGTTAAATTTGTTAAACTACTCATAAAGGCACCTAGACTACTTGGAGAAGATTCAGTAGTTTTTGTGCTTAATGCTATAGTTGGGCTGCTTGAAGTACTCCAGATAAGTCCCTTAGTGATTATTGTTGAACCGCCGTCTGATGTAATATCACCACCGCTAGTTGTTGATGTAATTGTAATAGAACTTGCTGCTGTGGTAGCAGCTAATATAGGAATTGCATTTTCATTACGACCACTTAATGCCGGAAAATTAATTTGTGCTAATCCCTCAAAAGAAAGCAGTGTAAAAAATAATATGTAAAAAAATGATTTCAATATGCTTCATTTGTTAGTTGGACATATCTCCAATAGTGATCACCTTATTGGTGTCTAGATAAATAATTGTGACAACAGAATTTACACCAGCTGTTTTGGTGAATGAATTTTTATTACTAATTGTAGTTGAAGATCCAGTTAATGTAACAACTCCTGCACCAGATTGAATAATCATACAATTAAATCCTGCTGTTAAAACAGGTAAAGTCAGTGCGATAGAACCACTATTATTCAGAGTAATTATTTTTCCATTGTCACTTGCTGCAAGGGTATAGATAGTATTTGTTTGAGGGTTGATATTCGCAGAAAATCCACTAATCTTTGGGTTAGTGGTATTGTCACCAGCAAAAGCATCTGTAAATGTCTTTGCACCAGATACGGTTTGTGTAGTGGTTAAATCAACAAAATTTTTCGTGCTGCTACCAGTACCACCATTTGATATGCTAATAGTTCCTAAAATAGTACTTGCGTTTATAGAGGTTGGAAATGCTGTCCAAGAAGCAGTTGAAGAACCATTAGTAGTTAAATAGTAGCCATTGGTTCCAGCTGTATTGGGGTAAGTAATAGTACCTGCTGTAATGGTGCCACTAGTATTAACATTTTCTATCGCAGCTGTTCCGGGAGTGGACCCATCCGATCCTAACTGAATTGTATTACTTGCTCTAACAGTTGCATTTGCACCAATGACAGTTGAATTTGAAAAGGTATTTGAGGAAGGTAAAGCCAAATAACCAAGTGCGGTATTATTATTCCCTTCTGTGTTGCCGCCGAGAGCCCATCCGCCAACTGCAGTATTACCACTCCCAGAATGTGTGTTAACAAGTGCAAAGTCCCCAATCGCTGTGTTATTATTACCACTCGAAATATTATTAAGAGCATCATAGCCAAAAGATATATTTGAACCAAGTAAAATATCTGAACCAGCATTCGCAAATCCTCTTCCTATAGTTAACCCTCCTGATAGAGTAAGGGGAAAAACACCTAAATTTACCCGGCCTGTAGCCCCTGTATAAGGGACTCCTCCAAGCCCTGATAAAGTATAACTAGGTATATTTAAAGTAGTTCCTGAAAATGTTGCAGCACCTGACCCTGAAGTGGTTAAACTAATAGGTGCTTGATAATCTGTTCCTGCTGCTGCTGTTGTCAAAGCACTAGTTCCATTTCCTTTTAGTATACCTGTTAATGTGGTTGCACCAGTACCACCATTTGCCACGATAATAGTTCCTGAAATACTACTTGCATTTACAGAAGTTGAAACGGTAGGTATATTTAAAGTAGTTCCTGAAAATGTTGCAGCACCAGTCCCTGAAGTAGTTAAGGAAATAGGTGCTTGATAATCTGATCCTGCTGTTGCTGTTGTAAATGCACTAGTTCCATTTCCTTTTAGTATACCTGTTAATGTAGTAGCACCAGTACCACCATTTGCCACGATAATAGTTCCTGAAATACTACTTGCATTTACAGAAGTTGAAACGGTAGGTATATTTAAAGTAGTTCCTGAAAATGTTGCAGCACCAGATCCTGAAGTGGTTAAACTAATAGGCGCTTGATAATCTGTTCCTGCTGTTGCTGCAGTCAAAGCACTAGTTCCATTTCCTTTTAGTATACCTGTTAATGTGATAGCACCCGTACCTCCATTTGCCACAGGCAGGGTGGATGTAACTGATAAAGTTCCTCCTCCTCCGCTTGTTGTAACGATTCCATTACTAGTCAAGTTGGAAAGTGTTGCAATATTTTGTGAGGTATTTACAGTTATTGTATTACTCGTATTGGTTAAACCTGTTGAAAAAGTTAAAGCAGATTGTTTTGCATTAAAGGTTGAAAAGTCTGCAGCACTTAAAGCACCTCTATTAGTCGCTGATGCAGTGGGGATATTTAATGTTATGGTAGGCGTTGTTGTGCCATTGGCAACCGATGAAGTTATATCGGTTCCATTAGTACCTAATGTTAATGCATTTACATCCGTTACCGTTCCCACAGACCAAGATCTATCAGCTGATAAATCTTGGGCAGTACCATTGATTGTAATTGTTCTTGAACTAGGTGACCCGCCCAACCCTGCAAGAGTATAATTGGGAATATTAAATACACCCGTAGTGCTACTGTAAGTGGCTGCACCACTTGATCCTGTTACTGTTAAGCTGGTGGCTGATCTTGCTAAAGCATCTGTATATTGACTGCCAGAAGATCCGAAGGAAAGCTCTACCCAATCTGCATTCGTTAAAGTGGGCGCATTTAGTTTATAAATTTTTCCATCCGCCTGCACAAATACTAACATACCATATTTTCTTCTTAAATTAGGGATAGCATCTCTTTCAATAGTAGTTGGTAAACTCATGTAACCGCCTCTACCTAAACTATCAATATGAGTAGGATAACTAGCTACCCCATTGGTAGTAATATTGCCTACTAATTTTATTTGCGCATTCGATAGAGCATAAAAAAATTGCAATGCAATTAATAATAGTATTATTTTTTTAAATTTCATACTCACTTAGTTAATGATGATATTATTTACACTATTTGAAAAATTGTTGTTAGATAGGTAAATATTATATGATTGCGTATATCCACTAGCGTTAGTTACATTTCGAGTGGTTAAAGTAAAAGCATCCAAGCTTCCAAACCCTTCTACTGAAATAGAACTGAGTGCCCCTAGTGATGCCGGGTAAGCATAAAAAATATATTTTGTTCCACCCGAAATAGGAATAGTAAAATTCGATTTAGCTTTTCCAGAGGCTACTTCATTGGTACCAGCTAATAAAGTAGCATCATCGATTGAGTTAGAAACACTGGTTCCAAAATATTTATTAGCATAAGGACTGATCGTTAAACTGCTGCTGGTACTGCCTGCAGCTATTTGCCCGGTAGCATCTGGATTGCCTAAATTGTCATTGAGTACTACTGTGCCAGCACCATAAGTTACCGTCACAGAATAACTGATACTAGTTGAAAGTACTCCGTGATTGTTAGTACTTACTCCTGCACCTAATGACACGCTATTTTTAAAATAGGTTGTACTTGTAGCAGCCCCACCATTGTTTTGATTGAAAGAACTGCTTAATGTTACAGTACCTATATTCGTTCCAATTTCATAAGATGCACTTTTATCTGAACTAATTGAAACGGTTGGTGCAGTATAAGTTGGATGAATAGATTCGGTAACTAGGTCTAATAAAAATTCATCTAAGGTTTTGCCTGCAGCTGGGATAGTAGCACCATTCGGATATTTACCCAATGATTTACTACCTGATAAATTTATTGTAACATTATTGGTAAATTTTGCTGGAACAATAATATCCGCAGATCCATCAAAAGCAATTCCATTGATATTTTTTGTTGCGGCTAATTTAGTAGCCGTTGCTGCATTACCAGTAGTGTTTTGATTAAGCGTTGGAAATGAAGTTAGGTTAGCAGCGCTTCCATTGGGCGCTAAATAATCAGTGCCAGCAGTAGCTGCAGTAAATGGGCTGGTTCCATTTGCTTTTACAATACCTGTTAAGGTAGTAACACCTGTTCCTCCGTGAGAAACCCCTAGCGTACCAGTTATTTTTGAAGCAGCGACATCTGTAATTTTTGAATCGGTTACCGATAAGTCGCCTAGTTTAATATTGGTGATGCCACCATCTGCCACTCCACCACTTGCTGCATTGGCAGCTACATAATCTTTTACTGCTTTTTGTGTGGGGAACAAAACATTACTCGCATTCAATCCTCCTAGTAATGCATCGGTTGATTTATTAGCTTGATTTTCTTTTAATAAAACAGATGCTGCGGTTGCATATAAACTTAAGTCCTGGTCACCGGTATTGATTCCTGTAATGGCGGCTAATTTGGTTTTTTCAGCAGTGGTAAAATCGTTAGTCGATAAATCTTTTCCTGTAACCTTATCAACCTTTGTAGCCAAACTATTTGTTACAGCAGCTGTAGTTGCATAAAGACTTAAATCCTGATCGCCGGTATTGATTCCTGTAATGGCGGCTAATTTGGTTTTTTCAGCAGTTGAATAATCATTGGTTGACAAATCTTTTCCACTAATCTTATCAACTTTTGTTGCTAAACTAATCGCTACATCCGAAGCATTTGCTTTTAATGCCAATGCGCTTTGTGTTGCAGTGCTGATTGGTTTATCGAGGTCGGCAGTATTGTTTACTTTATCAATTGACAAAGCAGTTTTTATTGCTGAAATACTCGTCACACCTGTACCTCCAGCTGCAACGGGTAAAACACCTACTACATTTTCTGCGGCTACGCTATTGGCAAATTGCGCATAGGCTACCGACTGCAATTGAGTAGTACCCATCGTTGTAAAATTGTTGCCTGCAGCAGGATCCATTTCTACTTTTAAAAACTTAGGAGTGAGTTTCCAGTTGATCGTTGCAAAATTTCCTGTTGTACTTACTGCACCTGCGTCTCCAATTACCGCTGTAAAAAGTCCTTGTGCATTGGTGGTTACTTTTCTTGTTTCAGTATATTCTGAAGTGCCAGTAGCACTGCCTTGAAGAATCGTTAATTTAATGCTAATGGCTTGTGATGCAAGAACTGCATTGGTACTAGATCTTGCTACTCCTTGAAAATTTAATCCAGTTTGTGCATTGGTACCTATCGTTGCGAGTGTAAAAACCAACAAGAATAATAACTTAAATAGTAGGTTTATTTTTTGCATAGGTAATACCTTATTGTAATTGTATTGGAATTGAATAATAGGTTTATATTTTAACGATTTTATAGATAGCCTTTTTTTCATTGCCACTAGTTGATTTAAAATACACTCTCAAAAAATACACGCCAGCAGCATACTGCTCCATCCTAAGATCATTTTCATAACTCTTGTTACTAGTAATTTCTACTTCCTTGCTAAATACTAGCGCCGACTTTGCATCTGTGAGTTGAAGTAATAAGTGTCCTAGCTCCTTAAATTTTAACTTCAAGTGAACGAGGTCACTAGTCGGATTAGGTCCAATGGTAACGACAATACCTAAGTCAGAACTACTTCCGTTATTACCTTTATTTTCAATGGTGATGGGTTGTAAAACGCCTGTGTTTAAAAAATGAGTAGGGCTAGTAAAATTGGCAATAGAAGCCGATTCGCCTATGCTCCATTCTAAAGAATTCGAATAGCCGCCGCCGTTATTGATGGTAGAGGGGGTGATAGATTGGCCTAACACATTTTGATTAGTAATTAATCCTAGTAAAATGGCAATCAAACTATAAAAACGGATCAATTATTGATTAATTTAAATAGGTTATTTAATTAATTTTAAATGACTAGCCATTCATACCATGGCAAAGTGGTAAGTTGATAAGAGGGTAGGGAGCATCGAACTTTGAATAAAAAATTAGACTTGATGAATTGGTCAGAATAATTTTGAAGTCTCTTTCGAAGTGTAAGAAGTCTCTTTCGAACTGTAAATTTAAAAAAAGGAGATGCTGGGGCGATTTTAAGGGACCAAAACAATGTAGCAATTACGGTAATTGCTACTAATTAGTGCTATTTATTGGAATTATAGGGTTTTAGTGAGTCCCAAATTCTCTATATATTCTAAAGGGGATACTTGATGGATTTTTTTAAATGCTCTATAAAAAGTGCTTTTGGTAGTAAAGCCAGCCTCTTTGGATAGTGCCTCAATCGTATAATTATTTAGAAAATTTATATTCATCTTATTCGTAATGTATTCAATTCTAAATTGGTTAATGAAATCATTAAATCCACATCCATAATGATTGCGTAAAATATAAGATAGGTCACGGGCGGGTATCTTTACCTCCACAGAAAAAGTACTCAAATTCAAATCAGGATTAATGTATTTTTTTTCTAATATAAAATAATCATCAATTATTTTAATCTCTTTAGAATAGTCCTCTTTAATAAATGCGATGCGATTGATTTGTTTTTCAATAAATTCAGATTCAACCTCTTTGTATTTAATAAAAGGTAATCCCAATAAGGTAGATGGATGGATTAATAAATAACAACTAATCAATAAAAAACTTGCTGATAAAGCAGTTCCCGGAATGATAAGTGCAGCAGGGGTATTAAAAAAGGTAGGACTACCTAGAGATCCTATAATTAGCAAAACTGTGCCGATTATAAAAAAAGATCCCGCTGTAGTAAAAATCCTTAACCATTTAAGTACCTCTTTAATCTGGTTTTGAACTTCATCTAACTTATTTTTCTTTTTATATTTTAATATTAATTGCCATTGTAAAACTAAATAAAATGCAATTTGAAAGGGAACCAGCATATACGTAAAGCTTTCCGGTACTAAACCTAGATTTTTGCGAAGGGCTAGATTAAGATTGCTAGAAATTTCTTTAACGACAGCTGCTTTTTCAGCAGTGGGCAAAATGTAAAATGGTATATAGGAAATAGCAAAAAACAAAAAGGGTATAAAATGAGGTAGGTCTTTAGAATTAAATTTTTTCTCATTGTATAAAACTCCTCTGACATAGAAATAAGATAATACAGGCGTTAAAAAATTTAGCGGTCCAGTTGTTTTATATAAATGGGGAACTTTATTGATTAGTCCTGAGTAAACCAACAAGTATACAGTGATACCAGCCATGGCAACAATGAAATAGGAGGCTAAAACATAATCAGGGTAAGACCTATAGGCATTCTCTTTAAATAATAAAAGGTAAACCGTTACCAATGAAAAAAAAATACTTCCTATATATAGAATCTCAACCATAGGTTATCAAAAGGGAATGTGAATTTTCAAAGGTAATTTTATTTTACTCATATTCGGGGCATAGTATCCTGATATTTTTAAAACTATATTTTATGTAAATTTCTTCAGCTATAAAAAAATAAGTTTAGGATGGTTTATAATACAGCCCAGCCGATTAGATTTTTTAGTTTAGTTTTATCGTAACTTGCTAATATTCGTAAACTGAGTTCTTCGCATCTTTTGTTAGTTGAATGTTGGTTACCATTGTTCTCTTAAAACATAAAAGACAGCAAAAGAAGTTGTAAATAAATAGACAATTATAAAAATAATAGCTATGCAAACAAATACCTCCTCCAAATTTAGTGGTAAAACCCTTTGTATCGGTGAAGCCTTGATTGATATGATCTGTACGGATTATGGTAAAACACTCTCTGAAGGAAATAATTTTTTGAAAAAAACAGGTGGTGCTCCTACCAATGTGGCAGCAGCTATTTCAGCCTTAGGAGGTGCTGTTGAATTGACTGCTAAAGTTGGTTCCGATCCTTTTGGTCAACAGTTAGTAGATGAGATGAAGCTTTTTGGAGTATCTACTAAATACATGTTACAGGATAGTAACTTTTTTACCACTTTTGCATTCGTGTCGTTGATGGATGCGGGTGAAAGAGATTTTTATTTTAACAGAGGAGCCGATGGTCAACTAACGGTGGAAGAAGTTGATCGGATTGATTTAGATGATATTGCTATTGTTCATTTTGGTTCGGCTACTGCTTTTTTACCAGGACCTTTACAAGCAGCCTATCGTCATTTATTACAGAAGGCAAATGCGAAAAATATATTCATCAGCTTTGATCCCAACTATCGTCAATTATTATTTAAAAATGATTTACCCTCTTTTATTGAGCAGTCTTGGGTGTATTTAAAAGCTTGTCAATTTTTTAAGTTGAGTGATGAAGAGGCAATGATTATTACCAAAACCGATACGGTAGAAAAAGCTGCAAGTG
>CANCVE010000229.1 GCA_947381435.1 Chitinophagaceae bacterium
GACAACAGTCGTTGTTAGCTTTTTATTTGCATTACATGCAAATGCACAGTTCGTAACTGTTGGCAGTGGAAGTTATAGAACTACTCACCCGGGTTTTGATATAGCAGGTAGAAATCAATATCCTTCTGGAACTCCCTATTTGAGTGGAAATGCAATAGGAAAGCCTGTTCCAACCAGTGACTGGTGGTCAGCTTTGGTAAAAAACGGGACAGCATCCAATCTTTTCAATTATCCATACACAATGAAAACAACATCAAATGGACTTATAGTAAGTTATATTCCATCAGGTGTGATTGACGATCTTATTCCATTTGTTGTGGGTGTAACAGGAATGAATGCAGCAAATACTAAAATTTCAGATTATTCGGATTGGACAGTGACGATGGATTGGGATGATTCGACTCATAATTTTCAAGCAACTTCGGGTGTTGGCATGCCCTTTCTTTATTTTTCCAAAAAGTCTACGGATGTAGCTCAGGTTACTATTAATTCTGGAACAGTTGTTATCTCTAACGAAATGCTGGTTTGTACCAATGTGAAAAACGGTGCTGATTTTGCAGTGTATGCACCTGCAGGAAGTACTTGGACTCAAAATGGAGCTGTTTACACTTCAACTTTGAATGGTAAAAATTATTGGTCAATGGCTTTTATACCGCTTACAGCAAGCAATGTGAATAGTGTTGCCAACGAATATAAAAAATATGCTTATGTTTTTCCAGTTAAAGCAACTGCTACTTATGCCTATAATGAAGCAACCTCTATAATGCATACAGATTTTAATGTACAAACAGAAGTAAAAGAAGGTATGGAGACTAATATGTTACTCGGTTTACTTCCGCATCAATGGGCACATTTAGCGCCGGGTTCTCCTGTTCCTGACAAATATAGTTATGCAATTATTAGAGGTGAAATGAAAACAATGGCAGGTAATAGTTTCAGTGTCGAAAACACTTTTCATGGTATACTTCCTACTTTGCCTTATGTTGACAATTATAGTAAAGGTTTTACTCCAACTGATTTAACTGAAAAGATCACGTCAATAGAAAATACCACGATGGCAACTTGGACTGACTCTTACAACGAAGGTCAGGTTTTTAACCAATTAATGCAAACTGCCAGGGTTGCCAATGAAATGGGGAATATTGTGGCTCGCGACAAAATGTTGGCCACTATAAAAAATAGACTTGAAAACTGGTTTAAAGCCGAAAATGGTGAGGTAGCTTTCTTGTTTTATTATAATTCTACCTGGAGTACAGCAATTGGTTATCCTGCAGGATATGGTCAAGACATCGGTTTAAATGACAAACAATTTCATTGGGGCTACTTTATCCAAGCAGCAGCTTTTGTAGAACAATTCAGTCCAGGTTGGTCGGCACAATGGGGAGGAATGGTAGATTTAATTGTTCGTGATGCTGCGGCATATGATCGAAACGATACAATGTTCCCTTATTTGAGAACTTTTAATCCTTATCAAGGACATAGTTGGGTTGATGGTTTTGCCAATAATCCGCAAGGGAATAATATGGAATCCAGTTCAGAGAGTATGCTTTTTAATTCTGCGCTAATACAATGGGGAGAAGCCTCAGGAAATAAAACCATACGGGATTTGGGAATTTACCTTTACACAACAGAACAAACGGGAATTGAAGAATATTATATGGATACCCATCATCGCAATTTTCCACCTTTACAAACTAAGAGTTTAGTATCACGTGTTTGGTCAAATAGCATTGATAATGGGACTTTTTGGACCGGAGATATTGCGGCATCTTATGGAATTGAGTTGTATCCTATACAAGGTGGTTCGCTCTATTTAGGACAAGACACGGCTTATGTTACTAGGCTTTGGAATGAAATTGAAGCCAATACTGGAATTCTAAGTAATCAGGTTAATCCAAATTTATGGCATGACATTATGTGGGAATATTTGGCTTTTATTGATCCTTCTAAAGCTATTGGATTATATAATTCCTATCCGAATAGAGAAATAAAATTCGGGGTTTCAGAGGCTCAAACCTATCACTGGCTTCATGCAATGAATGCTTTAGGAAGGGTAAATGCAACCATAACTTCAAATTCAGCTACTGCTACTGCGTTTACCCAAAATGGTCAAACCAATTATGTAGCTCAAAATTATTCAAATGATCCGGTTACGGTTACTTTTTCTACCGGATATCAACTTAAAGTTCCTGCTCGAAAAATGGTGACCAGTATGGATTCTCAAATTGTAGGTATATTAAGCGCTTCATTTCAGCAAGCGTATGTAAATGGAAGTGTAAAGCTAGATGTTGTGGCTTCAAATGGAACCCCAATTAAGGTGGAATTTTTGGACGGTTCGACTTCGCTCGGTATTGTTACAACGGCTCCCTTTACTTTGGATGCTACAAATTTAACATTGGGAATGCACTCCTTTTATGCAAAGGTATATGAAAGTGAATTTAAATTTAATGTTACCAATAGTGTAAATGTTCAGGTTGGAAATCAATTGCCATTTGGAGGTACTCCATGGGTAATTCCGGGAATTATTGAAGCTGGGAAATTTGATACTTTTGAAGGTGGAAAAGGCCAAAATATTGCCTATTTTGATACAACAACAGCTAATTCTGGGGATTATAGATTAGATGAATATGTAGATTCAAAAACAAGTGTTGCCGAAGGAGCTACTGTTGGTTCTCTGGCTTCAAATGAATGGTTGGAATATACTATAAATGTGGCTCAATCGGGTTTGTATTCGTTTGATTTTCGTTATGCTTCAGGAAATGTAGCAGGAGGAGGTCCTTTTCATTTGGAATTAGATGGTCAGGACATTTCGGGAACTATTACAGTTCCATCTACATCCAGTACTTCTTGGGATGTTTGGGCTACTAAAACAGTACCTAATATTGCGATGACACCAGGTAGACACATTTTGCGAGTTGCTTTTTCCTCAGGTGAATTTAATTTAGCTAAAATGACCTTTATTAGAACAGGGAATTTAGTTTCAAGTTATCCAACAGCATCGGTTGGGCCAAATCTAAAAGTAATTTTACCCTTGACTTCTACAACAATTGATGGTTCTGCAAGTACTGAATCTGCCGGAAAAGCATTGACCTATTCTTGGACACAAAATTATGGGCCTACAGTTGTTCAATTTTCTGACTCAAAAGTTGTTAATCCAACAATAAGCGGATTAGCCGTAGGAACTTATAGTTTAAAATTGACTGTTACCAATACTGACCTAGTCACCGACGACGAAGAATTATTGATTTTGGTAACTAGTACTGCTAATGCTTTACCAACAGTTTCATTGGTTACACCAACCGATAATACAACATTTACCGAAGGGAAACCAGTTAGCATTACTGCTAATGCAAATGATTTTGACGGAACAATTCAAAGGGTAGATTTTTATCAAGGAACCACCTTAATTAGTTCCGATACTTCGGCTCCTTATGCTGCAACTTGGAGTCCTGTAGCCGGAAATTACGCCTTAACTGCAAAAGCAACAGACAGCGATGGAGCCACAAGTGCTTCACAAACGGTAAATGTTATTATTGCACAAGCCATGGTTTGTGTTGAAGCATCTAAAGTCGCAACGCAAGGGGCTTTCAATATTGGTTATAAATCAACATTCGAAACAGTAGGTTCAAATGTTTATATTACTTTTGAATTGTTAGATACTGACAAAGCAGGTGTAGTAGCCTATCTATGGAAGCAGGCTCCATTTGGAGAAACAGCGATGGTAAATTCTTCAGGAAATATTTTTACTTCAACCGTGAGTGGGCAAGCCATAGGAACGACAATAAACTATGCTTGTAAATTTGCTTATGCAGGAGGATTAGCCGTTACAAAATATATAAGTTATGTAGTAGGAACTAACTGTGGAAGTACTAATGATACTCAAGCACCAACTAATTTTACAGCTAGTGTCGGCGCTATTACAGGTTCTTCTGTCGAATTGTTATTGAATGCTACTGATAATTCTGGAAATGTGGTATATAATATTGGGTATGGTACAAATACAATTTCAACATCAAATGCTTCGGGAGTTCAGAAATCATTTTTGATAACTGGATTGAACCCAAGTACAAATTATAATTTTAGTATTTCAGCAATTGATTTAGCAGGAAATTTGGCTGGTAACAATCCAGTTATACTTTATGCTACAACAGGTTTAAACACTAACTCAGAATGTGCGGGTACTGCTTCAGAAGCATCGCAAGGTTCCTTTACAGTAGGTTATAAATACGCTTTCCAAACCACTGGGACGGATGTTAAAGTTACTTTTGAATTACTAGATGACAAAACGGGAGTAGTTGCGTATTTATGGAAGCAATCCCCTTTTGGAGAATCCGCTATGTCAAATGTTTCCGGTAAAATTTTCACTAAAACCATATCGGGGCAAACCATTGGTTCAACCATTAATTATGCTGTAAAATTTGCTTTTGCTGGAGGGATGTCAGTAACAAAATATTTTTCTTATGTAGTAGGAAATAATTGTGCATTAGGAATAGAAACTTCATCTAGTTTGAAAAATGTTTTATACCCAAATCCAGTTAGTAATAGCTTGTTTCTTCAGTTAATAGACAATCAAAACCATATTTCATTAACTGATATAGTAGGTAAAAAAATATTAGATTTGAATGTGTCGGCTTTTTATAACTTGGATATGAGTGCTATTAAATCGGGAATTTATCTTTTG
>CANCVE010000230.1 GCA_947381435.1 Chitinophagaceae bacterium
GTAATGAAAGCAGCTTTATTATCTTACCGAAATTATCTATCACTTGTATCTTATCTATATGATTACCCTTTATAACAATAGTCTCTTTAGCAGGATTTGGAAAAACTGTCATCGTATTAGTAACAATAGAATTTTCCGAAATCTCCCCTCCTACTTTCCTAATTTCTACCGTATTGTAGTTACCATCGAATGCATTAATAGCCGTAATATCCGATGTTAGATTTATTACTTCATTGAGTAAATTTCTCTTCTTATTAAATACTAATTCAAATAAAACAGAACTATCAGGCAATGTCCTTGCCTCGCTTGCAGCATCTACCCATAGGAATGGAATTTTACCTTCTGAAGTATAATCCAAATTATAGTCTGCACTTAGTCTATTATTATCTACTGCTTTTAGTTCTAAGACCTCACTATTAAAGTTCAGGGTGTATTGCATGCCCATAATATTTCGGAAGTTCTTTACTTTGATTGGAACTCGTACCTCTGTAATGGCACTATTAACTGAAATGTTATCATGGAACATTTCAATTTGGGTTGCCTTGTTATCAATTCCTAACACAGCCGCATTCCAATCATAGTTGACATCGCCGAGTTTTACACCGATGAAGTTCTTTCCTCCTTGATTGGAAGTTATGTTGGCAATACTAATGCTGTCATAATATGGAAAAGGCTTTGTAGGTGTCGTAAAGATGAAACTACTATCCACAAATGACCATAATTTATTGCCAGTAAACTTAGTAATATGCTTTAAGATTAATGACTTAATTAAGGCAATATCGGTTCCATTTACCGCACCGTCGCTATTGACATCGGCGGCAATTAATTTATAAGGAGAGTTCAAGACAACCTTCTTCAAGATATGACTCTGAATCAAGCTGATGTCAGTTCCATTTACCCCGTTTGCAATTGTCTTATCATTATTCTTTGAAGGAATAATACTATTCTTACTATTGGCAACTGCTGAAAAGGTATAATTCCCACTTGCATCTGTAGTGACTGTTTGAGTGCCATTCATACTAATAGTAACCGAAGGAATGATTGTTCCTAATGGATTCTTGACATTTCCATTGATTATGTAGCTTGAGGTGACAGTCAAAACCAATGTCGCCGCACTATCACAACCTACACTATTTATCAAATGAGCTGTGTAGGTACCTGCTAAAGTATAATTATTACCATTGAAAGTATAGGAGTTCCCTTGATTGATATTGGCATTCGTTGTACTTGTACTCGCCGATTTTACAGTCAAGACCAATGTGGCAGCACTATCGCAACCCAATGCATTTGTCAGATGTGTAGTGTAGCTACCTGCCTGCGTGTAGATGTTTCCATTAAACGTATAAGACCCTCCTGTACAGATACTTGCATTTGTGGTACTTATAGAATTTGATTTGATAATAAGAATTAAAGTGGCAGCACTATCACAGCCTACCACATTTATTAAATGAGCAGTGTAGCTACCTGCCTTAGTATAGGTTGAACCATTGAAGGTATAACTACCACCTACACAAATACTTTCATTTGTGGTACTTATAGAATTTGACTTGACACTTAGAATTAAAGTGGCAGCACTATCACAGCCTACCTCATTTATTAAATGAGCAGTGTAACTACCTGCCTTAGTATAGGTTGAACCATTGAAGGTATAACTACTTCCTGCACAGATACTCGCATTTGTTGTACTTGTAGAATTTGATTTAATACTTAGATTTAAAGTGGCTGCACTATCACAGCCTAATGAATTATTCAAATGAACAACATAGGTTCCTGCAACCGTATAAATATTCCCATTAAAGTTATAATTGTAGCCTTGACAAATACTAGCATTTGTGATGCTAGTAGCATTTGTCTTAACGCTTAAATTTAAAGTTGCAATACTATCACAACCGATTGAATTGGTTAAATGTACTGTATATGTCCCTGCATTTGTATAAGTAGAACCATTGAATGTGTAACTACTACCCGAACATACACTTGCATTCGTAGTAGAAGTGGTTGGTTCACAATAAGAAAAACCTGTTAAACTCGCAGTTCCTACATTAGTAGTGATACTTACATTGCCACTAGCACCACCACCCACAACTGCAGTCATTAGGGTATCGTTTACAACATTAAATGAAGCTGCGGCAGTACCTCCAAAACTAACAGCACTAGCTCCAATAAATGCAGTTCCCTTGATAGTAACAGTTGCTCCTGCTCCAGCAGAGGAGGGGGCGAAAGAAGAAATGATAGGACTCTGACTTTGTTGTTGCACTAAGTTTATCTTTCTTATACGATGGTTACTTACATCTGAAAAATATAGATTTCCAACTGCGTCGATAGCTAACCCACTTGGATTGCTTAATTGGGCAGAAACGGCATAACCTCCATCCCCACTATTCCCCATTGAGCCGGTACCTGCAATAGTCTGAATGGTATCATTTATACCCACTTTTCTGATACGATAATTTCCTTTGTCGCAGAAATACAAATTCCCAATACTGTCAACTACCAATCCTGCAGGAGAATTCAACCAGGCAGAAGTTGCCGTAATATGATCAGTATTATAGCCCATCGAAGAAGTTGTACCTACAATAGTGCTAATGATACCATTTGTATTCACTTTTCTGATACTGTTATTAGTTGTATTTTGTGATATGAAAAGGTTACCTGACCTATCAACTGCAATTCCAATTGGATTTCCTAAATTAGCAGCAGTTGCCAAACCTCCGTCTCCGGAACTAGTCATACAACAGGAAGAACCGTTACCTGCCACGGTAGAAATGATTCCAGAGGTATTCACCTTTCTGATTCTATAATTCTTATAATCGCATATATAAAGATTGCCCAACGAATCGAGAGCCACACTTGTAGGCCCCTTTAACCCTGCTGAAGTCGCAAGCCCACCATCACCCGAATAAGTTGAGGTGCCAACACCTGCTACAGTAGTAATAATTCCATTTACATCCACTTTTCTTATCCTATAATTACTGTAGTCAGCAATATATACATTACCTGCCTTATCAACCGCCACTCCGGAAGGGGAATTTAGACTCGCAGATGTAGCAGTCCCTCCATCTCCACCATAAACAGCATTGCCATTTCCGGCGAAAGTTGAAATGATGCCACTCTTGTTGACTTTTCGTACTACATTATCGCTAGCATCCACAATATATAAGTTACCCGCAGTATCAAAAGCAAGACCATTCAAGTTTGTACTACTGCTTTTAAAACTAAATCCTGCAGCGGAGGCGGCCCCTCCATCGCCCAAGTATCCGGTAGTTCCATTTCCTGCAAAGGCATTGATAATACCATTGTTTACAAAGATGAGTGCTTGATTGCTTGTTACAGTACCGTTAATGGTACAAGTAGCATTGCTTTTTAGGATTGCATAAACCACATCATTATTTACCAATGTATTGGAGGTGTAAGAATTAGCAGTTGCCCCAGAAATTGCCATGCCATTCTTATACCATTGATAAACAGGTGCTGAACCAGCATTTGTAGCGGAGGAAGTAAAGGTTACACTTGAATTAGGGGCAATATCAACAGTCGATGCAGAAATGCTAAAGGCAACATTGATACCTGTACAATAGCTAAAACCGGCAAGACTAACTGTACCACCTGTATTAGTAACGCTTACATTGCCACTTGTTCCACTTCCTAAAATGGCAATAATGATACTATCATTAACAATGGAAAAGGATGCCGCAGCAGTACCTCCAAAAGTAACGGCAGTTGCTGTTGTAAAACCACTCCCCTTAATGGTATCAGCATAACCAATTGTCGCAGTAGTTGGAGAAAAAGAGGTGATTGTAGGAACTGAAGCATTAAAGATAAATCCAGAGAAAGAAGCACTTCCTGAAGCAGTTGTAACAATTATATTTCCCGATGCACCCTTACCTACAGTTGCGATAATTGCTGTTGAAGAAACAACCGTAATTGAAGTGGCGGGTACCCCACCAAAACTAACACCTATAACATTATTAAAATTATTGCCACTGATAATTACCGAGGTACCAGCAGCAGCGGAGGAAGGTGTAAAGGATGTGATGACAGGCTCACCTATCTGATTTCTAAATATTGAGACGCTATTTACTGATGAACTTGCTGAGATAATATCAGGCTTACCATCTCCATCTAAGTCACCCGTATAAATATTAAATGCCCCTGCACTTGAAGTATAATTTACAGGCGTTTCGAAGGAAATAGCTCCTATATTACTATTATTTCTAAACAACGAAACAGAAGAGAATGTAGTTGCAAATCCACTCACTGTTGCAATATCGAGCTTACCATCACCTTCCATATCTGTTAGACAGAGATAGCTTGGCAAGCCACCACTTTGAGCGGCGTAATCAACTTTTGTTGTAAAAGAGACATTTCCTACAGTACTATTATTTTTTAGTACAGATAAAGTTCCTGCGGATTCATTTGTGACAACTAAATCCAATTTTCCATCACCATCTAAATCGCCAATAACAGTACAATAAGAACCACTTTCGGTAGCAAAATCTTTATATGAAGCAAAAGAAATATTTCCATTACCCGAACTTGTATTTCGAAGTACAGACACGGTATAAGGTGAGTTATTAGTAGCAATGATGTCTAATTTTCCATCACCGTCCATATCTCCTATTGCTACTCCCACTACATAACCACTAACCGTATAATCAATTTTATTTGTAAAAGACAAGTTGCCAACTGTGCTTGTATTAAGATATACAGAAATGGTATGACTCGATGAGTTACAAACGGCAAGGTCGGGCTTACCATCTCCGTCTAAATCTCCAACAGCAACACTGTATGGGCTTGAACCTGTGGCATAGTCAATTTCTGATGCCATAGATATATTACCTACTGTACTTGTATTTCTGAATACACCTACTTTATTACCATTATGACTAACGATTACCAAATCAGGTTTCCCATCCCCATCAAGGTCGGTAGCACAACCGCCTAATGGGAAAGTACTCGTACTTATATCCACTTTTGTTGCAAATGATATGTTTTTCACCCCAATACTAGTATTTCTCAATATTGAAATGGTATTGCCATTTTGATTGGTTACTATGATGTCCGACTTACCATCTCCGTCGATATCTGAGACGGTAACTGATTCAGGTGCTGAACCAAC
>CANCVE010000231.1 GCA_947381435.1 Chitinophagaceae bacterium
ATCTGAAGTCAGGGTAAGTGTTCCATTAACTGTTAATGCTTGAGTGATTGTAAAGGCATGTGTACCGTTTACAGTCATGTTATTACAAGTACTAGGGAAAGCATTACCTAAACCTTGTGCACCACCTTGGAAAACATAATTTACATTAGCATTAAATGTCCTTGTTCCTGTTCCTCTTATGTTTCCTGCACTAGTTCCTATAGACTGAATGCATCCTCCACTACTTAGAGACGCTAGGTATAAGGTTGCCCCAGAATTAACATTAAAAGTAGCCGTTCCATTAATTAAACTTGTTGAGGTTGAAACAGGGAATATTAATGAACCATTTACATTAACTGCACCTGAATTGACTGTTAAGGTAATATTACCTGCAGCTGCACCAATGGTAAGATAACCACCACTATTAATGGTCAAGTTGTTTGTAACGGTGAAATTTGTTAGTACAGATGCTCCTGTAGGAACTCCACTAACAACCGCTGTATTACTAACAATTAAGTTGTAATAAGTAAGAGCCGTAATAGTCTGAGCAGAAGAAGCACCATATTCAACAGTAGTTCCTGTACTCAAACTAAATGTTGGAATAGTAGCATCATTTAATTGTAACTTATTAGAACCTGAAGAGGCACTTGCCACAACAATACTAGTAGAACCCAAGGTCTTTCCACTAGCAATTGTCAAAGTCACTCCAGGAATAGCAGAATTTCCGACTGTCAAGGTGGAACCCGAAGCGATTGACCAAGTACCGTTATTTGCTGAAGTAGCATTTGTTGCAATGATATAACTGATACCCGTAGTGGAGAATAAACCACTTCCTCCAATTACATAGTTTGCAGAATTTCCAGAAATAGCAGTTGTAGCATCTGCTGCAGCTACCCATTGTGTATAATCAGTCAGTGCACCACTTGTACCACCAATATAATAGTAAGTTGTTGCTGCTGCAATTGTTAAAGTCAATGTACCTGTTCCAGGTGCAATACCAACACCTGCAGCCCCATTGATAGTTACCGTAAATGAACCAGATTGTGAAGGGATACCCGAAATAATTCCTGTTGTTCCATCATAAGTCAATCCGATATCACTCAACAATGAATTGGAAGTATTTGTAGTCTCAGTAAAGCTAGTCGGTGCAACACCAGAAGCAGTGTTAGGGGTATATGTAAATGCTTGACCTACAGTTCCAGATTGAGAAGCATTTTGAATGATGACAGCACGCTGAGCCACAGTTCCACTACAAGTAATAGTCCTTGTAGCAGCTTCCGCATTATTTGAAGATACTGTTATAGGTTCACTGTTATAACTTGCTGCTCCCAAACCTGCTTTTAATCTTACCCATACTGTTTGAGAAGCATTACCACCTGATTGAGTAATTGGTAAAGTAGTATTTCCGCCAACAAATCCACTTGTAGCACTAGTGGTACTAATTTGATAATCGGATGCAGCAGCAGCAGAAACTGTTAGATTGCTAGTCAAAGTAACTCCATTAACTGTAAATGATTGTGCTGTAGATGGTCCGGAATTTTCGACATAGTTATAACCTGTCAGCGTTGCTGTTGACAATGAAATATTAGGAACCAAAGTAGAATAACCGGCAACAGAAACATTACTAATCACTACATTATCACTCTTAACAGCATTTCCCGCCCAAGCTATCACCCTGACAGACAATTTGCTTTCTGCAGCAACATAAATTGGAGTAGTATAAGAAACAAGTGCTCCTGCTGGAATAGTACTTGTCCCTGAAGCCATTGCAACTCCTGTAGATGCACTTCCTATTATGTAATGTACCCCTGCAGAAGTTGTAAATCCATCTGTAGAATAAGCAACTGCATACAAGAAAGTACCTGAAGTTCCATTATGGTAAACAGGAATGGAAATATTATTAACGGTATAACTATACCCTGTATTTGGTGCCACATCGAATTGAACATAACGAGCCACGGAAGATGCAGACGATATTCCATTAAAGTAACCTTGAGAACTATTCACAATATTATTGCTAGGAGTAGAAGAGCTAGTATTTTCTGCCGCCCATGACTTAGGAGTAGAAGCAGAACCTGAGGCACAGATTGTCAATCCTAGTGGAGAGTTAGTATTGCTAATCGTTGCATAAGCGAATCCAGTAGTGCTTGTTGCACCAATATTGGTATAGGTTGGGCTACCAACAATGGTAGTACCGGTTACATTCCCTGAATTTGCTGCAACACCATTATTAGTCAACGACCAAGTTGCCACATCAGATTGTAATGTTATAGAAGTAGATGGTGCTGAAGTTGTCAAATAATTTACAGTTGCTGCATTTGTACCATCCCAAGTATAAGGTATCAACATTACATTGTATGTATTACCTGTGGTGAGGCTAGAAATTGTTAAGCCAGTAAATGTAGGAGCAACACCTGGAGCAGCTTCTGTAGGAGAAATGTAACTCAGACCTAAGTTTGCTGGCAAGACCCCATTTACAAAAGAAGAAGTAGAAATTGAACTAGTAGAATACGCTAATACATACCCTGTTTTGGTAACACCTGTTGCAGGGTATCCTGCTGGATTACCTATTACCACTTCGATACCTGTTGCATTCACTTGATTTACAGTAAACGTTGCCTGAGAAGATGGTGGATTTGAAAGTGTATAGAAATAACTAGCCGCATCATTCACAAAAGTAGTTCCACTTGCATTAGTGGCATAAGCATTTGTGTAATACTTAGTTTGAGCTGAAAGTCCTGTTATAGCTTTCGTAATGGTATAACTAGTTGTTGCTGCATTTGCTCCTGTAGGATTTGCAGAAAGCCCAAAAGAAACACCTACAGCAGTCAATGATGCAGATCCTCCAGTAGTCACTGTTCCACTTAAGGTAGCAGTTGTTGAAGTAATATTTGTAGTAGCACCATTTGCAACTATAGCCAATGTTGTATTATTTGTGCTAGACCCCACAGAGTAGCTGTTAGAGACATCATAAGAAAATGCTTTGAAGTAATACAAAGTATTTGATGTTAGGCTAGTAGCAGCTGATAAGCCACTTGCAACACCCTTGTAAGCAATAGTTCCACCTGCGAAAGAAGCACCTACACTTCCTGCAGCCACACCATCAGAAGGTGTAGAGAAACTACCTGTTGTATTATACACTACTACAATATTGTTGTTTGAAACATTTGAAGTTGCGGCCAATGTTATAGCAGATGTAGAAGGAGCACTTGAAGTAAAACTTGCTGGATTCAATGGATAAACAGTACCACTACAAGAAATAGTCTGCGTATTTGAACCTGAGGCAAGAGAAGTAAGTGTTATAGATTCCCCGTTGTAATGAGCTGCAGCAGCACCTGCTTTTAATCTTACATAAATGAGTGTATTGGAAATAGAGCCTCCTCCATCAGGAGTCAAGGTAATATATGCAGGGGAACTACCCGTATTTATAAACGTACTGTTATTTAAAGAAATTTCGTAATCAGTAGCAGGTGTTATTGTAACCACACTACTTCCCATTCCTGTTGCACTAGCTTGGAAATTCTGACTAGTAGATGGTCCAGAACCAGCAGTATAACCAAATCCTGATAATGAATTGGTATTTACACTAATGGTTGGATCGGTTGCAACCACACCAGACAATGAAATAGAAGGAGTATTTGAATAGGTAGCATTTGAACTAAAGTTCAACGTTTCATTATAGCTATTAAGTGATAATCCAGCCTTTAAGCGAATATAAATAGTGGTATTTGAAACATTGCCCGCTGTTGGTGATAACGACAAGGAGGATTGATAACCACTACCCGAAGAAAGTGATATTTCATAATCTGTAGCAGATGCTGTAGAGATTGAAATAGCATTTGACCCAAGTGTAGTACCACTCACAGTAAAGCTTTGAGCAGTTGAAGGACCTCCATCAGAGTCGAGATAACCAAAAGTACCTAAACTACTTGTGACACTAATATTTGGTGTAGGGGTAACATTTCCAGTTAAAGCTATGGAAGGACTAACAAAACCTGTTGCTGCACAAGTAAAGGTAATATTTCCGTTATAGGGAGATGATGCATTCGTAAGACCTGAAACTAATCTTACGTTAATAGTATTATTTGTATTTATAACTCCGCCACTTGGAGTGAGTGTTACAGATGAACCATAGCTACCACCTGAAGAATTGGCAATCTCATAATTGGCAGGAGCATTAACAGTTACTGTATTCGCACCTAAATTGCTACCAGAAACAGTAAAACTTTGTGCACTAGCTGGTCCGCCATTTGCTTCCACATAAGAGAAATTAGATAGACTTGAAGGAGACAAAGATATTGAAGGGGCAACTACAGCAGTTCCTTGTACCTGTACATTGGAAAGATATATCACGTCTGTTTTAACAGAAGTTGCATTCACCCATGCAATCACCCTAACTGAAAGTTTTTTCCCG